>JAJFTE010000062.1 GCA_021373175.1 Actinomycetes bacterium
CCTTGCGCACAACTATCAGCGCCCGGAGGTGCAAGACGTCGCCTCGTTCGTGGGCGACTCGCTCGGCCTGTCGCGTGAAGCGGCGGCCACGAGCGCGTCGGTCATCGTCTTCGCCGGCGTGCACTTCATGGCCGAGACCGCGAAGATCCTCTCACCGGAGCGTACTGTGCTCCTGCCCGAGCCAAGAGCCGGTTGTCCGATGGCCAACATGATCACCGCCGAGCAGGCCCGTGCCTTCAAGGCAGCTCATCCCGGCCTGCCGCTTGTGACGTATGTGAACTCCTCGGCGGCAGTCAAAGCCGAGACCGACATCTGCTGCACCTCGGCCAACGCGGTCGAGGTCGTACGCTCGCTCGGCGTGCCGAAGGTGTTGTTCGCTCCCGACCGCAACCTGGCGGCGTGGGTTGGCTCGCAGCTGCCGGAGGTCGAGATCATCGCGTGGGACGGCTTCTGCCCGATACACGACGCCGTCACGCCGGCGATGGTCGTCGAGATGATGGACATCCATCCGCTTGCCGAGGTGCTCACGCATCCCGAGTGCCGCCCCGAGGTGAACGCGCTCGCTGACGCCGTGCTCTCCACGAGCGGCATGCGCAGGCATGTGGCGGTCTCACCGGCGGAGGAGTTCATCGTGGTGACCGAGGGCGGCCTGCTGCACGGTCTCGCCAAGGCCGCGCCGGGCAAGCGCTTCTACGGTTTGGAACCAAAGATGCTCTGTCCCAACATGAAGCTCACCAATCTCACCAAGGTGCGCGACTGCGTCCGGGACATGACCGGAGAAGTCACCGTGCCCGAGGACGTGCGTCTGCGCGCGCTTGCCGCCGTCGAGCGAATGGTGGCAGTAGGATGATGGATACGTCCGCCGAGGGTCCTGCCGCGGGGCCCCGATACCTGCTCGGATTCGATACCGCCGCCCTCGACAACCGTGAGTGCGATGTGCTCGTGGTCGGCAGCGGCATCGCCGGGCTTGTCGCGGCGCTTCAGGCGTCCCGCTTCGCGCACGTGTTGCTGGTCACCAAACGCGACGTCTCACAGACGAATACCTGGTACGCGCAGGGCGGCATCGCCGGCGCGGTGGGCGAGACCGACTCGGTGGAGTTGCATCTCTCGGACACGCTCGTTGTCGGGCAGGGGCTCTGCGAGCCCGAGGTCGTCGGCGCGGTCGTCGGCGAGGCCCGCGATGCGCTTCGGGACCTTGTCGCGCTGGGCGTGTCGTTCGATCACTCGCGAAACGGGCGCGTGGCGCTCGCACGCGAGGGCGGGCACTCGCTACCGCGCGTGCTGCACTCAGGCGACGCGACCGGCGCCCAGGTGCAGGACACGCTCTCGGGCGTGGTACGCGGCAGCCATGCGATCGAGGTGCTCGAGGACGCGTTCCTCGTGGACCTGCTGCTGAGCGAGGACGGCAGTTGCCGCGGCGCTCTCGTGCTCGAACCGGGCGCGACGCGCCCTACAGCCGTCTGGGCGGGCGCGACCGTGCTCGCCACCGGGGGCTCCGGGCAGGTCTACCGCGTCACGACGAACCCGCGCATCGCGACGGGTGACGGCATCGCCGCCGCCTGGCGCGCCGGAGCGGAGCTGGCGGACATGGAGTTCATGCAGTTCCACCCCACCGCTCTCGACAGCGCCGCGAGCCCGAAGTTCCTTATCACCGAGGCGCTGCGCGGCGATGGGGCGTACCTGCTCGACTGCGAAGAGCACCGCTTTATGCTGGGTGTGCATCCGCTTGCCGAGCTTGCGCCGCGCGACGTGGTGAGCCGCGAGATCGAGAAGGTGATGGCGCGCTGCGGGCGGCCGAACGTGTGGCTTGACGCTCGCCATCTGGGCGCGGAGCACCTGGCCCAGCGCTTCCCTACGATCTGGCAGACGTGCCTGGACGCCGGCTACGACCTCTCACGCGACCTGCTGCCGGTGGCGCCGGCCGCGCACTACATGGTCGGTGGCGTGTTCGTTGACGTCGACGGCCGCTCGACCATCCCGGGACTCTTCGCGTCCGGTGAGGTGTCGGCCAGCGGCCTTCATGGTGCGAACCGTCTCGCCAGCAACTCGCTTTTGGAGGGTCTCGTCTTTTCCCGGCGCATCGCACGTGTGCTTGAGCGCGAGCGCCCCAAGTCGCAGGCCGTTCGCGTGACGGGCGAGGGCCCCACCGGTGTCCCCGGCGCGCCCGGGCCCGCACGCGCCGCGATCCAGCAGACGATGAGCACCTTTGTCGGTATGACGCGCACCGGAGCCGGGCTTAGGGCGGCCGCCGATGAACTCGCGGCGATCGCGGCGTCGCTCGGCGGCCCGGGGCCGAACGTGGATGCCATGGAAGCGCGCAATATGGTGACCGTCGCCGGGCTTATCACGCACGCCGCACTGTACCGCCGGGAGAGCCGGGGCACGCACTTCCGCTCGGACTTCCCCACACGCGACGACAAGCAGTGGCGCGCGCGCCTCGGCTGGACGCGCGGCGCGAGCGAGCCTCGGCAGATCGCGGTTGGTGTGGCGCCCGAAGCCGGTGCTGTCGCCTTCGGGTTGGAGTGAGCTGCATGGTGCCGCCGCTGCCCCCTGTCGATGACCTGGTAGCCGCCGCGCTTGCCGAGGACCTCGGCGTCACGCCCGGTCGCCTGCGCGTGGCGGTCGCGGACTTCGAGCTTCTCGGTCGCGATGTCACCTCCTCGGCAGTGGTGCCGGCGACCGCGCGGTTCAGGGGCGTCGTGGTCGCGCGCTCGGATAGCGTCGTGTGCGGGCTGCCGGTCGCGGCCCGCGTCTTCGAGATGCTCGCCGATGCGGTGGGGGCGCCCGACGATGTCGAGGTGCTGCCGCTCGTTGCCGAGGGCGCGCACGTGTCGGCAGGCACCGGCGTCTTGGAGGTGGAAGGCAACGCGCGCATCGTCCTTGCCGCCGAGCGAACCGCTCTCGACTTCCTCATGGTCCTCTCGGGCATCGCCGAGGAGGCGAACCGCTGGCAGACAGCGGCCGGCGAGCGGTTGCGCGTGCACGACACCCGCAAGACGCTGCCGGGCCTACGCGCGCTCTCTAAGTATGCGGTCGCCGTCGGAGGCGCGCATAACCACCGGGCCGGACTGTGGGACATGGTGCTCGTGAAGGACAACCACCTCGCGCATGCGGGCAGCGTGAGCGCCGCGGTAGCGGCCGCGCGCGAGGCTGCCCCCGGGTTGCGGGTGGAGATCGAGGCCGACACGCTCGAGCAGGCGCTTGAGGCTGCCCGCGCCGGCGCCGACATCGTGATGCTCGACAACTTCGATGACACCGCGCTCTCCTCAGGCGTTCGCTCGCTTCGCAACGCCGGCGCCACGTGCGAGATCGAGGCATCGGGAGGCATCCGTTTCGAGCGTCTTGCGTCCCTTGCTGCCACAGGTGTCGACACCGTGTCCTCCAGTGCGATCGCGCTTGCCCCGCCCGCTGATTTCGGGCTAGATGAACGCATGACCTGATACCCCTTGATGACGGATCCCACGGAGAGGACCCTGTGCCTGACGCCGAAGCGTCGATCCGCGACGCGTACCTTCACTGGATGCGTGCTTCCGCTCCCGCCTTCCTGGCTCCCTTCGCGCTGATCGTGGTCTCGCAGGCACGTGCCGGCGGCACCGCCTCTGCTGCCCCGCCGGGCATGCGTTCCGCGCTCACCGCGCTTGCGATCGGGTCGGTGCTCTTCGGCCGCTCGTTTACCCGTCGCATTCCGGCCTCGCCGTCCGGGATCCCTGCCGAGCGTGCGCGTGCGCTCGTGCGCTCCACGTCGTGGTCGCTCGTCGGCTTCGCGACAGCGCCGAGCGTCCTCGGCCTGCTTCTTGTGCTCTTCACTCGCTCAGCTGGCGACGCGCTCGTCATGCTCGGGCTCACGCTCGCCGGCTTTGTGCTGCTGTATCCGCGCGCCGCGCAGTGGCAGGCGTGGCTCGGCCACCTCACGGCATCGGCGACCGAGGTGCCGGCCTCATGACCCCGCAGACCGGCATCGCGGTCCTCGACTGGTTCCTCGCGGCTCTAAACGACTGGGGCTACCTCATCGTCTTCGTCTTCGCTATCGCGGAGAACCTGTTCGTGATCGGCTCGGCCATGCCCGGCGAGACGATCGTGATGGCGGCGGGCTTCGTGACGGTCAAGGGCTCGCTTGACCCGGTGCTCGTGACTGCCTGCGCCGTGGCTGGCGCGCTGATCGGCGCGAACCTCTCGTTCCGGTTCGGGATGCGCGGCGGACGCGCGGCGTTGCTGCGTTGGGGCGGTCGCTTCTTCGACGAGGACCGCATCGTTGCTGCCGAAGAGTACTTCGAGCGTCACGGCGACAAGACGCTCGTGCTCTCGCGCTTCGCGGCGGTGTTCAAGAACTTCGTCCCGGTCATCGCCGGTGTCTCACGCATGCGCGTGTGGGTGTTCGAGACCTGGATGCTCGTCGGCGCCGCCGTCTACACGCTGCTGATGCTCTTCCTCGGCCGTGTATTCGCCTCGAACTTCGACCGTGCGCTCGCGATCGGGCGAAACATCACGTGGTTCGGGATGTTCCTGCTCGCGACCATGGTCGCCTTCCTTCTGTGGGGCCGGAGCCGGTATCTCGCGGCGAAAGTCGAGGAGCTTGCGGAAGAGGCCGAAGCTCCCGGGGCCGAGACCGGCGAGGCACCGCTATGAAGAGCCGCCGGTCGCTCGTGGCGTCCGCGCTTGCGGCAGCCGGTCCGTCGGGTGTGTCCGGCGAGCTGCTCGCCGTCGAACTTGGCGTGAGTCGTGTCGCCATCGGCAAGCACGTCGCGGCATTGCGCGCCGCCGGGTACGGCATCGAGGCGGTGCGCGGCGAAGGGTATCGCCTCATTGCGCTTCCGCCGACGCTTGTGCCTGTGGAGGTCGAGCGGCTGGTGAGCGACCCGTTCTGGGTTCGCATCGGCGGTGCCGAGGAGACCGGCTCCACCAACGACGACTGCAAGGCGCTCGCCCGGGCCGGCGCGCCGGAGGGGACAGCGGTCGTCTCGGCCAGGCAGACGGCGGGCAAGGGGCGATTCGGCAGGACGTGGGTATCGGGCGAGGGCGGCGCGTATGTCTCGGCGCTGTTCCGCCCGTCGTGCTCGCCTGTGGACGCCGCCTCCTTCGCGCCCGCCTGCGCGCTCGGCGTCGCCTACGGGCTTGAGGCGCTCGGCGTGCCGTGTCAGCTGAAATGGCCGAACGATGTGCTCATCGACAGCAGGAAAGTCGCGGGCATTCTGCTGGAGATGTCGGCGGAAACCGATAAAGTGGAGTGGATAGTAGCGGGCTGTGGCGTTAACGTGGTTCGCTCGGCGTGTTGCTTTCTAGACGGCGCGTTCGTTCAGGACGTTGTGCACGTCGGTCCGGCCACCGTCGCGGCGGCGGTGCTCGACGGCATGGCACGAGCCTACCGCGAGTATGCCTGGAACGGCTTCGCGTCGATGGTGGCTTCGTACGATGCGCGGCATTCGCTCCGCGGCACCGACGTCACCGTGCGTGACATGACAGGCGCCATCGTTGCGTCCGGCGTCGTCGACGGCATCGACGACGGGGGCCGGCTCGTGGTGCGAGGCCCCGATGGCCCCGCGCCGGTTGTTGCGGGAGAAGTGACGCTACGTTCGCAGGGGGCGCCATGAGGGACGTTCGGCCGAGGAACATCGGGACCGTTCTGGACGATGCGCTCGCGCTCTTCCGGGCGAGCTACAGGCAGCTGCTGTACGTCTCGGCCATTGCGGTCTTTCCAGTCGCCCTTTTGTCCGGACTCGCGCAGGACTTCTACCTGCGCGGCTTCACCGAACTCGCGGGGTCAGCGGCCTCCACGTCAGGCGCAACGCCTCCCGACGCGTTCTTGGCCACGATGGCGGCCTCGTACCTTGTGATGGCGGCGGCGGGCCAGGTCCTCGTCTTGGGTCGCGCCTACCTGGCCAGCAGCGTCTTGACCGCGGCGCCCGGGATGCTCTACGCGCCGGCCGAGAGCGGCAAGGCGGTCCTCAAGGGAGGGCTGCGCCGCTTCGGCTGGTATCTTCTCACCACCTACGCGGTGAATCTCCTGATCGGCGTGGCCGTCGTGGCGTCGTTCTTCGTGCTTGGCGCGGGCGGACTCGCCGTCTGGGTCGCGTTCAGCCTTGCGGGCGTCATCGCGGT
>JAJFTE010000127.1 GCA_021373175.1 Actinomycetes bacterium
GATTGCCGCTGGTATATCGGCGAAGCGGTCAACCTACTCGCGGTCTCAAGCACCTATGAACAATCAAACACCGACGAACCCGACCCTAATCACGGGCAACTCGTGTACGACAAGATTGTTCAGGTCGAGGCGATGGAGTTCATTCGGTATACGCACCGCAAAACGCTTGAGAACGCGATGCTGCGAAAGAGTAGCCCTGATGAGACGCAGGCTGACTGGCGTGCTGTGCAAGAGATGGAATACGTTCTCGCAGACCCATCCAACGTGGGTGAGGTCACGGATACAATTCGCCACTACGAGAACGTCACAGGCTTGGGCGATATTCGCAGGCGGATTGTCCAAAGCCTTGAAGTCCAATCGCAGCACGCTACGTATCGTAAGAACCAGTCGCTTACCGCGCTTGGCATCGTCGCCACCGTGGTTCTAGGACTTGGTACTCTCCCAGCCCTGACTAATGAAGTCGTCATCCCGATGCTCGGATTGTTAGGTATCGCCGTTTGCTCACTGTCAGCGGGTAGGAAGTTGCTACTGATGCTGGCAACCGCAGTCGTCTTGTTCGGCTTGGCGTCGCTGACGTGGTGGGTAGTCCGCAGGCGTTACAACAAGTAGCGGAATAGAGAATGACTACGAGAGATATCTGGTGTATTCACGTTCGCTCAAGCATCACTCTCGGTGGCTCGTCATCCATATCCAGCCAAGCCTCACCTTCATCATCTAGCCCGAGACGAGTGATTGCTGCTTGCAGTCCGACTGTCAATGACGATGTGAAGTTGACCCCCGAGGGGGTGCGGACAGAATCCCGGACTCTGATGAGCCGGGAGGACGCCGTGTACTCGTATGAAGATCGGATCAAGGCAGTCGAGTCGTACGTCAGCTCCGGCTCCTCCCCGAAGGCCATGTTCAACGCACTGGGCTTCCCTTCCAAGAACTCAGTGAGACCTGGTACCGGGAGTAAGGAGCTTCATGGCGACGATCGTCACGACCGTCACAGGCGCCGGGAGACACACACCCCCAAGCAGAAGCGCGCCGCCGTCGAGTCCTACATCGAGAACGGGAAGAGCCGCGCCAGGACGCTCAGGGAACTCGGATACCCGGGCACGGACACACTCGCCAAGTGGATCGACGAGATCGCGCCGGACACGCTGGTTCGGCGTCAGGGACGAGCAGCCTTCTCCTTGGAGGAGAAGCAGGACGCCGTTGCCGCGCTCTTCTTCCGTGAGGAGAGCGCCGAGACAGTCGCAGCCTCCGTCGGGGTGACCAGAGCGGCACTCTACAAGTGGAGTGACTCGCTGCTCGGGAAGGGAGCTGCCGGCCGCATGGACCGGACAAGAGGGGACGCCGACCTGCCCGAAGGCAAGGATGCCCTGGAGGCGGAGACCAGGTCTCTCAAAGAGCGGACCCGCCAGCTCAAGGTCGAACGTGACATCCTCGAGGGCACGGTCGAGATGGTAAAGAAAGACCCGGGCGCCGATTCGAAGAACCTGACGAACATGGAGAGAACTCTTCTGATCGACGCCCTCAAGACCAAACCATAGGCTTGTTGATCTGCGCGAGCATCTCGGCATCTCGAAGAGCAGCTGCTTCTACTGACGGCTCGCGTGCCGGAAGGACGAATAGGCGGAGGTCAGACGCCTGATCGCACGGCTCTTCGACGAGAACGGCCGTTGCTGCGGCTACCGCCGCATTCATCTGCTGCTCGGACGCGGGGGCGTGATGATGTCGGAGAAGGTCGTCAGGCGCATCATGAGCGAGGAGCGCTTGATCCGTCCCGGGCAAGAGAAGACGCGGCTACAGCTCCTACAGAGGTGAGACCACGCCAGCCCCCGACAACCTTCTGAACCGCGACTTTCGTGCCCACGCGCCGAACACGAAATGGCTCACCGATCTCACCGAGTCCCGGATCCCCGCAGGCACCGTCTGCCTGTCCCCCGTGATCGACTGCTTTGACGGGATGGTGGTGAGCTGGACCGTGGGCACGAGTCCAAGCGCGAGACTGGTGAACGAGATGCTCGATCTGGCAACAGGGACGCTCAAGCCCGATGAACGCCCGGTGATCCATTCGGACAGGGGCTGCCACTACCGGTGGCCCGGGTGGATCGAGAGGGTCGAGAAGGCGGGGCTCGTGAGGTCCATGTCGAGGAAGGGGTGCTCTCCGGACAACTCTGCGTGTGAGGGCTTCTTCGGCAGGCTCAAGAACGAGATGTTCTATGGTCGACCGTGGCATGATGTGAGCGTCGATGGTTTCATGGATGCTATCGAAGCCTACATCCACTGGTACAACGAGGCGCGCATCAAGATGTCGCTGGGCGGAATGAGCCCGCTGGAATACCGGAAGAAGCTAGGTCTGGCAGCGTAAGCCGGTCCAGGAAAACGTCCGCACGCCCGGTGGGCAGTCAGAAGTGGTGCTGGTAAGACACTACGCCAAGACGCGCAGCGGAGATGCCGTTGCCGCAATGCAGCGGCTTGCCGCGAGTATGGCTACGGATGCCCACTATATCAAAGAGGAGTTCGCGCAAAGCGCCTAGTTAGTTCGCGTCAATTCAGTTCGTGATGTGAACTCGCGGGTGTGGAGGGTGCCTCTTGCCTCGTTGCGGACGACCATCGTCTCTATCCCTGCGAATGCTTGCCCCTTAAATGTCTCATCGTTCCAGAGCGTGACCTTCACCGAATACGCGTTGTCTTGCGTGTAGTTCAGTGGCTTAAGGCTGTGGACGTTCAGTTCCCGAAGGTTGTGCGTTAACTCAGAACCGCTCGTTAACTCAACGGTTCGCCGTCAATCCACAGATTACTTATCGCTGACTTCATCGTTCGCGCCTCACCCTCTGAAACGCGGGTCTCTTCACCGCGAGCCTACCAAGGCTCCGAGGGAAGGTTCAAGGACTTCTCACAATCAATCGTGTCAGACCCTCTCGGTAGACTCTGAGCAAACTAGTCCAAGAGGGGGTGAACTGAATGGAACAGGCAATGCAGGGCATCGCAGCACAACTGATGACCAACGTGATTGTCCCGATGTTCGGGTCAATGCTCGTCATCGTTGCGGTGATGCTCGTCGTGCTTACCCCTGTTCGTAATCGCTTCGTGCGCCAACTTGGTGCGTTTGCAGCGATGCTGACATGGGTCGGCTGGATGGCGAACTACTCTACAAGGTCGTCTAGCGAACGGGTGAATGGGAGGCACATGAGCGCACTCATCAACCACCCAGACGCAGAACAACCCCGACTATGATGGAAGACGGTCGGGGTTGTTCCTTTGGCGCGGCAATGTGACGAGGTGATGCGCGTGGAACACGAAGTTGCGACGCCCCTATGGAAGCAATACGAGTGGGTCGTCACTTTGCTGTATCACGACGAACTGAATGAGGTCGGTTCTACTCGTGTGTCTTACAACCAACACCGTGTTGGCTGCCTGAGCGGGCGACGTCGGCAAGTTGATGTCCTCTTACAAGAGCCTGACGGAACATTCTCTGTCGTTGAGTGCAAGAAGCACGGACGACGGGTCGGGATTGACACCGTTGAGGCGTTCCTCGGGATGGTTGAGGACGTAGGCGCTGCACGAGGATTGATGGTCGCCCCAGACTTCACGAAGGGTGCGAAGCGACGGGTTGCCGCCCGCGATGATATTGAACTTGTCGTGTTGGACTGGCAGAACGCTTGCGCGTCGGGTCAGAGTTACAGTCGCACAGCCTACTGTCCCAAGTGCCCATCGGTGCCCGTATTAAGTGGTCAGGTGCCACCACTCATTATCTGGGACTACTTGGACGGAATGATGGATGCGGACTTTCTGTTCGCCCAATACTGGCAAGGCTACTGCATCAAGTGCCAAACAGAGTTCATCTACTGTCAGTCGTGCGGGGGTCTACTGGAAGTGAAGGGTGAGGACGTCGTCTGCGAGGAATGCGACATCACTTACGATGCCGCCCTCGCGAGCATTATTGATAAGTGAGCGGTGGTCACTCGTCCTTCGTTGGCGTGAACAACCCATCCTCGGTCAGCAAGTAATGAACGCCATCTAGTTCCAGAGGGAAGTAGCCCAGCCCGTCCAGCAATCCACCAGACCAGACTTCGGGAATGGCTCCATTGATGATGCGGCAGAGATAGAAGTCTCGCGCTGTATTGGTCAGCTCTTCTTTCATGCCTGCGAGTATCCCTCAAAGGTCTTACCAGAACCCAAACAGACGCTTAATCGCCCCTGACCTCGGACTACTCAGAACGTGCGCCATACTACGCATAATGGTCAAATCCGTGGCTAGTCCGTGGCTAAATGGCGTGCCTAAAGGGGATTTGACGAACCGACGAGATACGATATATCCGCAGGTGAGAGGTATAGTGCAGAATTCCACTATCAGATAGTAGAAGTGTTAGGAAACCTGTGCTCTATCCCCTGAGCTACGAGGGCGGTTGGTGCTATCGCCGCTGGTAGACAGCTTAAGCGACTTCTGTCGACTTGTCTGGCACTGATAACAAGTGGCTCTCCGTTGTCACGGAAGTGTCCGAAAGCAGAAGTCCAGCCATTGCTACCGCAGCCGTGCGACTGTCCGATCATGGTACCAAATGAGAGTACCTGTTGAGCGTCAAACTCGCATCGGCATGACCCAACATCTGCTGGAGCACTTTGATGTTCATCCCGACGGACAGCGCTTGGCTCGCATACGTGTGACGCAATGCGTGGGTGCCGATCTCGGGGATGGACAGTTCAGCGTACTGGTTGCCCATCTCCCCCTCGGCGCGCTCTCCAAGTACCCGGCCGTCGAAGTCGACGATGACCGAGTGGCCGAAGTAGGGGTGCACGCCGTCGAAACCGGTCGCGTTCGCGACCGCCACGTACGCGGTGTTCTGCCACGCCGATGCCTGTGCGACGATTCGCTGCTGTTCCATGGAGGGATACATGTATCCCTGCCAGCGGATGATGAGTTTCGCGTCCCGCATTGCGCAATCGCGCCAGACTTCGGGGTAATTGCCGTGATCACAGATGATCAAGCTGATCTTGAGTCCCTTGGGACCGGTGCTCACGTAGGTCTGCTTGCCCGGTTACAGCCTTCGATCGGGATCCAAGGCATGGTCTTGCGGTACTTCTGGACGATCTCACCATCGTCTGGGATTCAGGCGGTAGAAGGTCTCGAGTGTCCGATTGAGCGCATCGGGCCCAAGTGGCTGCAAGCGGTCATCTTCACAGTTGACGTACAGGAGGCAACCGGAAATCCGCAACTCCGCATCACGGATGTCTGGTTGCCACACCGAAGCGGTATGCATGAAGTGGCCCCCAAAGCCGGTCAGGTGGCTGCCGTGATAAGCGCACGTTCAAATGAGGAGGTTGTGCTGGTGGAGGAACATTCTGGTGCGGAGCACGTCCAGCAGGGCGAGCACGCACAGCATGCGGGCGGTCGTCATGAAGGTCATTCGGTCGCGGACTTCCGGCGGCGCTTCTGGATCAGCCTCGCGCTGACCGTTCCGGTCATCCTCATCTCGCCGGGGTTGCCGTTCGTTTCCGGCGGCGGCATCGTTTCCGTTCCTGGAGCCGATTGGGTCTTGCTCGCCCTGTCCTCGGTTCTCTACGTCTTCGGTGGCATGCCGTTCCTGAAAGGCTTCGTGCGCGAGCTGCGCGATCGCAAGCCGGGCATGATGACGCTTGTGGCCGTCGCGATCAGTGTCGCGTACTTCTACAGCGCGGCGACGGTCCTGGGCCTTCAAGGCATGCCGTTCTTCTGGGAGCTCGCGACGCTCATCGACATCATGCTGCTGGGGCACTGGATCGAGATGCGCTCCGTTGGCGAAGCCTCCAAAGCGCTGGAGTCGCTTGCGATGCTCATGCCGTCAGAGGCGCATCGCCGCGGCTCGGACGGGAGCACGATCGACGTGCCGCTGGAGGACCTGCAGCCTGGTGATGAGGTCCTCATCCGGCCAGGGGAGAAGGTACCGGCCGACGGCTCGGTGCTCCAGGGTGCCTCGGCTGTTGACGAGTCGATGCTCACCGGCGAGTCGGTCCCGGTCTCGAAGTCGGTCGGCGACGAGGTCATCGGCGGAGCCGTGAACGGCGAGGGCGCGCTGGTCGTCTCGGTCACGCGCACCGGTGCCGAGTCGTTCCTGTCGCAAGTCATCGATTTGGTGCGCGAAGCGCAGGAGTCGAAGTCGGCGACGCAGGATCTCGCCGACCGGGCGGCGATGTGGCTGACACTCGTGGCGCTCGGCGGCGGTGCAACCACCTTCGCTGTGTGGCTCGCCCTGGGAAGGCCGCTGTCGTACGCGATGGAGCGTGCGGTCACGGTGATGGTGATCGCCTGCCCGCATGCGCTCGGTCTGGCGATCCCCCTGGTGGTGGCGATCTCGACCGCACGCGGCGCCGCGAGCGGGCTTCTGGTGCGAAACCGGATGGCGTTCGAGAACGCGCGGCTCATCGACGCGATCATCTTCGACAAGACCGGCACGCTCACCCTCGGCCGCTTCGGGGTGGAGACGGTCACCCCGTTGGGGCAGATCGACGGCGACGAGGTATTGGCGCTGGCCGGTTCGGTCGAGCAGCTCTCCGAGCATCCCATCGCGCGCGCGATCGCGGACGCCGCGCCCGAGAAACGAGACGTCGCCGGCTTTGAGGCGATTCCCGGCAAGGGCGCGCGGGGCACGATCAGCGGCGTGGATGTGGCTGTCGTGAGCCCAGGATATCTCTCGGCTTCGGGCATCGTGTCACCGGTCGACGTGGGCTCGCTCACCGCGGGTGGCAGGACGGTGGTCTTCGTCCTGCGCGACAACGTGCCCGTAGGCGCGATCGCGCTTTCTGACATCGTGCGCCCCGAGTCCGCCGAGGCAGTGCGCCGCCTCATTGAGATGGGCGTGGAGCCGATCATGCTCACGGGCGACAATGCGGTGGTTGCCGAGCGGGTCGCGACCGAGCTTGGCATCAAACGCTTCTTTGCCGAAGTGCTTCCGGCTGGGAAGGCGGAAACCGTTCAGCGGGTGCGCGCGGAGGGCAAGGTGGTCGCTATGGTCGGCGACGGCGTCAACGACGCGCCGGCGCTGGCCTCGGCGGACGTCGGGATCGCCATCGGTGCTGGTACCGACGTAGCCGTGGCGACGGCTGACGTGGTCTTGGTCCGCAGCAACCCGGGCGACATCCCCACGGTCATCGCGCTCGCCCGCGCCACGTACGGGAAGATGATCCAGAACCTGGCCTGGGCCACCGGCTACAACCTGATCGCCATTCCGCTGGCTGCCGGGGTTCTTGTGGGTGCCGGAATCGTGCTCAGCCCGGCGTTCGGAGGCGTGCTCATGTCGGCATCTACGGTGATCGTGGCCATCAATGCGCAGACGCTGAACGTGAAGCGGTAGGAGACGTCGGAGAGAACAGCTACGGGGGTGTGTTCGATGTTCGCCGATAGAGTCGATGCCGGCGTTCGCCTCGCGCGGGCGCTGGGCGCGTACGCGAACGATGAGACGGCGATCGTGCTCGGCGTGCCCCGGGGCGGCGTGATCGTCGCCGCCGAGGTCGCCCGCGCCCTGCACCTGCCGCTCGACGTGGTGGTGGCGAGCAAGATCGGCGCGCCCGAAAACCCGGAGTTCGCGGTTGGCGCGGTCGACGAGGCCGGCGAGGTCATCGAGAACCCGGTCGTGTCCGTCTCGGCGGCGTACATGCGGGAAGCGGCTGCCGAACGGCATGCGGAGGTCATGCGGCGGGCGGCTTTGTACCGCGGTGGCCGAGAGCCGCTCGATATGCGCGGGCGCACGGCGATCATCGTCGATGACGGGATCGCGACCGGGCTCACGGTTCGCAAGGCCGTGAGCTTCCTGCGTGCGCGCGGAGCCGCCCGCATCGTGGTCGCCGCCCCGGTGATGCCGCCGGACACGAAGACGGCGCGTGGCGCGCTCGCCGAAGACGTAGTGGCGCTGGAGACGCCGTGGGACTTCTCGGCGGTGGGACGATGGTATCGGGAGTTCGGGCAGACGAGCGACGCCGAGGTGATCGCGGCGCTGCGAAGCGTCGGCTAGAACGAGAGCAGCACGACGCCGGCTAAAGCGATGCCGAGGCCCGCGATCTGGTGCCTTGCGAGGCGCTCGTCGAGCGCGGCCCTGGCGAGGAGCGCCGTCACGGCGGGATAAAGCGAGCCGACGACGGCCGCCACCGCGATGGGACCGCTTTGCACCGCGAGCAGCATGAAGACGGTCGCCGCGGTCTCCACAAGTCCCGCCGCGATCGTGGCTCCAAGGACATGTCGGCCTGGGAGTACGCCGTGCGTTGTGAGCAGCGCTCCGGTGGCGAGGACGGCCACCGAAACGATGCGCAGCGCGACGGCCGGCCACAGGCCGCTCGCCGGTGTCGTGTTGGAGAGCAGGATGAACGAGCCCGAGAAGAAGACTCCGGCCATCACGGAAAAGCCCAGCGCCGAGCGGCTCAGGGGCTCGTGGCCGTCCGCGCGCGGAATGCTCACGAGCAGGATCGCCGCGAAGACGACCGCGAGGCCGGCGATGCTTATGAGGGGGAGACGCTCGCCGGCGAGCGTTCCGTACAGCACCGGCAGCGATGCACCGATAGCGGCCGTGATCGGCGCCACCACACCCATGCGTCCTGCTCGAAGCGCGGCGTACAGCGAGAAGATGCCGCCGCCGCCGCTGATGCCGGCCACGGCGCCCCACGCAAGGTCGCTTGCCGAGACGTGCGTTGCCCCCCACAGCAGTGCGGCTACGAGCATGCCCGCGAGCCCGGCGATGTGCGAGAACGCCGCAACACGGACCGGTCGTTCGGAGCGGCTGGCGCGGCCGCCGACGAAGTCCGAGATGCCGTAGCCGAGCGCCGTGCCGCCCGAAAGCAGCAGGGTGAGTAGCATGATCACATCCTTATGCGCCGCGGGGCGCGGTCAGCGAGCCGCTCGCTCTATGGCGCCTTGCCCACCTTGATGGTGACGGTGGAACCCTTGGTCACCGGGGTTGTCGGAAGCGGGTCCTGATTGATGACCACTCCCACGTCGGGGCTGACCTCGTAGATGACGGTGACTTTCAGCCCGAGTCCTTTGAGTTCGGACGTGGCGTCAGCCTCGGTCATGCTGGTCACATCGGGCAGGACCACGGTGCCGGGGCCCTTGGAAACGACGATCGTGATCGTGGATCCGGCATCCACCGAGACGTTCGCGTCCGGGGTTTGACTGATGACGGTCCCACTCGGGATCGTGTCGCTGAAGTCCTGGGTCACTTTCACCTTGAATCCCGCGGCCTTGATCGCGGCCTCGGCGGCTGCCTGCTTCTTGCCTACGACATCCGGGACCTTCGCAAGCTCGGTGCCTTTGGAGACGACGATCGTGACCTTCGAGCCTTTTGGCACCGATGCTCCGGCCGTTGGCTCGCACGAGATGACCTGTCCCTCGGGCACGCTCTTGCTGAACTCGCGCAGCACGGGCAACGCGACGACCAGGTTCGCGCCTTCGATGGTTGTGATGGCGTCGCCTTCGGTCATGCCGACCACAGGAGGGACCTTCACCTGGGCGACTCCGGCCGAGATGACGAGGTTGACCGCCGTTCCCTTCTTGACTCTGCGGCCCGCGGAGGGGTCTTGCCGCATGATCTGACCGAGCTCGTATGCATCGCTATTGTCGGTGGTCACGCTGCCCACGATGAGGCTCTGCGACACGATGAGCGATGTCGCCTCCTGCTCGGTCATGCCCAGGACCGTCGGGATTGCGACGGTGCTGGTGCCGAAGGCGCCGAGACCCCACGCCACGCCGAGTCCGCCCAGAAGCACGACGGCCGCGATGAGCACCCACACCCACGGCTGCACGCGACGCTGGGGAACCTGCCGAAGCGGCGGGGCGGTCGCGATGCGTTGGCGTTCGGCCCGCTCGACGGCGGGCATCACCGACGTCTGGTCGGCGTATGCCGGGGGCTCGGAGACCGCCACCGGCGCGCCGTTCACAACGCGCCTCAGGTCGTCGCGCATCTCGGTGGCCGACTGGTAGCGCTCGGCCGGGTTCTTGCGCATCGCCTTCATGATGACCGCCTCAAGCGAGGCGGGGATCGATGCTCTGATCTGCCGAGGCGGAATCGGCTCTTCGTTGACCTGTTTGAGCGCAACTGCCACAGGCGTGTCGGCGTCGAACGGGAGCCGGCCGGTCGCGAGCTCATACAGCGTGACGCCGAGCGAGTACAGGTCCGACGCAGGACCCAGCGCGCGACCCTGCGCCTGCTCGGGCGAGATGTATTGCGCGGTGCCGAGGACCGATCCCGTCTGCGTCATGGTGGTGTTCCCGGCGCGGGCGATGCCGAAGTCCATGACCTTCACGGTGCCGTCGGGTGTGATGACGATGTTGTGCGGTTTGATGTCCCGATGGATGACGTCGTAGCCGTGCGCCACGGCGAGCGCCGAGCAGACCTGTATGCCGTACTCGGCGACCTTGATCGGATCAAGCGCGCCGTTGCGTTCGACGAGCGACTTGAGGTCGGTGCCGTTCACGTACTCCATGACGATGTAGTACGTCTCGTCGTCGCGTCCCCAGTCGTAGATGTTCACGATGCTCGGGTGTGAAAGGTTGGCGGCGGCCTGTGCCTCCTGGCGGAAGCGCGCGACGAAGTTCGGCTCGCTTGCGTACCGTGGATGCAGCACCTTCACGGCCACGGTTCTGCCAAGAACTTCGTCGACCGCTTTGTAGACCTCGGCCATGCCACCGGAGCCGATCTTCTCGATGGCTCTGTACCGGCGTCCGAACACCATTTCTTCCACTGCGAACTCCCCATCTGCGTTCTATAGCCGCTACCTGCAGATACTTGAGCACATTCTACCCCATGCGGTTCTCACTTCGTGCGCGCGAGCGCGGTTTGGAGCACCGGCCTGGCTGCCGGGGCCGCCACCTGGCCGCCCACTCCCGCGTTCTCGAGCACGATCGCGATGGCTACCCGCGGGTTCTCGGCAGGCGCGAACGCGATGAACCACGCGTGCGTCTGCACGCTCTTGCCAGCCTCGGCGGTACCGGTCTTGCCAGCCACCGTGATCCCCGAGATCGCGGCGCGCGTGCCCGAGCCGCTCTTCACGACCTGGATCATCAGGTCCCGTACTTTCGCCGCCGTCGCCGGGTCGGTCGCCGTCATCCAGCTGCGCGGCCTGGTTGCCGAGAGGACCCCGCCGCCCGGATTGGTGATCGAGTCGACCAGGTAGGGGCGCATGACCACGCCGCCGTTCGCGATGCCAGCCGCCACAAGCGCCATCTGAAGCGGTGTGACCTGCGGCCCCGCGGGGCTCGCGTGCTCGCCGACCGGCTGGCCGACGCCGGCCCACGCGGTCTCCCAGCGGGTCATCTCGGCGGGATCGGGCATGAGCGAGGCCTTCACAGGGATCTCGAGCGCCGGCTTGCGCCCGAAGCCGAAGCGGTCGGCCTGCGCTACGAGCCGCGCGGGGCCGAGCGTGTCGGCCACCTGCGCGTACACGGTGTTGATGCTGCTTGCGGTGGCTTTGGCGAGCGTGACCGTGCCGTAGCTGCTGCCGCCATAGTTGGTGACCGGTGCGCCACCGATGTCGATCGTCGCCGGGCCCTTGTAGGTGCTGTTCGGGGTGGCGATGCCCGCGCCGAGCGCTCCGGTGAGCGTCACGACCTTGAACGTCGAGCCCGGCGGATACAGGCTTACGGCAGCGCGGTCGACAAGCGGAGCGCCGGGCGCCGAGGAAAGCGAGTCCCAGGTGGCGTCGACCTTCGCGGGGTTGTACGTCGGACTCGAGGCGAGCGCGAGCACGGCACCGGTCTTCGGGTCGAGCACCACGCAGGCGCCACGGTTCTTGCCGAGCGCCTTTTGGGCGGCCGCCTGGATCTGGCTGTCGATCGTGAGACGCACGTCGTTACCGGGCACCGGCGCGCCCGCAAGGGAGTTCACCAGGTCGGTGACGCTGGCGAACGTGCGCTTGCCGGCGAGCGCGTCGTTCATCGCCGCTTCGACGCCTGCACGTCCGTAACGCGCGGAGTAGTAGCCGATGACGTGCGCGCCAAGCGATCCTGCCGGGTACGTGCGCTTGAACGCGGCGCCAGAGGGAACCGACTCGGCGAGCACGACGGCGTCGCGCGTGAGGATCGACCCACGCTGCTGGCGGAGTTCGTCGGCAAGGCCGCGCGTGTTCGCAGGATGCGCCGCAAGCGCCGCCGCGTCGAAGACTTGCAGGTACGTGAGGTTCGCGATGACGGCAGCGAGCAGCACGGTGAGCACCAGTGCGACCGCCGTGAGCCGACGGCCGATGGCGACCCGACCGAGCACGCCCGTGGCGCCCGTGGAGAGCATCTCGGCCTCACGGCCGGTGGCGGAATCGCCCGCGCGCATCAGCAGGCCGAGCAGGATGAAGTTCGCAAGCACGGAGGAGCCGCCGTAGCTCACGAACGGAAGCGTGATGCCGGTGAGCGGGATGAGCCGGGTCACGCCGCCGAGAATGACGAACGCCTGCAGGCCGAACGCGGCCACGAGCCCCACCGCGGTGAACGATGCCATGTCCGAGCGCGCGCGGGTGCCAGTGGCCAGGCCGCGCAGGCAGAAGACCAGAAACGCGATGACGATCGCCGCGGCGCCGAGCAGCCCGAGCTCCTCGCCGATGGCCGCGAAGATGAAGTCCGTCTGCACGAACGGGATGCGCAGCGGCAACCCCCGGCCGGGGCCCACGCCGAGCATCCCCCCGGCGCCGAAAGCGAAGAGCGATTGCACCAGCTGGTAGCCACGGCCGGTGGCGTCGGCGAAGGGGTGCAGCCAGATATCCACGCGCGTTTGCACGTGACCGAACATCGCGTACGCGCCCGCGGCGCCGAAGGCGAAGAGCACAAGCCCGACCACCACGTAGCCGCTTCGGCCGGTAGCCGCGTAGATCATCACGAGGAACACGCCAAAGAACAGCAGGCTCGACCCGAGGTCCTTCTCGGCGACGAGGACGACAAGCGAGAGTGCCCACATGAAGATGAGCGGGCCGAGGTGCTTGAGCGGCGGGAGCCATACGCCCAGGACACGTCTGGTGGACACCGAGAGCACCTCGCGGTTCTCGGCAAGGTACGCGGCCAGGAACAGGACGATGAGCACCTTGGCAACCTCGGCGGGCTGGAAGGAGAGTCCCGCAAAGCGCAGCCAGAGCTTGGCGCCGTTGACCTCGACACCCGCGATCGCCGGCAGCACGAGCAGCACGACGCCGGCGAGCGCGATCGTGTATTTGTAACGGCCCAGCCGCTCCAGGGACGGCACGAGCGCGAGCGTCAGCACAAGCCCGAGCACACCGGCGAACATCCAGAGCACCTGGCTTGCGCCGGAAGCGCTGTCGAGGCGTGTGATGAACGCCACGCCTGTGCCCGAGAGCAGGAACGTCACCGGCAAGAGCACAGGGTCCGCGCCCGGGGCGAAGAAGCGCGCGGCCACGTGCGCGCCGAGAAACGCCACGAGCAAGCCGAGCGGCACCGCGAAGTCCTGCCAACCGAGCGTGCTGCGCGCCGCCCCATGCACGAGCGCGAAGAGCAACCCGACCGCCGGGGTTGCGGCCAGCAGCAGGAAAAGCTCGGTATCGCGTCGTGAGCGCATCGCGATCACGGTGTCGCGGTGGGCTCGGACGAAGGAGGCTCGGTCTGCAGCCGGTACGTGGCGATGAGCGAGAACGCCGATGAGAGGCCGTCCACACGGATACCCGAGCGAAGACGCGCGGCGGTGACCGGATCGAGCCCGGTCACGGGGATATCGGTGACCGACTCGAGCCAGTGCAGGCTGATGCCGGCGAACGAACCTGGAACCCCCCGGTAGACGGCGACCACGCCACTGTGGTCGATCACGTACGCCTGCGAGCGGGCGTACGAGTACGTCGCGTACCACGCGCCGCCGGCGATGGCGACGGCCGCGAGCATCCAGCCGACCCGCGCGATCCAGCGGCCGGAGTCTTCGCGCGGCGCCGACGTCTCGGCACGCAACGGCACCGCCGGGTGTGCGGCCGCGACCTGCGAGATCCCGTCTATGTCGACCACCACCGTGGTGATGTTGTCCTGCCCGCCGGCGTCGTTCGCCGCAGCGATGAGCCGGGCGACCGCCGCATGCGGAGACGGCGCGGTGCGCAGGATCGCCTCGATCTGGTCGTCCTCGATCATGCTGGTGAGGCCGTCTGTGCACAGCAGCAGCCTGTCGCCGGAGGCCGCATCCACCTCGAACGTGTCGACGAGCATGTTGGGGTCCGACCCGAGCGCCCGGGTGATCACGCTCCGGTTCGGATGCACGCGCGACTGCGCTTCGGTAAGCGTGCCGCTTCGCACCATGTCGGCGACCATGGAATGGTCCTGGGTGAGCCGCGTGAGCTCACCAAGGTGCAGCAGGTACGCGCGGCTGTCGCCCACGTGCGCGACGGCGATCCGCGTGCCTTCTACCATCGCCGAGGTGAGCGTGGTCCCCATTCCGCCGCGACCGAGCCCGGCCTGAGCACCCTCGATGACGGCCGTGTTCGCGGCGCGGACCGCCCTGCCAAGCGCCTTCGCGTCGGCGTGCCTGGGTGCGTTGCCAAGCACGGTCTCGATCGCGATCTGGCTCGCGACCTCGCCGGCTTGATGCCCGCCGAGGCCGTCGGCCACCGCGAACAGCGGCGGGTTCACGACGTAGTAGTCTTCGTTGCCCGAGCGCACCAGGCCCGTGTCGCTCGCCCCAGCGTAGGGGAGCGCGCCCTTGCGCGCGCTCATGCGCGCACGACCTTCAGCCGGTTGGTACCGAGCTCGATCGTGTCGCCTTCGCTCAGGCGCATCGGTCGCGTGAGCGGCTGTCCGTTCACGATCGTGCCGTTCGTGGAGCCGAGGTCCTCGGCGATCGCGCCATCAGCGTCGGGGACCACCTTGGCGTGCAGCGACGAGACGAAGTCGTCGGCGATGACGAGGTCGGCGTCAGGCGAGCGTCCGATGATGATGGGTCCCGACAGCTGCAGCGTGACGCCGCGCAGCTCGCGCGGGCCGTCGGTGACCGTGAGCGCCAGGCCCTTCGCCGTGCCGCGCACGCCGCCCGAGGCGACCATGCCCACGCCGGTGCGCACGGCAGCGAGGAGGAACAGGTACAGCAGCCCGAGGAAGAGGATCCTGCCGAACAGGAGGATGACGTCGGCCATCCGTCAGTCCAGCGGATCGTGGTAGACAAGCCGGGTGAGGCCGATCTCGACGACGTCGCCGTCATGCAGACGTGCACGGGTGACGGGCAACCCGTTAAGCGTCGTGCCGTTCGTGGACTCAAGGTCCTCGATCGCCCAGCCCTCGTCCATGCGGATGAACGCGGCATGCCGCCGGGACACGTTGGCGTCGGGCAGCTCGATCTGGCAGTCGGCGAGGCGGCCGACAACGACCTGATCGCCCCGAAGCGCCACGTCGTGCTCGAGACCCGCGACCGTGACGGTCGCGATGCCGCCCTCCGGAGAGATGGTCGGACGACGGTGCGATGACGATGCGGAAGCGCCGGCAGGTTCCTCGGCAAGAGCCGCGCTCACACGGAATCTGCCGAGACGCAGGTCGTCGTGCACCGTGAACGCGATGGTGGGTCTGCCCGAGAGCGCATAACCCGCCTCGCGCGCATGGTCGACGAGGTAGGTGGCAAGCTCGCCGGAGAGCGTTGGCTTGAAGGAGCCGAACTGCCCGTCGTCGTCGGAGGAGAGCGCGATCGTGAACGCCATCGGAACGTACACCTTGCCGACACCCACGACGCGGCCATCATCCATGGCGCGGCCGAGCGCCTTGGCGAGCTCGGCGGGCTGGACCGGCGAGCGGAAGGCGCCGGCGAAGAAGCCTTCGATACTCCGCCCGATGCGGTCCTCGAAATCAGAGAGAATGCCCATGTGCGGCTGCCCCGTGCTACTCGACGCTACTCCAGAGACTAGACTATACCAGCCGCTCTCGCTCGACGATGCCCGGCGTCATCGCGCTGTAGCCTGCTACGGCTCTTCAGGGCGCGTTGGGGCTCCGAGCCCGAGCACCGCGATCATCAGCATGAGCGCGACCCCGATGTGCGGCGCGAAGGCCTCCAGCGCGAGTCCGCCCGGGGCGAGCGACGCCCACGCCGCGTATCCTGCTGCCAGCGCTCCGCCGCCGAGGGCGACGCCCACGACCGCCATCGTGCGCGTTGCGCGGCGGCAGGCGAGCGAGCACACAGCGCCTGCAAGCGCCCAGGCGAGCACGACGATGGTCGGCCCCGGCGTGAGCAGTCCGCGCAGGTTGGCGGTCATGACGCTGGTTTGCGCCCACGGGTCGGCGAAGAAGCGCCAGTCGACGGTCAGGTACGGGGCTCGTCCGCCGGTGGCCGCCGATGCCACCATGGTGGCGAGCGCCGCGGCGGCGCCGGAGACGGCGGCCCGCAGGGGTTCGAACGCGTAGCCGACCACAAGCGGCGTCACGAGCGCTCCGCGAACGATCGCAAGCGCGGGTGCCGCAGCCGGCGCGAGCGCATCGCCACGGCCGAAGCGGCCGGTAAACAGCCAGAAGGCGATCGCCGGGGCGCCGAAGAGCACCCCGCCGAGGGCAGAGCCCTTCGCGATGATCCCCGCGCCGAAGGCGATGATGCCCAGAGCGAGCCCCAACCCGGGTGCGAGCGCGGCGGCGAGTGCCGCGAGCCCGGCGCCGCCGAGCGTGGGGGTGAGCTGGAGGCCGAACGCAGTGAGGCCCGCCCACGCGAGCCACCCGCAGACGGCGGCCGCGAGCGTGCGGCGCCCCGCGCTCGCGAAGCGCGCAAGGCGGTCCCAGAGGCCGAGGGGGGCGACGCGCCCGGCACCGGCGTCCTCGCCGGCGACGGTGAGCTCGGCGACCACCTCGGCCAGCGATGCCTTGCCGGCGCCGGGGTCGCCGAGATGCGGCAGGAGCGCCGCGCCGAACGCCGCGACGGAGGCGTACCGCTCGGCGGGGTCGGGCGCGAGCGCGGCGAGGATGATGTCGTCGATCTCGGCCGAGAGACCCGCCACGAACTCGGAGGGGTCGGGGATCTCGGCGACCTCGATCTTGAAGAGCGAGGCCTCGGGCGTGTCGGCGTCGAAGGGGTTTGCGCCGGTCAGCATCTCGTAGGTGAGCGCGGCGAGCGCCCAGCAGTCCGTGCGGGTATCGAGCGCGCCACCGCGCAGCTGCTCGGGCGGCATGTAGCCGAGCGTGCCAGCGGAGCCCTTCGCGCGACCGGTGGCGTCCGTGAGCGCCGAGACGCCGAAGTCCGCCACCTTCACGCGCCCGTCACGGGTGACGAGCACGTTGCCGGGCTTGATGTCGAGGTGCAGCACGCCGTTGTCGTGCGCGAAGCCGATGGCGGCCACCATCGCGCGGAGGACCGCAGCGGTCTCGTCGAGCGTGAGCGGCTCGCCGATCTCGTCGAGGATGTCTGCAAGCGACGCACCGTCGATGGCCTCCATGACGAGGAACGCTTCGTCGGAATCCGCATCCCACTCGTGCACGGTCACGATCGCGGGATGGTTGAGGAGCGCGGCGGTGCGCGCCTCGGCAAGTCC
>JAJFTE010000014.1 GCA_021373175.1 Actinomycetes bacterium
CGATCGACGCGGACATCGTCATTGATGTCAGGTTCCTGCCAAACCCGTTCTACATGCCCAGGTTGCGTGACCAGTCCGGGCTGGACAAGCCCGTGCGCGCGTTCGTCCTCGGCAAGGTCGAGACCGAAGAGTTCCTGCGGCGATGGTTCGACCTGCTCGACGTGCTGCTTCCGGGGTACGTCGCCGAGGGAAAGACGCAGCTCCACATCGCGCTTGGCTGCACCGGCGGCAGGCATCGCAGCGTCGTGCTTGCCGAGCAGACCGCCGAGCATCTGCGGCGTCATGGGGAGATCGTGAACGTGTCGCACCGCGACATCGACAAGGACAAGGCTCGCTCGTGAAGCGCGCGGTAGCCATCGGTGGCGGGACAGGGCTCCCTGTCGTTCTGAAGTGTCTCGCTGCGTCCGATTTCGACGTCACCGCGATTGTCACCGTTGCCGATGACGGCGGGTCCTCGGGCACGCTGCGTCGTGAACTGGGAGTGCTGCCGCCCGGCGACATCAGGAACTGCCTCGTGGCGCTCGCGGCTCCAGACTCGCTTCTCGCCGAAGTCTTCCAGTATCGCTTCGCGGCCGGCGAGGGACTGGCCGGGCACTCGCTCGGCAATCTCATCATCGCAGCGCTGGCGGACATGCGTGGTGATTTCGCGACGGCTATCAAGGACGCCTCAAAGCTGCTTGGCGTCTGCGGCACGGTGCTTCCGTCAACGCTTGCCGATGTGGTGCTGTTCGCCGAGGACGAGACGGGTGCACGGGTGACGGGGCAGGCGAACGTGGCGCACAGCACGTCCATGGTCTGCAGCGTGCACCTGGAGCCTGCATCACCGCCAGCCTATCCGCCGGTGCTCGATGCGATCCGCTCGGCAGATGTCGTCGTACTCGGTCCGGGCAGCCTGTACACGAGCATCATGCCAAACCTGCTCATCAAGGGCGTCTCCGAGGCGCTCTGCGCTACTCATGCTCGCATCATCTATGTGTGCAACGTCGCGAACCAGCGGGGCGAGACCTCGGGGCTCGATGCCGCGGACCACGTGCGTGCGCTCGAGGACCACGGGTTGCGAGGCGCGATCGACGTCGTGCTCCTGCACGATACCGACGTCGCACCGAGGGCTACGGACGTCTTAGCGGTTGAGAGCGGGGCCGCTCAACGCTCGGCGATCGAGAGTCGGGGCATCACAGTCGTGGCGACGGAGCTCGCCGACCGGCTCAACCCGATGCACCACGACGCCGCTTTGCTCTGCGCCGCGCTGAGGAGGCTCGCTTAGGTGTCGTTCACCGCCGAGGTCAAAGACGAGCTCTCGCGCGTTGAGGCGAAGCGAGCGTGCTGTCAAAGAGCGGAACTCTCGGCACTCGTGCGGGTGGAAGGCACGCTCCATTTCACCGGGAACGAGCGGTTCCGCCTTGAGGTCGCGACCGAGACGGCGCCGGTGGCGCGCAAGACTATCAAGCTGCTGCACGGTCTGTATGGCCTTGCGACCGAGCTGACGGTCCGCCGCTCGGTCCTGCACAAGTCGAACAACTACCTCATCACGGTGCCCGCGCAACCAAAGCTTGCCCAGGCGCTGCATGACCTCGGTATCCTCGACGACGCTCTCGTCCCGAACTACGGCATCCCGCGTTGGCTCGTGAAGAAGGATTGTTGCGCGATCTCGTACCTGCGCGGCGCGTTTCTCGGCGGAGGATTCGTCGCCGATCCACACGGTGACTTCCATTTCGAGCTCACGGCCGAGTCCGAACAGGTCGCCCAAGACCTGACCGCGATCATGGGTCGCTTCGACATACGGGCCCGCATGACGCAGCGGCGCGGGACGTACGCCGTCTATCTCAAGGGTGCCGAGCCGATCGTCACCTTCCTGGCGCTCGTCGGCGCGCATCATGCGCTTCTACGCACGGAAGACGTGCGCATCATCAAAGGTGTCCGCAACGATGTGAATCGTCTCGTGAACGCCGAGACCGCGAATCTGCAGAAGAGTGCGGAGGCAGCGATCAGCCAGGTTGAGGCTATACGACGCCTGGCTACGTCGAGCGGTCTTGAGAACCTGCCGCCTGCGTTGCAAGAGGTCGCCTTGCTTCGGCTTGAGTATCCCGACGCCAGCCTGAGAGAACTCGGCGAGCTTGCCGAGCCGCCCCTTTCGAAGTCCGCTGTTTACCACCGCATCCGCCGTTTGGAGGAGCTAGCTGCCCACTGACCGATGTGTGAGTGCGTCGGTACTTCCGTTCGGCTACTATTCTGAACATGGTCTGCAACGGTCCGGCAGCTGTTCGTTCTGGTTTGAGGAGGGGTTGGCCTGTGACAATCAGAGTCGGCATCAACGGGTTCGGTCGTATCGGGCGCGTGGTCTTCCGCGCCGCCCAGCAAGACCCGAACATCGAGGTGGTCGCGGTCAACGATCTCACTGACGCGAAGACGCTCGCGCACTTGCTCACGTACGACTCGGTCCATGGCAAGTTCGGCCATGACGTCAAGGCGGGCGAAGGCGCGTTCTTCGTCGACGGACGTGAGATCAAGGTCATTGCCGAGCGCGATCCTGCCGCGTTGCCGTGGGGCGCGATGAATGTGGACGTGGTGGTCGAGTCCACCGGACTGTTCACCGATGGCGTCAAGGCGCAGGGGCATCGCGACGCTGGAGCGAAGAAGGTCATCATCTCGGCGCCGGCAAGCAACGAGGACATAACGATCGTCATGGGCGTCAACGATTCAGAATACGACGCTAAGAAGCACAACATCATCTCGAATGCGTCATGCACCACGAACTGCCTTGCGCCGTTTGCGAAGGTGCTGCGCGACACCTTTGGGCTCGAACAAGGGTTCATGAACACGATTCACAGCTACACGAATGACCAGAAGATCCTGGACCTGCCGCACAGCGACCTTCGCCGTGCGCGTGCGGCGGCGCTGTCCATGATCCCGACGTCGACCGGTGCCGCGAAGGCGATCGGCCTCGTGCTGCCTGACATGAAGGGCAAGCTCGACGGGATGTCGGTTCGGGTCCCCACGCCGGACGGCTCGCTCGTCGACCTCGTTGCCGAGCTCGCAACCTCCGTCACTAGGGACGATATCAATGCCGCCATGAAGGCGGCAGCTGAGGGTCCGATGAAGGGCATTCTCGAGTACTGCGAGGATCCGATCGTCTCGGTGGATGTCATCGGCAATCCCGCGTCGTCGGTCTTCGACTCGCTCCAGACCATGGTCATGGGCGGCGAGGGCACCTTCGTGAAGTGCCTTTCGTGGTACGACAACGAGTGGGGTTACTCTAACCGCGTCGTCGACCTGGTGAGGCTGGTTGGCTGATTCCAGCAAACTGCGGCGGGCGCGGAAACGCGCCCGCTGTCATGTCCGGGACCAACATCGCGGAGGGACCATGTTCTCCAAGAAGACCGTGAAGGACCTTGATGTTCGCGGCAAGCGCGTGCTCGTACGAGTCGACTTCAACGTTCCGCTGGCTGAGGGTTCCGTCACGGATGACACTCGCATCCGCGCCGCGCTGCCCACGCTGCGCTATCTTGTCGATCACGGCGCGCGTGTCATCGTCATGAGCCACCTCGGCAGACCGAACGGGAAACCGGACGCGCAGTACAGTCTCCGGCCCGTGCAGCGCGTGCTGCAGCGCCTTCTCGGCAGGAACGTGCTCTTCGTCGAGGACATCGCGGGCCAGGAGGCGCACGATGCCGCCGACCGCATGGTGGACGGCGAGATCATCATGCTGGAGAACGTGCGGTTTGACCCTGGCGAGAAAACGAACGATCCTGCGTTCGCTCAGGCGCTTGCCTCGCTTGCTGACATCTACGTGAACGATGCGTTCGGTGCGGCACACCGCGCGCACGCGTCAACGGCGGGGGTAGCCGCGTACCTTCCCGCAGTGGCTGGGTTGCTGCTCGCGCGCGAGGTTGAGACGCTCACCGCCATGCTCACCGATCCCGAGCGCCCGTTCGTCGCGATTCTCGGCGGCTCGAAGGTCTCGGACAAGATCATCGTGATCGACCGCATGCTCGAGTGCGTCGACGCGCTGCTGATCGGCGGCGCGATGTGTTTCACGTTCCTCGTCGCCAAGGGCATCAACGTGGGACGGTCGCTCGTGGAGACCGAATGGATCGAACCCGCGAAGAAGCTGCTGGACAAGGCGCTTGAACGTGGTGTTGACCTCGTGCTCCCGGTCGATCTCGTCGTCGCTGACCAGATCGTCGATGATGCGGAGACGATGATCGTCGGTCGCGAGGAGATTCCCCCGGACATGATGGGCCTGGATATCGGGCCCACGACTACGGAGCTCTTCAAAGGCGCCATCAGCACGGCACGGACGATCTTCTGGAACGGCCCGATGGGCGTGTTCGAGATGAAGCCGTTCGAGACGGGCACACGCGAGATCGCCACGGCGGTCGCACGTAACAACCGCGCGATTTCGATCATCGGAGGCGGCGACTCGGTCGCGGCGCTCAAGAAGTTCGAACTTGAGGAGCGCGTCACGTTCGTCTCCACTGGTGGCGGCGCCTCGATGAAACTGCTCGAGGGGACTGCGCTTCCGGGCGTAGAAGCGCTCATGGACAAGAACGCGTAGCGGTCGGGAAAGGGGGCGCCATGGAGCGCCGAATGCTTGTGGCGGGCAACTGGAAGATGTACACGACCTCGGGCGAGGGTGCTGTGCTCGTCCAGGACATAGCGGAGGAGCTCCGGGACGACCTGGACGACGTCGAGGTCGTCGTATGCCCGCCGTTCACAGGTATCAAGGCGGTTTCCACGGTCATCGAACTCGACCACGTTCATATGGGACTCGGGGCGCAGGACATGTTCTGGGAGGCCGAGGGTGCGTTCACCGGCGCGATCGCGCCACGCATGCTCACCGAGTTGCGATGTACCCATGTGATCGTCGGGCACTCCGAGCGCCGCGAATTCTTCGGCGAGACTGATGAGACCGTGAACAGGAAGGTTCGCGCGGCCTTCGACGCGGGGCTTACACCGATCATGTGCTGTGGCGAAACGCTTGCCACCCGCGATGCGCTCCGGACGGACTCGTTCGTGCACGGCCAGATCATGGCCGGGGCTGCGGGTCTTTCTGCAGACGAAGCCGCACGCCTCGTCATAGCGTACGAGCCCATTTGGGCCATCGGTTCCGGCCGTACACCCACGCCCGAGTCCGCGAACGATGTGGCGCGCGCCATACGGGCGACGATCGGCGCAATGTACGGTCCTCCCACCGCGTTGCAACTCCGCGTGCTCTATGGCGGCTCGGTGAAACCGGAGAACGCGAAGCTGTTCTTCGCGGAGCCGGACATCGACGGCGCGCTTGTCGGCGGAGCGGCACTCAAGGCGGATTCCTTCTCGGCGATTGCTAAGGCGGCCTGCGGTACGTGACCGCGCCTGTCGCACTCGTGATCATGGACGGCTTCGGTCTTGGCGACGCCGGTCCTGGCAACGCCATCACCGAGGCGAACACGCCGAATCTCGATCGGCTGTTCGCGGCGTGCCCCTGGGCGCCGCTTGACGCCTCTGGTCTTGCGGTGGGCCTGCCGGAAGGCCAGATCGGCAATTCCGAGGTCGGTCACCTTAACATCGGCGCCGGCCGTATCGTGTACCAGGAGCTCACGCGCATCTGCAAGGCGATCGAAGACGGTTCGCTCGCCAAGAATCCGGTCTTGGAGTCGGCGATCGACGCCGCCGTTGCTGACGGTCTGGCGGTCCATTTCATGGGGCTGGTATCTGATGGTGGCGTTCACAGTCACCAGGATCACCTCTACGCGCTTGTGCGTATGGCCGCCTCACGAGGCGCGACACGCGTGTTCGTGCACGCGTTTCTTGACGGGCGCGACGTCCCCCCGAAGAGTGGTCTTGGCTTCGTGGAGCAGCTCGAGGCCGTGCTCACAGGGATCGGCGTCGGACGCATCGCGACAGTGATGGGGCGCTACTTCGCGATGGACCGCGACACGCGTTGGGAGCGCGTCGAGAAGGCGTGGCGCGCGATCGCGCTCGGGGAAGGCGTGGCGATCGCATCGGCCGAGGCGGCTGTCTCCGCGTCGTATGCGGCTGGCGTGACCGACGAGTTCGTCGAGCCAGCGGTGGTGTTCGAGGACGGCAGACCGATAGGCGTGCCGGTAGACGGCGACGCGCTGGTGTTCTTCAACTTCCGGCCGGATCGCGCCCGCGAGATCACACGCGCCTTCGTGGACCCTGCCTTCGAGGGGTTCGCACGCCCGGTCCGGCCCGCCGTTCGGTTCGTCTGCCTTACGCAGTACGATCCAACGATCCCCGCGCCGGTAGCCTTTCTAAAGGACGTGCCGTGCTGTGTGCTTGCCGATGTGCTTGCCGAACACGGACTGCGACAGTTCCATATTGCCGAGACCGAGAAATACGCGCACGTCACCTTCTTCCTGAATGGCGGTGCTGAGCCCCCCAAACGGGGCGAGGAGCGCGTCCTCGTGCCCAGCCCGAAGGTCGCCACGTACGACCTGCAGCCCGAGATGAGTGAGCCCGAGGTGACCCGGCTGCTCACCGAGGCGATCGAGCGACACCGCGCCGACTTCTATGTTGTGAACTACGCCAACTGCGACATGGTCGGCCACACGGGCGTGCTGGACGCCGCGATCCGGGCGGTCGAGGCGGTCGACGCGGGTGTGGGGACGGTAGCTGCGGCGATCGCCGCGCAAGGAGGGGCCGTGATCGTAACGGCCGATCACGGGAACGCCGAGCGGATGGTGGCCGCCGACGGGGGGCCGTTCACCGCTCACACCACCAACCCGGTCCCGTTCATTTGTTGCGGCGGCGACGTGACCGGCGTTCGCCGCGGAGGGATTCTGGCCGACGTGGCTCCGAGCGTCCTTGACCTGCTCGGCATCCCTGCGCCTGGCGAGTGGACAGGAACGTCGCTCCTTGAGCGATAGTTGAGCTGCCCGGCTTGTGTCGGTATACTGTCACGGTTCGGGTGAGACATGCCGATCGTTCCGGAACACACGGCGGGACGGCCTTTTCAAGGAGTTGCTGTGAACGTCTTTGCATATGTCGTCATTGGTATTCACATGATATGCTCGATTGGGCTCGTCCTCTTTGTTCTACTGCATTCAGGCAAGGGCACCGGCCTGTCGTCGATGTTGGGGGGCGCCGTGCCGACGACGTCCAGTGGAACAGGTATCATCGAGAAGAACCTCGATCGCATCACGGTGGGCTTCGCAGTCGGCTACGCCGTCTCAGCGTTGCTCCTCATGGTCATCTACCGCCCGGGTCTCTAGCTGATGGCGGCTCGTTCCTGAGAATTGCCGGCTCCCGCCTCTATGGCGGGCGTTGTGCTTCTTGGCCGAGTTCAACGGTTTGGCGACGCCTTTGTGCTTGCCTTTCTATGCAAAGAGCGGGAGTATTAGTCGTTCGTTTCATGTGCGAAACGAGCACTGGAAGATGGCTTGGGCCTACGGGCCGAGTTAGATCGCCAGGGAGGGATGAACACACGCGATCGCTGAACTGTTGAGCGGTTTAGGAGTGCATGTACGTGTTCCGGAGGGAGGCTGAAAGTTGTCTAGTCGAATTCGCAAGATCATGGCTGTCGCTCTGGCTCTGGTGATGGTCGCAGCGGTCGCGGGAATAGGTGGCTGCACGGCCAAGACCGATACCAGCGACACCACCGGCGGGGTCACCAAGGGCGGCACCCTGTCGTACTACGTTGGCGAGCCTGCATACATCGATCCGTACAACACTCAGGAATCTGAGGGGACGCAGGTCGAGCAGTCTGTCTTCGATAGCCTTACCGCGTTCGATCCTCTCAATCCTACGAAGCTCGTCCCGGCGGCTGCCGAGTCCTGGGAGTCTAACGCGGACGCAACGGTTTGGACCTTCAGGCTGAACAAGAATGGCAAGTTCTCGGACGGCACGCCTGTCACGGCGAAGGATTTCATATACGCGTGGAATCGCATCGCGAACCCGAAGACGATGAATACTTCCACCAACCAGGTCGAGGCGTCCTCGATCAGCTACCACCTCGCTGTCATCGCGGGCACAGACGATCTGGGTAACGCCGAGAACGGCATCTCGGGTCTCAAGGCCGTCGATGACTACACGCTCGAGGTCACGCTCAAGAAGTCCTTCGGTGACTTCGGCTACCTCGTCGGTCACCCGGCTCTTGCTCCTGTGCCGCAGGCGCTCGTCGAGGGTGGCGTCAAGTACAAGGACGCTTCCGGCAAAGAACAGACCGTGGTCTACGGCGACATGCCGATCGGCAACGGCCCGTTCAAGCTCTCCGAACCCTGGAAGCGCAACCAGTACATCAAGGTCGTCCGGAACGACGCCTACCACGGCGAGAAGCCGCTCATCGATGGCATCGACTTCCGGAGTTTCAAGGACCCGAATACCGCCTACACCGAGTTCGAAGCCGGCACGCTCGACTTCACGCAGATCGGCGAGGGTAAGATCAAGGATGCCGAGGCGAAGTACGGTGTCGCCGACAATGGCTATACCGCCAACCCCGCCAAACAGGTGCTTCTTGGTGCTGAGAACTCGATCTACTATCTCGTTGTGAACAACACTATCAAGCCGATGGACAAGGTGGCCATGCGCAAGGCGGTGTCGCTTGCTATCAACCGACAAGCCATCTGCGATAACGTCTTCGAGGGCACCCGCGAGCCTGCGGACAACATCGTTCCTCCGGGAATCGCGGGCTATGCCCCCGGTGTCTGGCCAGACTCCAAGTATGACGTGGAGGCTGCCAAGGCTGCCCTCACGGAAGCTGGTTTCCCCGGTGGCGCGGGCGCACCCGAGATCAGCCTTTCGTACAACGCTGACGGTGGGCACCAGAAGATCATGGAGTTCGTGAAGGCCGACCTCGAGAAGATCGGGCTGAAGGTCAAGCTCGCTCCCACGCCTGACTTCGCCACGTACCTCAAGGAACTCGGTGCCGACAAGATCATGATCGGACGTCTCGGCTGGTCCGCTGACTACCCGATCATGGACAACTTCATGTTCCCGCTCTTCAAGTCCGGCGCGAGCGATAACTATTCGCGTTACAACAACCAGGCTGTCGACAAGGGCCTGGACGCCGCTCGGCAGACGCCTGACGATGCCGCTCGTCTGAAGGCATATCAGGAGGTCAACAAGATGGTCGGAGCGGACCTTCCGGTCATTCCGGTCATGTTCTACAAGCACCACCATGTCGCGTCGGCTCGCGTGCACGATCTTACCTACAGTGCCATGAACCTCGCTGACTTCACGAAGGTGTGGCTGGAGAATGGCGGCAAGTAGGTAACTCAGGATCGTTTGATTGAGTACCGAGATAGAGGCAGGGCGCCCCTTATGGGCGTCCTGCCACTGTCACTGAACGACCCCGGACACAAAGGATCCCGATGCTCCGCTACATTCTTAGACGGATCATGCAGTTCATCCCTGTATTTTTCGGGGTGACCCTGCTCCTGTTCTTGATCACTACCATTCTGCCTGGCGATCCGGTCGCTCTTCGGGCGGGTGAGAAGAAGTTGCCTCCCGCCGTTTACGCAGAGATGCGTCATGCGTACGGCCTCGATAAGCCCTGGTACGCGCAGTACGTGGATTATCTCGGTAAGCTTTCCAAGGGCGATCTGGGCACATCTATAGCCAGCGGGCGCAAAGTGGTGGACATCTTCAAGGAGACGTATCCATACACCTTGAGACTTGCGCTTGCGGCCATTGTCTTGGAAATCCTCGTCGGCATCGGTGCAGGTCTGGTCTCGGCGATCAAGCAATATACGATCTGGGACACGCTCGTGACGCTCTCGACGTCCATTCTCGTCGCGCTTCCCGTGTTCTGGCTCGGTATCGTGTTGCAGTACATCTTCGGAATCCAGCTGAACATCTTGCCGATCTCGGGGGCGAGCAGTGCCCGCTTCACCGCTTTTGCGCACCTCATCCTCCCGGCTATCACACTGGCGTCCGTTTCGACCGCGTACGCGGCCCGGATCATGAGGAGCCAGCTGCTTGAGGTCCAGAGCCAGGACTATGTTCGCACAGCGTACGCGAAGGGACTTTCTCCCTCGCGTGTGCTCTGGGGGCACGAGATGAAGAACGCCCTCATTCCTGTCGTGACGTTCATTGGTCTCGACCTGGGAGCGATGCTGTCCGGTGCCATTCTCACAGAGACCATTTTCAACTGGCCCGGCGTCGGTTTCACGATCTACCGCGCGATCGGTGCGCGCGACTTTCCGGTGGTGTTCGGTGGCGTCACGCTCGTCTTGCTGGCCGTGCTGTTCGTAAACCTGCTCGTCGATGTCTCGTATGCATTCCTCGATCCGCGGATTCGCTACGGCGCCGCGAATGAGGGGTGATCGCAATGACTCGAGATAAGGACATCGTGATCGATCGCGCCGAGGGCCACGCCGTCAAAGACTATCGGTCCGGCATGCCGTCAACGCCACCGACGCAGCCCGAAGAGCAGCATGCGGCGGATGAGAACCGCACCCTGTGGGGCGACGCATGGTACCGTCTTCGCAAGAACCGTCTCGCCATCATTGCTCTCGTGTGGCTTGTCATTGTAGCGATCGCGGCCATCACCGCGGATGCCTGGGTACCCCAGACGTTCGGCAGCCCAACGTACTTCGACACGGCGAAGGTCGCGGCGCAACGGCTCCAGTCGCCGTCACTGGAACACCCCATGGGGACCGACGACATCGGACGTGACGTGTTCGCCCGGGTTGTGTACGGCTCCCGTATCTCGCTTACGGTCGGTATCCTTGCAGTTGTCGTGTCACTCGTCATCGGTTTGATCCTGGGGTCGCTCTCGGCGTTCTACGGGGGATTCATCGATGCCTTCATCATGCGCGTTGCGGACATCTTTCTCGCATTTCCCTACATTCTGTTCGCCATCCTGCTCCTGTCCGTTCTTCCTGAGAACCTGCGCGGCATCGCTCCCGTCTTCCTGACCATCGGAATCCTGGGCTGGCCTTCAATCGCCCGTGTCTTTCGTTCGTCGGTCCTCTCGGTCAAGGAGAACGATTACGTCGAAGCGGGGCGCGCTCTTGGCGCTGGTGATATCCGTTTGATGCTTCGACACATTCTCCCGAATGCGGTCGCACCGATCGTGGTGTACGGCACGATGTCGGTGGGTGGCGCGATTCTCACCGAGGCGGCGTTGTCCTTCCTGGGCCTCGGCCTTCCTCCAGGATCGCCTTCGTGGGGCGGCATGATCCAGGACGGCAGGAACTATCTGACTTCGAACCCGGGTGTGGTGATCTGGCCCGGCCTTGCCATCTTGAGCACCGTGCTGGCTTTCACCCTGCTTGGTGATGGAATCCGTGACGCCCTCGACGTTAAGCTGAAGGATTAGGGATGGCTGGCGAACTGCTCAAGCTCGACGATCTGAAGATGTATTTTCATACCCGTGACGGTGTCGTGAAGGCAGTCGATGGGGTTTCGTACACACTGAATCCCGGAGAGACGCTTGGGGTTGTGGGCGAATCGGGGTCGGGTAAGTCCGTCACGGCGCTGACGATGATGCGGCTCGTGCCGATGCCGCCGGGCAAGATCGAGGGCGGCGAGGTCCTGTTCAAAGGTGAATCGCTCCTCACCATGAAGGAAGAGCAGGTCCGCGACATTCGTGGAAACCGGATCGCGATGATCTTCCAGGATCCGATGACGTCGCTCAATCCGGTGTACCGTATCGGCCATCAGATCGCCGAGCCCCTGATGGTCCATAAGGGCATGAGTAAGGCACAGGCGCATGAGCGGGCTGTCGAGCTGCTCGAGATGGTGGGCATCCCCAACGCCGCCGACCGCGCGGGAGACTACCCCCACCAATTCTCCGGAGGAATGCGGCAGCGTGCGATGATCGCCATGGCGCTATCATGCGATCCCGATGTCCTGATCGCCGATGAGCCGACGACAGCGCTTGACGTGACGATCCAGGCTCAGATCCTTGAACTCATGCAGGCACTTCAAAAGCGGACCGGAACCGCCATCATCATGATCACCCACGACTTGGGGGTGGTTGCAGACATGGCAAACAACATTCTGGTGATGTATGCAGGACGCCCGGTCGAGTTCGGGACGACCGATCAGGTCTTCTACCAGCCGCGTCATCCATACACGTGGGGGCTGATGGACAGTCTTCCCACGCAGAACCTGACCGAGAAGAGCGCGCTTCACCCGATCAAGGGTCAACCACCCAGTTTATTGCATGTTCCGACTGGGTGCTCGTTCCATCCCAGATGCCCGTACGCAAAGGATGTCTGTGGCACGATGGATCCGCCGCTTGTCGATCTCGGTGGAGGTCACCTCTCCGCGTGTCTGTTCTCCGGCGATCCTGGCTTCGAGCGAAGGGTCGTCGAGTACGCGGAGGTGCCGGAATGAGCGATCTTCTGAGAGTCGAGCACTTGACCAAGCACTTTGCGGTGCACCAGCGCTTCTTGGGCTCGAGGGTCGGCAACTACGTCAGCGCCGTGGACGACGTGTCGTTCAACGTCAGAGAAGGAGAGACCTTAGGTCTTGTGGGCGAGTCTGGGTGCGGCAAGTCAACGACCGGCCGCTGCATCATTCGGTTGACCGAGCCTACATCCGGCTCGATCTTCTTCGAGGATCGCAACGTTGGTGAGCTTCAGGGCAAGGATCTGAAGGCGTTTCGCAGACAAGCGCAGTTCATCTTCCAGGACCCTTATGCCTCCCTCAATCCGCGTATGACGATCGGCGAGATCATCTCTGAGCCGCTCGCGATCCATGGCGAAGGCACGCGTGCCGAGCGACAGTCGCGCGCAAAGGAGCTGCTCGATGTGGTGGGGCTCAATCCCGAGCACATCAGCCGGTATCCGCATGAGTTCTCGGGCGGGCAGCGTCAGCGCATCGGCATCGCGCGCGCGCTCGCGTTGAATCCGAAGCTGCTGATCTGCGATGAGCCTGTCTCGGCGCTCGATGTCTCGATTCAGGCGCAGGTGCTGAACCTTCTGGATCGTCTGCAAGACGAGTTCGGGCTGACGTATGTCTTCATCGCGCACGATCTGTCGGTCGTTCAGCACATCTCCGATCGTATCGCGGTCATGTACCTGGGCAAGCTCGTCGAGGTCTCTGACTGGAAGAGCCTGTACATGCAGCCGTATCACCCGTACACGCAGTCGCTGCTTTCGGCTGTGCCTCTTCCGGATCCGGATCGCCAGCGCAATCGAGAGCGCATCCTCCTTGAGGGTGACCCTCCGAGCCCTATCGATCCGCCGACGGGATGCCGCTTTCACACGCGTTGTCCAATTGCCCAGGAGATCTGCAGCAATAAGGAGCCCGAACTGCTCCAGGTCGCCTCGGGGCATACGGCTGCGTGCCATTTCGCCGCGCCCAACCCGGTGCCGGTCGGAGTGAAGGGCACCACAGCTGCCACAGCTGTCGCAGCGGTTTCGGGCTAGGCAGAGCCCGAAAGCATTGCTATACTTCCGTTCGCTGCCCTTTGGGTTGGCTGGAAGTGTCGGAGTGGCGGAATGGCAGACGCGCTAGGTTGAGGGCCTAGTGTCCCCAGGGACGTGCGGGTTCAACTCCCGCCTCCGACACCATGAAATGCGCAAGAGAGTCTCCTCGGTGGGGAGGCTCTCTTCTTGTGGCACGGCCTATGCCGGCGGCAGCAGCGTGACCGCAACGATAGCTATGTCGTCAGTGTGCTGGTCCCCCGAAAACTTCGTGACTTCGTCCATAAGCGAATCGACGATGAGTTGTGGACCCGTGTCGCGCATCGTATCGAGCAGTGTGTGGACCCGGTCCTCGCCGAAGAATTCCTTGCCACGCCGCGCGTCCGGCAGCCCGTCGCTGAACATGACCATGGATTCCCCACGGCCAAGCGTGATCCGAAACTGCTCAAAGGTCGCATCCGGCCAAATGCCGAGCGGACGGTTCCTGAGCGCATCGTGTCTGATACAGCCGGATGAGGTGCAAACGAACGGATCAGGATGACCGGCGCTGCACATGTCTACGACCCCGGTGTCCGTAGTGATAATGGCGTAGGCGGCGGTCGCGAAGACGCCTTCGGGGAGCAGTCGCACAAGCGCCTCATTGGCCGAAGCCAGGACCGCCGAAGGCGGCGCTCCCGGAGTGCTGAACGCATGGAGCGTCGTGCGCACGATCGAGCTCGCCGCCGCCGCCGCTATGCCTTTGCCGGCGACGTCTCCAAGCACCACCGCGATGCGCCCTTCGCCGAGCTCGAAGGCGTCGTAGAAGTCGCCACCGCTCAAAGCGAGCTCGTCAGCGGACCGGTATGCATGCCCGAATGCGACGCCCGGCAACGATTCCGGAAAGGTCAGCATCGCGCCCTGGAGCGTGTCGGCGATCTCCCGCTGCGCCGAGTAGAGCCGTGCGTTGTCGAATGCGAGAGCAAGAGAAACGGAGAGCCGCCGTGCGAACTCGCGGTCGGTATCTCGGAAGTGCCGTTCCGTGTTGCGCACATGGAACGTGAGAATCCCGAACACCCGGCCGCCGTTCATGAGCGGCACCGTGAGCAGCCCGGTGATCCCGAGGCGGGTGGCGAAGCCGGTATCCACGCGAGGATCGGCGATCGCATCGTGCACCATCAGCGGGGAACGGGACTCAGCGGCGAGGAACAGGTGCCTGCCGGAGACCGTGTCAAACAGCGAGCCGACGAAATCGGCCGGCAGGTGGTAGGCGTGCGCAACACGCCAGCCCTCCCCCTCGCGAAGACTTATGGCAGCCGAGTCGGCGTGTACTGCCTCTGCTGCGCCGACGAGGGCTCTTCGGAGGATCTCGTCGAGATCGAGCGTCGAGCTTACCGCTGCGTCGATCGTGCCGAGGGTTTCGGAGAGTTCGGCTTCGCGTCGGATCCGCGCTTCACGCTCGCTCAAGACGCGGTTCGTCTCGGCGAGCTCCCTGAACAGTACCTCGTGCGGTTCGGTGAGCGCGCTTTGGACGATCGCCTTGTAGAGCAGGTAGACCGCGAGGATGCGCAGGTAGTGGCCGACCAGGTTCATCGCGCCGTACGGATCGGAGTACAGCGTGAACGACAGCTCGGAGAGGATCGTGACGACGATCGACCATGACATCATCTTGAGGACGGACGGCTGGAAATGCTCGGCACGGCCTCGAAGCAGCAGGAGCGCCGCGATGAACAGCCCGCAGATCACGTACTCGGCTCCGATCTTGAACGACGTCAAGCCGTTCGGTCCGAGACACAGCGGGAAGATCCTCCACCAAAAGATCAGCGCGAAGGTCAGCGCCACCGCGAACGTCCACAACGCGGTGACGATGCGCATATCAAGCTTCTTGCCGAAGAAGCTGGGAGCGGCTACCAGTCCGAGCGCCTGGAGCCCGCGTGCGGCAATCCACAGCTGCGTAGCGGCGTCGGGTGCCGCGCCGGGTATGACGCCCATGCCTTTGTACGTGAGCAGATGAGCGGCGTCGATGGTGCCCACCGCCAGCGATGCGACGCCGAGAAACACGAGATACTGGTTCTGGACGAATTGGCGGCTGTTCCACATCACCATGAACACGCACGCTGACACGATGATCGCGAAAAGTTCAGCCAGACTGTGGAACAGGAGGTAACTCTCAGCGCGCGCGAAATACAGCAAGACGAGCACCGTCACGGCCCCAAGAGCACCGGTGAGAGCGTCGTGCGGTTCGCGTCGTGTTTGCATGCGCCGATTCTACCAGGTGATTCTCGTAGTTGGCGGTGCGGCGGCTATACTTATTGACGTTCGCGATGACAGGGGATGTCGGTGATAGATGTTGCGAGGATCAAGATCGGCTCCGGAGGGCTACCATCGTGCGATCGCTGCCATGCAGCCGAGACTCCCGCGTACCGGCCGGCGGCGGAGGTGATCGCCGAGATTGAGAGGCTCTCAGAGGCGCAGCTCGGCGCCATCGTCATGCTGGCAGGAGCCGAGGCGTTCATGCATCCGGAACTGCCGGCGCTCATCGGAGCTGCGGTTTCCTCGGGAGCGCAACGTGTCGGCCTTCAGACCGCAGGGGCGCTCTTGTCGGTGGGCGGGAATACGCCAGGTGCACTGCATGCAGGTGTACGTCATTTTGAGATCACCTTCCTGCCGGGTGATGAAGCGGCATCGGCCGGTGAGCACGATCGGCAGCTTGAGGGCGTTCGCGACTTGTTTGAAGCGGCCGGGCGTGCTCGCGTCAAAGTCGCGATCTCGGCACGCGTGCACATCTGTCGACACACGGTGAGCCGCTTGCCCGAAGCGGTCGCGGACCTCGTTGCGGCCGGGGTCGGTGCCGTGCACATTGCTACGGCCTGGAGTGCTGGTATGGGGCCATCAGCGCTGTCCTCAGTGACTGCCGCGTGCGACACCGGCGTCGTCAATGCCGTGTGGGTCGATGTCGTGGGCGTCGCTTTGCCATCCGGCCACGCGATGCACGAGCTTTCGACGGTGCGCACGTGAACGACGTCGTCAAGGTCGCGCTTCTGGCGCTCAACGCGCCCGGCTACCAGTCGCTTGCGCTTGGCTACCTGCGCGCATACGCGCAGGCGGACGAACGCCTCAAGGGTCGAGTGGCATTCCAGACGCTTGATCTCACGACCGAGGTCGATCCGTGGTGGGCTGCATACCGGGTGCTCGAACTCGAGCCCGACGTTCTCGGTATCTCGGTCACCTGCTGGAATGCTCGTGCGGTATTCGACGTGTGCCGTGTCGTGAAAGCCGCGCAACCGTCCGTCCGCATCGTGCTGGGAGGTCCCGAGGTCGGTCCGGTGGCAGAGGAGGTGCTCGCTTGCCACGCCGAAGCGGACGTCGTCGTTCGCGGAGAAGGCGAGGTCACGTTCGCGGAGCTCTTGCGCGCGATGGTGTCGGATCGCGATGTGTCGCGCGTGGCGGGTGTGACTGCCCGTACCCTCGACGGCGGTATCGTCTCGGCGGCCGACAGGGAACTCATCGCAACACTGGACACCATTCCGTCGCCATACCTCACCGGCGTGATGACCCCGGTCGAGGGCGCCGCGTATATCGAGACATACCGCGGCTGTCCGCACCGCTGCGCGTACTGTTTCGAGGGCAAAGGCTACGGTCGTGTCAGGTCGTTCTCGAACGCGCGCATTGAATCCGAGATCCAGGCTCTCGTCGAGACGTACGGCGTCTGCACATTCTCCTTCATCGACCCGGTCTTCAACCTCACCGACGAGCGGCTGCGCTTTCTCTCGGCAACGCTTGCGCCGTATGCCTTGCGGGGCGTTCGTCTCCATACCGTCGAAGTGGACATCGAGCGCATCAGCGAAGATGCGGCGGCCATGCTGGTCGCCGCTGGCGTAGCGTCGGTGGAAACGGGTCCGCAGAGCGTCGGGGCTACCGCGCTCGCCGCGTGCGACAGGCATTTCGACGCCGAGCGCTTCTCGGCCGGGGTCGCCGCATTGAAACAGCAGGGCATCACGGTAGAGTGCGACCTTATCGTGGGGCTACCCGGCGACACGGTGGGTGACTTCTTCGACGGTATGGAGTTCTGCTTCGACTTGGACCCGGGAAAGGTCCAGACATCCACGCTGCACGTGCTCCCGGGGACGGACCTGTGGCGCCGCGCCAGCGAGCTAGGGCTGCTGTACGATCCCGAGCCGCCGCATGAGATCGTTGCGACTGCGTCCATCGGCTACACCGATCTCAGGCGCGCCGAGGTTCGCGCCGCGTGGCTCCAGCGCACGTATGAAGCGCATCTGTAGAGGAGGGTGTGTGGACGAGGTTTCCCGCAGAGCGCGAGCCATCCGGCCGTTCGTTGTCATGGATGTGGTGGCGCGTGCCAAAGAGCTCGAAGCGTCGGGTCGCGACATCGTTCGCATGGAGATCGGCGATCCCGACTTTTCAACCCCGGCGGTGATCAAGCACGCGGCCGAGGCAGCGATGGAGGCGGGCGACACGGGCTACACGCAGTCCGCCGGTCTTCCGGATCTGAGAGATGCCATACGCGACCACTATGCCTCAGCGTACGGCGTCACCGTCGATCCTGGGAACGTCATCGTCACGCAGGGAACGTCTCCGGCGATGCTCCTCCTGTTCGGCGCATTGCTCGACCCCGGCGACGAGGTCATCATCTCAGACCCATGCTACCCGGCGTATCCGAACTACATCGCGTTTTTGGGAGGCGTGCCGGTTTGTGTGCGTGTCAGAGCCGAGGACGGCTTCCGTTTCCGCGTTGCCGAGGTTCGTGCCGCCATCACCCCGAGGACCAAGGCGATCATGATCAACTCGCCGGCGAATCCGATGGGTACGGTGCTCGGCCCGGATGATCTTGCCGCGCTCGCCGCGCTTGCGGAAGAAACGGGCATCTGGGTCGCCAGCGACGAGATTTACCATGGGCTTCAGTTCGACGGACCGTCTCGGTCGATCCTTGAGTTCACCGATCGCGCTTTCGTGCTGAACGGCTTCTCGAAGGCGTACGCCATGACCGGCTGGAGACTGGGATACCTGATCGCACCGCCGCAGTACGTGCGCCCTGCCGAGGTGATCCAGCAGAACTTCTTCCTGTGCGCCAACCATTTCGTCCAGGTCGCGGGGACTGTCGCGCTCCTGGAGGCGCAAGGCGATGTCGCTCGCATGCGGGCCGAATACGACGTGCGGCGCAGATATCTCGTCCCGGCGCTCCGTGAGGTCGGCCTTGCGATCGACGTCGAACCGACGGGCGCGTTTTACGTGTTCGCTGACGCGAGTGCATGGGGAAAGGACTCGCTTGCGCTTACCGGGCGGCTGCTCGAGGAGGCGGGCGTAGCCGTAGCCCCCGGAGTGGACTTCGGATCCGGAGGCGAAGGGTTCCTGCGATTCAGTTATGCGACATCGCTCGATCGACTTCACGAAGGCGTACGCAGGCTGCGTGCGTGGGTGCAAGACCTGTAGGCAGCGAGAGCGAACTCGCTTGAGCCGATACACTATAGCGCGAAGCGGTACGGAAGTTGCTCTTGGTCTAGAAGCCCACTATTCGAACACACCAGGGGGTACCACGTGACCGAGGTCTGGAGTAAGGCGGACCTGCACATACACTCGAACCACAGCGATGGCCTTGCGAAGATCCCTGAGATCATGGAGTACGCTTCTACGAAGACGGACCTGTCCGTCATCGCTATCACGGACCACAACACGATCGAGGGCGCGCTGTTCGCACAGTCGCTCGAAGAGATGTATGGCATAGGAGTGGTCGTCGGCGAGGAGGTTTCGTCAAAGTCCGGTCACATCATCGGACTCTGGCTCACCGAGGCCATCCCGCCCAATCTGTCTGTCGCCGAGACGGTTTCCCGCATCAACGAGCAGGGCGGTATTGCGGTGATCGCTCACCCATTCGCCAATCGCGCATTCGGACCTTTCGGGTTACAGAGCGTTGGTCAGGCGATTCACGATGTCGCGTTTCACGCGCTCGAAGTCTACAACTCATCACCGTATCTCATCCACGCCAATCGACTGGCCGCCAAGGCGTTCGCCGGCGGCCAAGGTATTGCCGCTACCGGTGGGTCTGACGCGCACGTTCTCAAGGCCGTCGGCAACGGGTACACGCTCTTCCGCGGAACGAGCGCAGACGACCTGCGCACGAGTATCGAGAATCTCGAAACCCGTGCCGAGGCCGGCCGAGGCGGGTTGTCGATCGCGCTACGGTATGCCTTCAGGTATCCGCAGATCCGGCGGCTTCAGTCCTGGAACTGGGAGCGCTGTAAGGCAACAAAGTAGGGCGCTACCGCGCAAGCCGCTCAAGCGCGTCGCGAACCGCTTTGGCCGCAGCGTGTACAATCGACGCATCGTCGCCCCATGGCGTGAGTGTGACGACCAGCACGTCGTCTGGTAGCCGTGCGGCACTGATGAGATGTTTCAGATCCAGGGCGCTCGCAAGCGTCAAGTACGGAAGCGTTGATGGAGCGATGACGATGCGCCGGCACCCGAGTGCGGCGAGGTGCCTCACGCTCTCAGTGATGTCCGGGGTTTGCCACTCGATCCACGACATAAGCACATGGCATTCATCGATGCCGCGTTCCGCGAGCATCAGTCTCACTCGCTGGTTGAAGTAGTTCTCCCGTTCGCTCCAGTCCTCAGCGACGGATGTCCACACGGTCGGCTGACCTTCGCCGGCAAGTACGACGCCGACATTGGAGGGGGCGACCCCGGACGTCGTCGCAATGATGCGGTCGGCCAGGCGCCGGGCCAGCTCGTCTGAGTGCCAGATACTGGGCGCTCGGGTCAGTCGGATCGGCGACATATCGGGCAGAGCGTTGCGCTCCGCCTGCCACATCGGGAACGATCCATCAGGCCCTAGCATCAGAAGCACGACGGACCTGTAACCTCGCCCGCCAAGGTCGGCCACGACCGCTCTGAGGTTCGGGGTGCTATCGCACCAGGCGACCTCGACCGTCTCAGCCAACCCATCGATCTCTCGCGCGATGCCGTCAGCGATCGCCGTGACGGTGGCGCGCGCTGGATTGTAACCGCCGAGCGCCCGGTATCGTGTCTTCTCGCTCAGGAACACGAAGGGTAGCGCGCTTGTCGGTAGGCGCACGGCTCCGCTCGACACGAGCCGGTCCACGACGCGGGCCGTGGACGCGATTCTGTACCGCGGAGCCTCGGCGCATGACAAGACGATGACCGCCGGCAGAACGCGCACAGGACGCGGGTCGACCGGCGGGGTGCGGGGAGCTGGTCCCTCGGAGCGAAGAAGAGCAGCGGCAGCCACCCAGTATCCGCCGGTCATGCCCGCGGCGAGGAAGAAGACCGCGAGCCCGATGCCGTGCGTATCGCTGGCACGCGCGATGGCCGAGAACGATCGGACCGCTAGAAGCGCACTGAGCAGCGTTCCGAGCACTGCGATAGACTCGATGCGGCGAGGAGCGACCAACAGGCCCACAAGACACGCGCCGGCACTCAAACCTCCCACAAGCAGTCCAAGCCAGAGAAGCACCTCGGGTCCCTTTCGTTTGAATGCCCTCTGACAATAGCGGCACGTGCCTGTAGACCGCAAATCGACGTGCGCGAAGAATACCCATAGGGGTATACTGCAACTACAGTATCCTGCGTAAGGAGCCGATGATGAGTGTGGGTGTGAGAGAGATTTCCGAGGCAGAGTTCCAGGTAGAGGTCTTGGAGGCGGCAGAGCCGGTCGTCGTGGATTTCTGGGCGCCGTGGTGCGGGCCATGCCGGACGGTCGGGCCTGAGATCGAGAAGCTTGCGGCGAAGACCTCGGGCGTTCGGTTCGTGAAGGTCAATGTTGACGAAAGCCCTGAGATCGCGATGAGGTACGGCGTGATGAGCATCCCGACCATTGCTAAGTTCGAGAGTGGTAGTCTGGTTTCGCAGGTTGTCGGAGCGCGTAGCGCCGATTCCTTAGGCCGCGAGTTCGGATTGGAGTGAGCCGGTAATGCCGACATATGCGCTGACGTGCGCGGAGTGCGGGAATCGTTTTGAGATGTTCTTGCTGCGCATCATTCGCGATGCGGACAAAGTGTGTCCCAAGTGCGGTTCATCGAGCGTCTCGACCGGTGTCGGTGGCGGGGTCCTCAGCACAAAGGCTGGCTCGGTATCGTCGTGTGGTCCCATCGGAGGATATAGCTGAAGCTGAGAGCCCGACCCGGTGGGTCGGATCATCCGGCGGACGGTGGCGGATGAACGTCTCGTACGATCGATCTTGCCATATGACATTCAGTGATTCGGTGGAAGCCGTGGAGCGCCTTGCGCGTTCGCACGGCTTCATCGTTGAACGGAGCCACGACCTTCAAGCGACACTCGCTTCGAAGGGTTTTCGGATTCAGGCACTCAGAATCTACGAACTGCACTTCGCGGGCGAGGAGCCGCCGTTTGTCGGAGTCGATGGGGAGTTCAGGCGCTGCCGCATGCGGGTCTACGTCGAGGGCGACACCGTGTTCGTTTCCGTTATCAGGCCTATGAGCTTGCTCGAGCCGGGGGATGATCTGGCGGCATGCGCTCGGGAAGTCGAGCGGCGAGTCACGAACCTCGTGGATGAGATCGCAGGCTGAGGCTACTGCACGCAGCTGGAGTGCTTGAGGAAGACCTTGATCGCGTCGTCGATCAGTTCGTCGCGAGACTTGACGCCGTCCTCGGCAAGACACGTCTTCATCGAGTAGCCGATGATGTGAAGACCGACCTGGTTGAGCGCTGACTTCGCCGCCATGATCTGTGTGAGCACCGCGTCGCAGTCCTGGCCGGTATCGATCATCGATTGGAGTCCGCGGATCTGCCCCTCGAGCCGCTTGAGCCTGTTGACGATCTTGCGTCGTTCTTCATCGTTGCCGATCGATTCACGGATCGGTGATGTGTCCAACGTGATTCCCTTGTTTCAGAAGTGGTTTGCCATACAATGGTGAAGTTTGGCCGAGTATACCCCCAGGGGGTATGGTGGGCAAGCCGAGGCGTGAAGATGCCCACTATCATGAACGTTACAGAGGGGGCGCTCTAGCGTTTGGCTCCTACGGAATCCGAAGAAGAGCATCGCGATAGACGCGCCGGCTACGGCCTCGCAGTCCTTGCCGCCACATGCTGGGCCACCGGTGGGCTTGCCGCGAAGTGGCTCTTCACGCCGCTCACGACGACCACCGCGAGTTGGCCTCTTCCTCCCCTCGGAATCTCGATCGACCCTGTTATGTTGTCGGCTTCGCGAGCGCTCTTGGCGTTCGGGATGCTTCTGACGTACCTGATCGTCGCGCGCAGAGATGCGCTTCGCGTGCGAGTGAGGGATCTGCCATTTCTCACTGTGTTCGGTGTGGCAGGATTGGCGCTCGTGCATTTCACCTATTTCAAGACCATCTCTCTTACGAACGTGGCGACCGCCATTCTGCTTGAATACCTTGCTCCTGTGCTCGTTCTCGTCGTATCGGTCACGCTACTGAGGGACAGGTTCACGTGGTCGCTTCCTGCATCGGTCTTGCTGTCGGTCAGCGGCTGCGCGTTGGTCGTCGGCGCGGTGGGAGGCTCGGGCTTGCAGGTCTCGCCGACCGGCCTCATGTGGGGTCTTGCCTCTGCTGTCTTCTTCGCCGGATACACGCTCATGGGTCGATGGGCGGCGCAGCGCTTCTCATCGTGGACGCTTCTCACCTACGGACTGGGAGCTGCGACGCTGTTCTGGTTCCTCGTGCTGGGTGGGCCGATGAGGATCTTCGCGACGCTTCAAGACCCTCGGACGTTCGGTGCGGTCGCGTTCATCGCTTTCACCAGCACGGTCGTACCGTTCGGGGCCTTCCTGAAAGCGCTGCAAAGCATTCGCGCCACCGAAGCTTCGGTGACCGCGACGCTTGAGCCGGTGCTTGCGGCGGCGCTCGCCTGGGTGTTGTTCCGCGAGTCGCTAGGTGTGGCACAGATGGTGGGTGGCGTGCTCGTCATCGCCGCTATCGTCGTCTCTCAGGTGCCGTCGACGGCACGCTTGGAGTTGCCACCGGCTGTCTAGTTCGCGGCAGTGGTAGGAACCGTCGCGCCACAGGGATATACTTCTGGTACGCAGTTTGCTAATGGCGCCGCCGCGAGGCGGCACGCATGTGCCGGAGGAGCCAGTGGAGCTCAGCCAAAGGCCCGAACTCAGGCAGAAGGTCACCTTGTCGCCCCAGGTCTACCAGGGGCTCACTATTCTTGCCATGCCAATCGTCGAACTCCAGACCTTCGTAGAGACAGAGCTGCTTGAGAATCCGGTGTTGGAACTCGAGGAGGACGAGCCGGAGCCTGCCGAGCAGGACGACGATCGCTCAGAAGAGCCCGAGGAAGAACGTGCTTGGGATGAGTGGCTCGACCAGTACGACGATCTCGAGCGCCTTGACTCGGGTTCGCCTCGCGATCCGAGTCAGGAAGACATCAATGCCGACGAATTCGTCGGTGGCCTGCAGACGTTCGATGACTACCTCCTCGATCAGCTTGGCATGCTCGATATCTCCGAGGATGTGGCTCGGGCGGGCCGGGCGATCATCGGTTCGCTGGACGATGACGGCCTCTTCGTGGGTGACTCCGCGGAGATCGCGAGCATCGCGCACGTCAGCTCGGCCGTCGCTGAGGCCGCGCTGGACGTGGTTCAGCAACTTGACCCCCCGGGTGTGGGCGCCCGCAACGTCCGAGAAGCCCTGAAGATCCAGGCGGTCTATCTGGGAATCGACACGCCACTGGTGATCGCGCTGATCGATCGCCATCTGGAGTCGGTCGCTTCGAACCATACGCGGAAGATCGCCCGTGCCGAACACGTGACCGAAGACGAGGTGCGCGAAGCGGTGGAGCTTTTGCGCCAGCTTAACCCGCGGCCAGCCGGGGCGTTTTCGCCGGGACGGTCTCCGTCGTACGTGATCCCCGATCTCACGTTGCGCCGCTTCGGGGATGAGTGGCTCATCATCCCTAACAACGATGCTGTCCCGGCATTGAGGGTGAGTCCGCGATATCGTCAGATGTTGCGGTCACAGTCGACCGTTGACGACGCCACACGCAAGTACCTTAAGGACAAGATCCGGTCGGCCGAGTCATTTATGCGCAATGTGGATCGCCGCAGGGATACGGTCACTCGCATCGCAGAGATCATCCTCGAGACCCAACGCGACTTCTTCGAAGATGGCCGAGGTGATCTACGTCCGTTGCGATTGGAAGACGTGTCGAACGAGATCGGCGTTCATCTGAGCACGGTAAGCCGCGGCGTCACGGGTAAGTACATGGCGACTCCATACGGCCTGTTCGAGCTTAAGCACTTCTTCTCCGGTGGCTACCGTACCTCGAGCGGAATGGACGTGGCGGCTACGACGGTGAAGCGCCGAATCCGCGAGCTGCTTGAAGCCGAGGACACCACGCGGCCGCTGTCAGATCAGAAACTCGCTGAAGCACTGCATGCCGAAGGCGTCGATGTGGCCCGACGGACCGTGGCGAAGTACCGTGAAGAGATAGGTATCGAACCTTCGTGGGCAAGGAAACGCCGATGACGGCTGAGCGGTCCGCCTCTCAGCGTGAGGGCGACCACCCCGGCCTGGGTGCGCAAGGGCTTATGGCACGCAGGAGCGAGGTGCGCGATGTCGCGCTCATCGTCGCGCTTCTGGGCGCGATTACCGTCTTGCACCTGTTCACGACGACGTCGGCGCAGGCCATGCCGATGCACTTGCTCTACAGGAAGATGTTCTATCTGCCGATCATGTACGCCGGCTTCGTGTTTGGGCGGCGCGGAGGCTTTATCACGGCAGTCGCTGCGAGCCTGCTGTTCGCGCTGCATGCGACGATTTCACTGGGAGGGCTTCTCGGCGCGCACATCGACAACCTCTACGAGATCGTGATGTACCTTACGATCGGTATCATGTTTGGTTGGCTGCGAGACATGTCCGAAGTCAAGACGATGGATCTGCGGCAGCTCAGCCGACAGCTCGAGGATGCGTACCGCAAACTCGAGGAACGCGCGATCCAGCTTGTCAATATTCAGGACTACACACAGTCCATCTTGCGATCCATCACATCGGGCGTCGTAACGGTTGGGCCGGACGGCTCTGTCGCTACGGCGAATCCCGCTGCTGAGCGCATGCTGGGCGTGCGTGAGGAGGACATCGTGCCGCGTCGGATCGGTACCCTGTTCGCCGACGATGCTGGGCTTGATGAAGGGGTCGCAAAGGTGCTCAAGGGTCGCATACCCAAGTCGGTGAGGGACATGCGGCTCGTCACACGCGCGGGCAAGGTGCTGCACGTGCAGGCATCCACCTCGAGGATGCGCGATGTGGACGGACGCATTCTGGGCGCTGTCGTCACAATCGAAGATGTGTCCGAAGTCAAGGCTCTGACGGATCAACTGATCCGGGCTGATAGACTGGCGGCGATGGGCGAGTTGACGGCTGGCGTCGCGCACGAGGTCCGCAATCCCCTCGGCATCATCAGGGCTTCGGTACAGCTGGTGGAGGAGTCGGGGTACGACCGCGATCGCGTGCTTGAGGCAACGAGCGTGATGAAGCAAGAGATCGACCGTCTCGACCGTGTGATCAAGGCGCTTCTGGACTTTGGGCGGCCTTCGAAGCCGTACTTGCGACTGACCGACATCGGCGAAGTCATCGAAGACGTTGTGCTGTTCACCCGACGCTTCGCCGGGCAGTCGCACGTGACTATCTCGGTGAACGACGTCAGGGAGCTCCCCCAGATCATGGCTGATCCCGACCAAATGAAGCAGGTGTTCGTGAACCTCATCTCAAATGCGGTTCAGGCGATGGAGGTCACCGGTGGCATCATCAACGTCAGCGGACGGGCCGACGATGGCTTCCTTTCGATCATCGTGTCCGACAATGGCCCGGGAATCCCTGCCGCTGACATCAAGAAGGTGTTCGACCCGTTCTACTCGACTCGCGATGCCGGCACAGGGCTGGGCCTGACGATCGTGCACCGCATCGTCGATGAACACGACGGGCACATCGAGGTTGTCAGCACGCCAGAGCAAGGGACGAGCTTCACGGTGTCCCTGCCCGTTTACCAGACAGGCGAGGAGGAGCGATGAACCGGCGCGTGCTGATCGCCGACGACGAGAAGAACATGCGATGGGTGCTCGCAAAGGCGCTCAGCGCCGAGGGTTACGAGATCATCGAGGCGTCCGACGGAAAGGAGGCGCTCGCCGCCGTTGCAGAGCAGCCGCCGGATCTCATGGTCCTCGACCACAAGATGCCAGCCCCGGACGGCATGGAGGTCTTACGGCGCCTTCGAGCCAAGGGACATGCTTTCCCGATCATCATGCTGACCGCGCACGGAAACGTCACCAGCGCCGTCGAGGCGATGAAGGCTGGCGCGAGCGAGTACTTGACAAAGCCGTTCGACCTCGAGGAACTAAAGATCAGCATCGACAAGGCGCTCAAGATGAGCGAACTGGCCACCGAAGTGAACCGGCTCCGGGAAGAGATCGACCACGACCATGACGTTTCCGGCATTGTAGCGGCGGCCCCTGCCATGCTGAGCATCTTGGAGACCACGCGCAAAGTGGCGCCGACGAGCGCGACGGTCATGATCTACGGCGAGTCGGGGACAGGCAAAGAACTCGTCGCACGAGCCCTGCACACGATGTCCAATCGCGCGAACAGGCCTTTCGTCTCGGTAAGCGCTGGCGCGCTTCCGGAGACGCTGCTCGAGAGCGAACTGTTCGGCTATGAGAAGGGCGCATTCACAGGGGCTATGCAGGCGAAGCCAGGCCGTTTCGAGCTCGCGAATGGAGGAACGATCTTCCTCGATGAGATCGGCGACATCAGTCTGGGCGTGCAGGTTAAGCTCTTGCGGGTGCTGCAGGAGCGGACGTTTGAACGTCTGGGCGGTACGCGAACCATCGAGGTCGACGTGCGGGTGGTGGCCGCGACCAACCGCGATCTGCAACAGCTCATCGCCGATGGCACGTTCAGAGAGGACCTGTACTACCGGCTCAATGTGGTGCCCATCACCGTTCCGCCCCTGCGGCAGCGTCCGAGCGAGATCCCGTTGCTTGTTGCGCACTTCCTCGAGAAGCAGCATGCGGGCTCGAAGCATATCTCGGCAGAGGCGATGAGCCTGCTCGTGGCGTACCAGTGGCCCGGCAACGTTCGCGAACTCGAGAACACCATCGAGCGGATCGCTATCCTTTCCAGAAACGACGAGATCGGAGTGGACGACCTGCCCTCGGAAGTCCGCGCGGGCGTGTCGATGCTCGGATCGGGAGAGCGATGCTTTGTGCTGCCAGAGAGTGGCCTGGATCTCGAGGAAGTCGAACTTGACTTCGTTAAGCAGGCGCTCGAGCGAACCGGCGGAATCATCCCAAAGGCGGCGAAACTTCTCGGGCTTACCACCAAGACGCTCGAAGCGCGCATGGAACGGTATGGACTGTAGCTTCCTGCTCCAGCAGCCTGGCAAGCCTTGGCACGAGGATTGCAATCGTCAGCATGTCGCGAATTCAACGTAGCAGGGCGAGGGCATGCATCCACGGAACGATCGGCGCACGATCATAGGGGTGGCAGGAGCTGTCGCAGCTGCCGGTGTCGTCGTCGGGCTCGTGTTCGTGGTGAATGCTGATGAGGGGTTCGCGAACTGCACCGGCACCTCGGAATTCGGTTGGCTTGCACCGTTGCTGGCCGCCTCGATCATCGCAGGGCTCGCCTGGGTGCTGCTCAGTCAGGACCCTCGCAGTCGTGACGACACTACTGCTCCACCGGTCGCACAGTGTCCCGAATGCGGCAGGACGGTCCTTGGTCAGTGGCGCATGTGTCCCTACTGCGGAGAGATGCTTGACCAGCGACAGTCGCCCGGTTTGACTACACCGCAGGGCAAGTAGACGCTAGGAATAGGAGCGCACTATGGCTGAATTGGTTACGTCTCGCTTCACCACGACGGGCATGCACTGTCCTTCGTGTGCAATGCTGATTCAGATGAGCGTCGGTGAACTGGATGGCGTTCAATCTGTGGTGGCTGACAATGTGACCGGTCTGACCGAGGTCACCTATGACGCCGAGAAGGTCTCCGCGGATGCGGTCGTAGGCGAGATCGTGAAGGCTGGCTACGGCGCTGAGCTTCTCGGCTGAGGCGCAGTGGAGTAAAATACCCCCTGGGGGTATAATGCGTGCAGCGTGACCAAAGGCCGCCATGTGCGGCCTTTGGTCACGCACGACACGCGGAAACAAGAACACGGCCTTGAGGATTGGACGAGAGGTGCCAGACGCCACGGTGAGCTACCTTGGAGCGTTTCTTGGGGGAGTCTTGTCCTTTCTCTCGCCATGCGTGCTGCCGTTGGTACCCGGGTACTTGTCCTTTATGACCGGGCTCAGCGCCGGTGACCTGAGTAGCGGCGAGTCGGGGATCCGTCGGATTCTCGTCCCGAGCGCTTTGTTCACGCTGGGGTTCTCGATCGTCTTCATCGCCTTAGGAGCTGCCGCCGGATTCGCGAGCGGTGTGCTGCGACCGTTCATGATCCGGTACGCTCACCCCATTGGTATCGTTGCCGGGGTTGTCGTCATGCTGGTAGGCGTCTTCCTGATCGGTGTGATCAAGCTTCCAGGCCTGTACGGTGAGGCGCGGTTCGATCTGTCTAAGTCCCGACGGTTCGGTTGGGGAGCATCGTTCGCCATGGGGCTTGCCTTCGGGTTCGGGTGGACGCCGTGTGTCGGACCGATTCTGACCGTCGTGCTCGGCATGGCAGCGCGAACGGGAGATGTCGCGCAATCGGCTGCCACGCTCGCCGTGTACTCGCTGGGTCTGGCCACACCGTTCCTGCTCACAGCGGCGTTCTTCGGCAGGCTGACGGGCGCGCTGGGATGGTTCAACCGGCACTCCCTGGCGTTGTCGCGCATGGCCGGTGGGGTGCTCGTGCTGATGGGCCTGCTTATAGCGACGGGGCAACTTGGACAGATCTCGGCCTTGATCACCAAGGCCCTGCCGTTCCTATCGCGACTCGGCTGAGCCGAGCGTCGCTGGTCTGCTTCGGGCACAGGGACTACGATTGAGCGAGTAGAGCCTTTGGGGCGGTGAGCGATGGCGGGTTCCCGGCTGACCAAACGCAGCCTTGCGAACAGGTACACGTTGCTGGTGGCGGTACTCGTCACGGCAACCACGCTCATCTTGGCGGCGGCGCTCGCGAGCGGCGTGTACGGGATGGCGTTGCGAGAAGAGACCGCACGGCAGCGCGCTCAAAGCGACCTGGTCGTCCGCGACGTGTCGAGCCGGTTGCAGGCCTCGTATCGTGCGCTGCGCACCTTGACTGACCAGGACGTCATCCGTAGCGGTGACAGTCTTCCGGCGGGCAAGGCGCTGGCGAGCGCGTACGTCGAGAACGCGGAGTACCTCGAAGAGGTCGCGCTGATCGACCTTGACACAACGTCGAGTGTGATGTACCCGCCGAACGCGGCACTGCCCACGCAGGACAAGCTGCGCGGAGCCGATGTCTCTCAGGGTGTCGCGTATCTATGGATCGAGCCGACGTCGACAGCACCGGGATCGCTGTGGGTGGTTATCCCTGTGCGGCTGAGCAACGGTCACGATGCGTTGCTCCTGGGAGCCGCCCGATCAGGGTTCATCGACGAGGCGCTGAAGCAAGTGACCTTTGCGGAGCAGCGACCTACCGCGTTGATCGTTGATTCCAGCATGCGCAGCATATTCACGGCGGGCGACCCCCAGGCGTATCTGGGTTCATTGATCACGTACCAGGCCGCATCCAGTGAACCATCGCGCGGGGACGTTCGCATCGTGTCCGGGGACGGGCAGACATTCACCGGTGTGTACGCGAGCATTCCCGGGCTCGCCGGGCTGAACTGGCGTGTCGTGATCGCCGAGGCTTCAAGCACCGTCGCCAATGAGACCTGGCAGGCGCTCAAGCCTGCCGTGTTTGTTTGGAGCGGGTCGTCCGTAATCGCGCTCTTGCTTGCTCTGGCGTCGGTGACGTTCGTCGCGAGGCCGCTGCGGTTGCTCAACGAGCGAGCCCGCGCGGCGGCGGCGGGCGAGATCCTTGAGCCGCTGCCCGTGACGCGCGATGACGAGATCGGGCACCTGATCGATTCGTTCAACTCGGTGGCGCTCAGGTTGAATCGCATGCACGACATGACGCAGCTACTGGCGAGTTCCTCGGATCTGGACGAGGTGCTCGACCGAATCCTTGTCTCGCTCTCCCACATACTCGGGGCATGCGACGCCGAGATCTTCCTTCTGGAAGACGAGGGCCGGTCACTGCGTCTCGTCCGCGGAGCGGGATTGCTGGCCGGCGCCGTCGGGACCGTCATTCCTACTTCTGGCTCACCATGGCTTGAACGGGCCATCGACTCGGGCGACATCGAACGATTCAGCGGCGATTCCGCGAGTGACGTGCTCGTTGGCCTGCATGGGCGAGCTTCTCTCGCGCCAGGTGGGCTCGCTATCCCACTTGCGAGAGGAGCGAGGATCCTCGGCATTGTTGCAATCGTCTGGGATTCGCAACGGGTCTTCACCGAGGCGGAGACAGAAGTGGCTCGCTCGTTTGCGGCTCAGGCCTCCGTGGCTCTCGATAACGCGCGATTGTTCGACGAGGAGCGGCGATCGAGACGCGACGCGGAGGCGCTTCGTCGTGTGGCGGAGATTATGGGAGTCTCGAGCACCCTGCGACAGGCGCTCTCCTCGATCGCGGCCATCGAGGCAGAGTTGCTCGGCGCGAACGCGCATTGGGTGTTCCTCGACCCTGATAATCCCGATGAGCGAAGCGATGACGCTCTGTCTGGGGGCTGGTTCGCACTCTGGCGACGGCTGCATGCTGAGCGGGGTCTTGATGAAGGCGCGCTTCCGGTATCGCTCTCTGAGAGTGACCCCGACACCGAGGTCAGCGATCTGATCGACGCATTGGGTATGCAGACGGTGGTGGTGACACCGATTTCCGTGCGTGAACGGCTCCAAGGGCTTATGGTTCTGGGGTGGTCTGGACGAGCCTACGAGTTGGATCGCCACGGCATCGACCTAGGCTCAGCGATCGGTGCGCAGGTCGCCCTCGCACTCGAGAATGCGATGCTGTTCGATGAGGTTCGAGATCGCGCGGACGATCTTGAGATGATCTTTCGCATATCACAGGCCGTGAGCTCGTCGCTTCAGAGCAAAGTCGTCCTCAACCGTGTGCTTGATGTGGTACAGAAGCTCCTCTCGGCTGATGCGGTCATGCTCATGGCGCTTGATCCTCAGCGAGGAGTCATGGTGGTGCCGATGGCTCGCGGTATCCTGAACCCCGAGATGCTCCAGATGGAGTTCCACTCGGGCGTGGACTTGCCCGGCGAGGTCTTCAAGAGCAAAGCGCCGGTGAGCGTCCCCGACCTTGCCGACTCCGCCTCTCGGCTTGCGGAGATTGCCGCCATGCAAGCCCTCGGTTCCGCTGTGCTGGTGCCGCTTCTCGCTCGAGGGCGGTCGATCGGGGTGCTCGCCGTGTTCTCGCGCATGACTGACGCCTTTAGCGCGCGTGACATTGCACTGCTCAGCACGTTTGCGACGCAGGCTGCCCTGGCCATTGATACGGCGAACTTGTTCAGCCGCGAGCATCATGTCGCGACCGTGCTACAGGAAAGCATTCGCCCTGCGCAGCTGGCCTCAATCGAGGGAATCGAGGCTGCTAGCGTCTATGTATCGGCGGAAGGGGAGTCGGAGATCGGTGGCGACTATTACGACCTGTTCGTTGCGCCGGATGGCCGTGTGGTGCTTGCCATTGGCGATGTCTGCGGCAAGGGCGTTGAGGCAGCGACCAAGACATCGATGGTCAAGTACTCGATTCGCGGCATGATAGCGGCCGGCGCATCACCCTCGGCAGTACTGACCGAACTCAACACCGCGCTCGTGAGCGTGGGAGACCCTTCGAGTATCGTCACGCTGTGGCTCGGAATGCTTGACCTCACGACGGGCGAACTCTCATGGGCCAACGGCGGGCATCCTCCGGCGATGTTGCTGCTGCCGAGCAATGGCGAGATCGTTCGCATGGGAACCACCGGGGCGCTCCTCGGCGCGATCCGATTGGCGGAGTACGGAGAGTCACAGGTGGTGGTCGAGCCTGGAGGAACCATGCTCCTGTACACCGATGGGGTTACCGAGGCACGCAATGGGGACCGATTCTTCGGCGAAGGTCGAGTCAGAAGAGCGCTTCGACAGGGAGGGAGCGCAGCAGCCGTGACCCAGCGCATGTTGTCGCTCGTGCAGCGGTTCTCGCATGACGAACTGCGTGATGACGCCGCGATCCTCACCGTTCGGTTCAAGCCACCCAACCCGTAAGGGTCCGTAATTGTTTCGCGCCTTCCACGGCTGGGAAACCATTGTGCGACATGTCACAACACTTTCGAGGAGAACGTGTTTTGGAAATCGAGCTTGAACGTCGATTTGAAGCGCGGGCTTGCATCGCTCACATGAAGGGGGATCTCGATCTTGGGACCGTCCCGCGCGTGCGGCAGAGGCTGTCTGACGAACTCGGACGAGGTTGGACGAATGTGGTCCTGGACCTGTCGGAGGTCACCTACGCCGATAGCTCGGCGTTTAGCTTGTTGGTGTGGTTGGACAGAGAGTTGGAACCGCGCGGTGGCAAGCTCGTTCTCGCTGGCGCCAACACCAATGTGGGCCGAGTTCTGGAATTGTCTGGACTCGTCGGCGCGGCACCGACGATCGCGGCGGCCGATGATGTGTCCTCAGCTCTTTCTGGGCTCGAGGTGGCCAACGGGGAGGAGCCACCGATGTGGATAGAGAGCATGGTGCTTCCCGCGGCGGTAGACACGCTGTCTGCCGCGAGAACGCGCGTTTGTGAAGTGCTCGAACCGCTGGCGATCGCGGAGTCGAGCCTGTTCGACATCAGAGTCGCGGTTGGCGAGGCGCTCGCGAATGCGATTCGTCACGGCTCTCCGGAAGGCGATCGCGATACGGTCGCCGTTGAGGTCGGGGCATACCCCGACCGCGTCATCATCCGTGTCTCAGACTCAGGGAACGGCTTCGATGGCTGCGCCGCGCCGAACGAGGATCTTTACGCTTCCTCGGGGCGGGGAGTGATGTTCATGCGGGCGCTCATGGATCGTGTCGATTTTGAATCGTGCGCCGATGGAGGTACGGTTGTGACGCTCACGAAGCATGTTGCGTCCGGGCAGCGGTAGCTCGCTTCTAGCGAGTGCGTGCCGGTTCCGGAACTAGTATGCTGTTGAGCGGTGGATGCCGGTGTACTGCGCTCGGCATTCACGTGGTTTCTACGGAGGTGCGCTGATGGAGCTGTCCGACTCGCTTCGCCGCCGCCACTCGACTCGCCTGTACAAGGAGGAGCCAGTGAGCGACGACGAGATTTTGATGCTGTGCGATGCGGCGACGTTCGCTCCATCTCCGATGAACAGCCAGCCATGGCACTTCCACGTGGCAACGGGTACCGCACGTCGGGCGGTCGGTGAGATCATGGCGCTCACGACCCAGTATCTCGAGGAGTATATCGATGTGCTGGGGACCGAGGGCGTCGATCGCGCAGCACGATTCTACGGTGATCTCGGAAAGGCTCCGGTGGCCATAGCGGTGTCAGTGCCGGTTCTCGATGATCCCGCAGAACACGATAAGGTGCTTATCGGTGTCGGCGCGGCTGTCGAGAACTTCATGCTCGCCGCCCTGGACTCCGGTCTTGGCTGCTGCAATATCTCCGCTCCTCGTTGGGTGGTCGACCGGCTCGTGGAGGCATTCCGGATACCCGAGGGGCGCATGCTGGCAACGCTTGTGATCGTCGGTCATCCTGATGAGGAGCCGGTGCCGCACGATCGCAAGCACGACGTGGTGACCTTCGTCGGCAGATGACGCTCAGGGCGGTCTTCTTCGATGTGGGCAACACTCTTCTCGCTCCGTTTCCGAGCGTCTCTGAAGTGTGCCGACAAGTGCTCGCTGAAGCGGGTCATGTTCATGACCTCTCGGCCATTGACGCGCTCATGCCGCTCGTCGACGAATACTACGAGGATCGGTATCGAGCCGATGACACCTTTTGGACCAATGAGGAAGAAGCGTCTTCGGTATGGGTTGGGATGTACTCGCTCATGTGCCGGCGTCTTGGCATTGAGGATGATGCTGTGCTGCTTGCGAAGCGGGTCTACGATGAGTTTGGGAAGGCCGAGCGGTGGGCGACTTTTCCGGACGTCATCCCAGCTCTCGATCGTCTTCGCGCGCGTGGGATGCTGCTTGGGGTGATCTCCAATTGGGATGGACGCCTGTCGAGGTTGCTTGTTGAACTGGGCATCGAAGAACGCATGGACGCAGTGATCTGTTCCGCTGATGTCGGCCTCCGAAAGCCCGATCCCCGGATTTTCGAGTTGGCGTGTTCTCGGCTGGGAGTGGCTCCAGCGGAAGCCGCGCACGTCGGCGACCATCACTACGCTGATGTGCTCGGTGCACGTGCCGTGGGTTTGCGGCCCGTGCTGATCGACCGGACCGGACGACCTGCCCTGCCCATAGGACCGGCGCCGATCACGGATTTCGAATCGCTCGAGATGGTTCTCGGGCTGAGCTAGGGGAGGACCAATGGCGGTCAAGGATCTTCGGGAGTTCATCACCCTGCTCGAAACGCACGGAGCGTTGCGGCGCGTCTCGACCGAATTAGATCCGGTGCTGGAGATCGGCGAGGTGACCGATCGCGTGAGCAAGCAGTTCGGACCAGCGTTGGTCTTTGAGCACCCGATTGACAGGGAGTCCGGCCGACGGTACTCCATGCCGGTCGCGATCAACCTGATGGGCACGTATGACCGGATGGCATGGGCGATGGGCGTGGACGGCGACACGGGATCATGGAAGGACCTCGACGCGGTCGCGAGGCGGGTAATGGATACGTTGCCACTCGACATGCCCGCATCGATGAAAGGCAAACTCGATGTTCTGGTGGGTCTGAAGGATCTCGCCTCTGCGGGCCCCAAGAAGATCAGGAAGGCACCATGCCAGGAGGTTGTCATTCGCGGTGACGACGTCGACCTTGGGATGTTGCCTGTGCTCAAGACGTGGCCCGATGACGGTGGCCGATTCATCACCCTTCCGCTCGTTGTGACGGCGGACCTCAAGGGCAAGCTGAACATCGGCATGTACCGCATGCAAATCTTTGACAGGAACACGACCGGCATGCACATCCATGAGCACCATGACGGAGCCAAGAACATGCGCGAGCAGTTCTCGGCGGGCGTGAAGCGGGTGCCGGTTTCCGTCGCGCTCGGTGCCGATCCGGTCACGATTTTCTGCGCTACTGCTCCTGTGCCGCCCATGATCGATGAGTACCTGTTCAGCGGCATCCTGCGTGGCGAGAGCGTTGAAGTCGTGAAGTGCCTGACGAACGACCTCCTCGTGCCGGCGCACGCCGAGATCGTGTTGGAGGGATATGTCGAACAGGGCGAGCAGCGCCGGGAAGGGCCGTTCGGTGATCATACCGGCTACTACTCGCTTGCGGATGATTTCCCTGTCTTTCACGTTGAGGTGATGACGATGCGCAAGGACGCCATCTACCCTGCGACTATCGTTGGGCGGCCGCCCATGGAGGACTGCTACCTCGGCAAGGCGACCGAGCGGCTGTTCTTGCCGGTCATTAAGGCGATGATGCCCGAGGTCGTAGACTACGACCTGCCGCTCGAAGGGGTGTTCCACAACTGCGCGATCTTCCAGATCAAGAAGGAGTTTGCGGGGCAAGCGTTCCGGGTGATGAATTTTGCGTGGTCGATGGGTCAGCTGATGTTCACGAAGTTCGTGATCGTCGTCGACGAGGACGTTGATTGTCACGATTACTCGCAAGTGGCGTGGCGGTGTTTCAACAACGTGGACCCCAGCCGCGACGTCCTCGTCACGAAGGGGCCGCTCGATCGCCTCGACCACAGCAGCAATTACCGGTCTTTCGGCTACAAGATGGGAATCGATGCGACGCGACCGCTGCCTAACGAGGGCCACGATCGCGCATGGCCCGACGCGCTCGAGATGTCGCCCGAGGTGAAGGCACGTATCGACGCCGTATGGGGGAGTCTGGGGCTGTGAGCGTGGTGCTTCAGAAGGTCAGGACGCTGCTCGAGCTTGTCAAGTTCGAGCACTCGGTGTTCGCATTGCCCTACGCCTATATCGGCGCGCTGTACGGTGCCGCCACGGTTGAGTTCGCCGTGCCGGCGATCTACCCTGTCCCCGCGCCTCGACCGACGCCGTGGGTTACGCTGCTGAAATGGCCCACGCTGAGCGCGCTTGTCTGGATCACCGTCGCCATGGTGGGCGCCCGGGCATTCGCGTTCGTCCTCAATCGTGCCATCGACAAGGAGATCGACGCTAGGAACCCTCGCACCGTGGGGCGTGCGGTGCCTGCCGGACGTATCAAGGCATGGGAACTATGGCTGTTCGCCAGCGTCATGCTGGTGGCGTACCTTTACGCTGCGTTGCGGCTGGCTCCACTCACACAGGTACTGTGGCCGATTCCCCTGGTCGCATTCGTGGTCTATCCCTACACGAAGCGATTCACACCGATGTGCCACTACTGGCTCGGCATCTGCCTTGGGCTTGCGCCGGTAGCGGGGTGGATCGCCGTCGGGGCGCCAATCAGCGCTGCCGCTCCCTGGGTGCTCGGCGTGGCGGTCGCTTTGTGGACGGCTGGGTTCGACATGATATACGCAACGCAAGACGTCGAATGTGATGTGCGTGACCATCTTCACAGCATGCCTGCCGATCTAGGTGTTGCAGCCGCTCTCGTTCAGACACGTATCACGCATGTCGCGACCGTGTTGCTGCTCCTGGTAGCGGGTGTTCTTGTCGGCGCCGGATGGTCCTGGTATGTCGGGATCGGTGTGGCAGCGGCACTGCTGTGGTATGAGAACAGCATCGTGCACGCCGACGACCTGTCGCGCGTGGATGCAGCATTCTTCACGGTGAACGGTGTCATCGCCGTGGTCGTCTTCGCCGGTGCACTCGCAGATCGACTCCTCGGCTAGGAGAAACGACATGAAGCACTACGTCATCGTGATCACAGGGGCTTCGGGCTCGGTCTACGGCCTCCGGGCCGTGGAACAGCTTCTTGTATCGGGTCATGCGGTGTCTCTTATTGCGACGCCGACCGGAGCGGACGTCATGGCCTACGAGACGGGGCTGAGGTTGCCTGACACGGCTGCGAAGGAGACCGTTCTAAGATTTCTGGACTTGTCACCCGATGCTCCACTGCGGGTAGTCGCGGACAGCGATCTGTTCGATGCCGTGGCAAGCGGCTCCAGCGCCGTAGACGGCGTCATCGTCATTCCCGCCTCTATGGGGTTCATCGGCTCGGTGTCATCGGGTCTCGGCGCAGATCTTGCCGAGCGTGCGGCCGATGTTGCGCTCAAGGAACACCGGCCGTTGCTTGTCGTGCCGAGGGAGACGCCGCTCAGTCTCGTTCACCTGCGCAACCTTACCGCCTTAGCCGAGGCTGGCGCGATCATCGTGCCAGCGATGCCGGCGTTCTACCAGCGCCCCGAGACGCTCGACGACATGGTGAATTTCGTTGTGGGTAAGGCGTTGGATGTTCTCGGCGTGGAGCATGATCTCTTCCCGCGCTGGCGTGAGTAGCCGCGAAAGCTTGACGCCCGTGCGAACTCAGGCGCAGAATCGTGTACGTAGCGGGGTCGTATCACACCACAGTCGTAGCAGTAGTCGTAGAAGGAGACAGCCATGACCCTGGCACAGGCGCGAAAGCGCTATCCTCTCGTTCCCCGGGAGATCCTCAAGTGGGCGATCGACAATATCGCTAACCCGGAGGATCTTGCACGCGGCCTGTATCGTCTCGAGCAGGCCAAGCAGATTCAGGTGAAGTACGGCGTCTGATTCCCGACGTCCAGCGCACCATCCCTTGCCCCGGCGTGCGACCGCGCGAGACGCCCCCTTCGCCTCGCGTGACCCCTGTCGCACGCGACCCCGCCAGAGTGCGTGCCCGCGCGCTCGGACGGAAACGAAACGGCCCGCCCGCATGTCGCGGACGGGCCGTTGCCGTTGCTGGAGGCGACGCCCGGATTCGAACCGGGGATAAAGGCTTTGCAGGCCTCTGCCTTGCCACTTGGCGACGTCGCCGTATTTGGGAGACGGAACCTCCCGGCTCAACGGAGAAGGTCGGCCCCGAGCGGCTTGTATGAGCCTCGGACCAACCTTCCGGGGTGTGCTATGGAGCGGACGACCGGATTCGAACCGGCGACCCCAACCTTGGCAAGGTTGTGCTCTACCAACTGAGCCACGTCCGCGCGCAAGGGGTAGTCTACCAACGGGCTGGCGGGGTGGCAAGGGCGAATTCCGGAGACGCAAGACGGGTCTAGCGCCTGCGCACGATACTGCTACAATAGTCGTCGCTGTTCTTTGGGCAGCATATGGGCGCTTAGCTCAGGGGGAGAGCACTTCCTTGACGCGGAAGGGGTCAGAGGTTCAAATCCTCTAGCGCCCACCATGAAGTACCGAGAGTCCTGACCACAGGTCGGGACTCTTTGTTTAGGTGTTTAGGCGACGTTTATCTGCTGGCTACGCGCGTCTGCGACCCGCTATACTCTGACGGGGTCGTCATTTGAAGGGACACTTCTATGAGGTCAGCTGTCCGGCGGGGTATCCTTGCGTTGGCGGTCGTCGCTCTTGTCCTGCCCGCTGCCGCAGCGAGTGCTGCGCCCTGGCCGGCAGGCGCCGTCCATGTGGCGCTTGACGCGAGACGCGTCGCCGGGCCGAATCGGTACGACACCTCCGTCGCTATAGCCCGAGACGGCTACCCGGCGTGGGCGGACGTGGCACATGTCGTGATTGCGTCCGGCGAGACCAGAGCTCTGGCCGATGCGGTCTCGGCGAGTGGCCTCGTGTGGGCCTACGATGCTCCGCTGCTCCTGGTACAACGCTCGGGTCTGCCTCAGGTGGTGCGAACGGCACTGCAGGAGATCCGTTCGGCGAACGGCACGGTTACGGTCACGATCGTCGGCGGCACTGCCGCCGTCAGCACGGCCTGTGCGAACCAGATCGCCGGAATCGTTGGACAGGGATCGATAGTGCGGCCTCTTGTGGGCGCAGACCGGTACACCACGGCCGCTGGCGTCGTCGCACTCATGCGAACGGCGGCGAGCGAAACATCAAGAACCATGCCGCCGGTGGCGCTGATTGCAAACGGATCAGATGCGTCGGGGTTCTACGACGCACTCGCGCTGTCGGCGGTTTCGGCGAAGACCGGTGCGCCCGTCCTCTTCGTGAAGAAGAACGCTGTTCCTGCCGCTACGCGATCGATGCTCAGTAGGCTTGCGCCCGAGCAGGTCATCGTCGCCGGCAGTACTGCCGCTGTGGATGCGGCCGTCTTTGCCACGGTACGTGGCACAGCGCGTCCAGCCGGGGTCGACCGTTACGGCACCGCAGTGGCGGTGGCACGGCTTGCGCGAACGAGAGGTTGGCTCGGATCGACGGAGGTTGGGGTTGCCGGATCCGTGATCGATGCGGCGAGCGCAGCGAGCATCGCGGGCCGGTCTGGCGCGCCGATCTTGTTCACAGAGAGCTGGCGGCTGAGCAAGGCGCCGTCTGTGTATCTCGCGGAGCTTGGCTCGGCTGTCGCATCGGCGACGGTGTTCGGCGGGCCAGCTGCGTTGAGTGACGCGACGTTGGCTCAGATCGAGGGCGCGCCGGCGGCGCCAGGTCTCGTTGCACCGGCAAGCGGTGGGTACGTCGGGAAGTACGCCTACGTGAAGATCCAGACGGGTGTCAACACAACCCAAGTGGATCTGTACGCGGGATCGAGTCTCGTTGCCACGGCTGCGGTCGACGGCTTCGACATGGCGGACTTCGGAAAGCGTGCCATGCCCGCTTCAGGAGTCACGTTCCGCGTGGTTGCGACGAACCCCGATGGTGGGCACAGCGCGCGCACGACGTCGTATAAGCGTCTCTCGTACCCGGGGAGCACGTCTATCGTCATCGACAAGTCGGACTTCAAACTCTATTGGGTCAAAGACGATGTGTTGATCAAGGCATATCCGATAGCCACTGGCAGGGCCAGCATGGAGACGCCTCCTGCCATATGGAAGATCATGGCGAAGTACAAGACGGACCCCGCTAGCGTGTACGGCCCGAGGAAGATGCGATTGTTCCGGCGGGTGGTCTCGGGCGGCAGCGTGAGGTACGTGTACACCGCCTATGGCATTCACGGAACGAACCAGCCCTGGGTCATCGGTACCAAGGCGTCACACGGCTGTATCAGGATGTACAACGCTGATGTGCTCGAACTCTGGCCTCAGGTTCCCCTTGGCACGGTCGTGCAGACTCGGGAGTGAGGAATCTCATGCATCTATGGTTCGAGTGCCTGCTTGTCGTTTCTTGTGCACGAGGGAGCGGCTTAGGCGCGCCCGTCTGAGACCGGGAAGCTGTCGACCGGGAGCGAACCCCCCGGTATGACGACAGTAGCCGCTCCGGGCAGTACGCGCGCGGTCAGCGGCGTGTTCTGGGCGATGATCTCGCCGTCGGACTGTATCGGTAGCCGCGGTTCGGACACCACTTCGACCTCGCGTGCGCTGTGGATCTCGAGTCCTGGTCGCTCGGCATGCTCTCCGAGCCTGTCGAGCAGCGCCGCCCAGATAGCCGGGAGGAGTCCTGCGACCGAGTGCGGCTTCACGATCACGACTTCAAGCATCCCGTCTTGAGCATCACTGCCGTGTGTGACCGAGAGGTCGAACTGTATGCGTGCAAGATTGACGAGGACGACCGCTATGCCCTCGGTCATGACTTGGCGACCGTCGAGGCGAAGCACGAATGACGCCACAGTCGGCAGCAGGGTTTGAGCGGCGGCGAGGAAGTACGCGCCTTCGCCCAGGAGCGGCTTGAGGTCGCGTGCGCGGTCCATCAAGGCCGCGTCGAACCCAGCACCCGCCATCACAAGAAACCCGACGCCGCCGTTATGGTCGAGTTCGCCAATATCGAGAGACGCCGGAATCCCTTCTGCGGTCAGCTCGGCGAGCTTGTACGGGTCTTGCGGAATCCCCACGTTGTGAGCGAACAGGTTCGCGGTGCCTGAAGGGTATGGGACGAGCGGGATGCCGGTGTTGCGCATGGCATATGCCACCGATGAGATCGTCCCGTCGCCGCCTACTGCAACGACGCGGTCGTAAGCGTCGACGTCCCGCAGCAGGCGAGCCAGCTGGACGTCCTCACGCATGAACCGGACCGTCACTTCCGAGCCACGTCGACCGAGTTCGGCGACGTAATCGTACAGCGGAGGCTCGCCGATGCCGGAGCGAGGATTCACGAGCATGAGTATGTTCATCTCGGCGGTCACCCCGCGAGCGACGGCGATGGGATACACTCGATAACCGAGATTCTACGGCATCGGCGCCTCGTGCGCGCCCAGAAGGAGGCAGTGTGTACGTTCGCGATGATGAGGGTCTGCGCGCGCTCGTCGAGAGCATGCGAGGTGCCGACGTTATCGCGGTAGACACCGAGTTCATGCGCGAACGGACATACTACGCCCGTCTGTGTCTGATCCAGGTGGCGACCGATGACGTGGCTGCCATCGTCGATCCGCTCGAGGGGCTCGATTTGGAGCCGCTCTTTGCAGTGTTCAGAGACCCGGCGATCACAAAGGTCTTTCATGCGGGTTCCCAGGACCTCGAGATCCTCGTGCGGTTGATGGGCGAGGCTCCTGCGCCGGTCTTTGACACGCAGGTAGCGGCTACGCTCGCCGGACTGCCGGCTCAGGTCGGCTATCAGCCGCTGATCAAGTCGTTGCTTGGCGTCGATCTCGCAAAGGCTCATACGTTCACCGATTGGGCGAAGCGGCCGCTGTCCGCCGAGCAGATTCGCTATGCCCTCGACGATGTCGTCTATATGCCGAAGGCATACCGTCTGCTCCAGCAGCAGCTTGCCGCCGCCGGCCGTCTCGGCTGGCTTGCCGACGACTTCGAGCGAATGGCGGACCCGGCGACCTATGCCGTCATCCCCAACGAACAGTACCGGCGCGTGAAGCGCGCATCGTCGCTGGACAGACGGTCGCTGGCGGTGCTTCGAGAGGTCGCGGCATGGCGGGAGGTCGAGGCGCAGACCCGTGACGTTCCCAAGCGCTGGCTCGTCAGCGATGAGAGCCTCCTGGAGCTGGCGCGGCGTGCACCGGAATCTGCCGCGATGCTCAGAGGCGTTCGCGGGCTGAACGAGCAGGTCGTGAGACGCAGCGGCGAGGCGATACTCGCGGCTGTGCGCAAGGGCAAGGCGGCACCTGACGACGAGCTTCCGCGCTTCGAGAAGCGCAAGCGGCTCGAAGGAGAGGTCGACGAGCTGGCGGATGCGATGTCAGCGCTCGTGCGCGTACGCGCAAAGCAACACGGTGTGGCTCCCACGCTGCTTGCCACCCGCGCCGACTTGGAGCGCTTCGCAGGAGGCGAGCGTGAGGCCAGCGCGCTGAGCGTCGGTTGGCGCCACACACTCGTCGGGGCTGACCTTGAGGCGCTGCTCGAAGGTCGCATCGGCCTGAGCGTTCGTGGCGGCCGCGTGGTGATCGGCGCTCCTGCTGAGCCGTTTGGAGACGACTGATGTCACCCGCTGAGATCACTTCCGTTAGCGTCACCGAGGCGCTCCATCGTGCAAAGAGCGTCCTTGAGACGATCGCGCTGACGATCGTTGGAGAGGTCTCGGAATGCACGGTCAAGCCGGGCTATAGGGCGGTGTATTTCACTTTACGCGATGATATCTCCGTGCTGCCGTGTCTTATGTGGCGCGACAGCTACGATGCTTGCGGGTTCGCACTCAGGCCGGGCATGCTGGTGGAGGTCTACGGGATCTTCACCGCCTACGCCGCAAAGGGCAGGATGCAGTTCCAGGTGCGCCGTCTGACGGCAGCCGGCGAGGGCGTGCTCAGGATGCAGGTCGCCGCGCTTGCCCGTAGGCTTGAAGCCGAAGGGCTCATGCGAGCCGAGCGCAAGCGGCCGCTGCCGGCGTTTCCCGCGAAGATAGCGCTCGTGACGTCTCCACGCGGTAAGGCGGTGCACGACGTCATCCGGACGCTTCAGCGCCGGTATCCAGTGGCCGAACTCTTCATCGCGGGCGTCCAGGTTGAGGGGGAGGGCGCTGTCGCCGCCATCGTCGAGGGATTGCGGGTTGCGGCGAATCATCCGGGTGTGGAGGTCGTCATCCTCGCCCGGGGTGGCGGCTCGTACGAGGACATGATGCCGTTCAATGCCGAGGAGGTCGCTCGCGCTGTGGCTGCCTCGCCGGTTCCTGTCGTCACGGGAATCGGCCATGAGCCGGACGATACCATCGCCGACATGGTCGCCGACTTCCGTGCCTCGACTCCCACAGCCGCGGCTGAAGCGGCAGCGCCGGCGATGATTGAGATCGCAGCCCGGGTGGATGCGGCGGCGGCGCTTCTCGGCCGCGCGCTCTCGCGCTCGGTGAGCGCGCAGGCGCACGGACTTGGGCTGATCGCGAACAAGCCGCTTTT
>JAJFTE010000016.1 GCA_021373175.1 Actinomycetes bacterium
CTCACCTCTTGCGTCCCACTCGTCATCCGTGGGTTCGCATCTCAACTTGGGGTTTATCGCACGCACGACGCCGAGAGAACCCTTCCACTCCTTGGCCTGTACATCGAGAAGCTCCATCGTCGACACCATCGGCAGGACGAGATCATTGCGTGGTTTCCAGTTGACCTTGCCAGAGGGCAGTCGGCCGAGGCGTTCGGTGACAATGGTCAGGCGATCCATCTCAGGAACGTAGGTGTCGCCGCGGGGATCGTCACGCTTGAGCGATACCGGGACTTCGATGATGTCCCACTTGTTGAAGCGCTGATGTTGGGGCAGGTAGCGGAACCGAACAGGCCACAGGCGAATGAAGCGGCCGGTATCAAGATCGATGCCTGCCGTGCAGACGGTCTCGTCGTACTTGCTGCTCAGATTCGGGTAGGCCTTCGCTGTGACCAGAATCTGCTTGGTTCCACTAGTTGTGACGAAGGTGCTCGACCTCCACGTCTTCGGGGTGCGCCTTACGCAGTCTGTTAGCGACAAGGCTCCGATGGCATGCGGCGGGATCCTCTTCATAGCAGATTAGGCATGCCCGTTTGCCTTGGATACCCTCGTACAGATCTTCCAGCGTGTCGGCCTTCTGGTCCATGAGGCCGTCAAACCGCTTTGCGAATGATCGGAAATCGAGTCCGGCGTTCAGGTCTTGGCGCCACTTGCGTGGGTTTCCCAGTTCGCCATAGTGGACGTAGGAGATGCCGGCGGTGTCCAAGGCCTCCTTGAGCTTCGACTTTGAGAACCCACGCTTTCGGCTTTGGGGCACGTCTCGCACATCGACAACAACGTCGATCTCATTTGTCTTGAGCAGCTCAATCCACTCTTCGGCCGTGAGCCCTTCGTAGCCGATCGTACAAACGACGGTCATTGTTGATCCTTCTGTTTGTGTTGGCGCTCGTGAAGGCAGTCGCCTCAAGGCATGTTTGCCATCTTACAACCCGCCGTTAGTCGATTCTCGCTTTCTTTCTGTCAGGCGGCTCTTGAACTGCTCTTCACATGGCACTGGCGGACAACGAAATCCAAAAAGGGACACTGACCATAGGATTATTGGGGACTCTTAATCCCAAGGTCACAGGTTCGATCCCTGTACGGCCCACCATGCACTCACTCGGGATCCTCGCCAATGATGGCGGGGGTCTCTTGCTCTCTACGAACGCGAACGGAGTCCCCTGCTCCGCCCCATCTTCAAGACGCAGAGGGTTCGCGAATCTGGTGGCGAATCAACGAACCTTCGGTTGCTGCAACGCATCGGCCAGTGGCACGTTCAAGGCTACGACGTACTTGTTGGCACCCGGGGTGCTAATCCAGCCCGGCACCCATGAGCCGATCGTGCCTCTTGACGCCAGGATCCCGGTTCGATGCCACTATGGCCCGCCATGGAAATTTCATACGGTCAACGCGTCGTGCGGCGGCCTTTTTGTTATCATGATTGCTTGGCCCTATCGCCGAGCGGGCGTGGCGGAATGGCAGACGCGCCGGGTTTAGGTCCCGGTGAGGCGACTCGTGGAGGTTCGAATCCTCTCGCCCGCACCATTACGTCGATGCGGCCGCTTGAAACGCGCTCTTAGACCCGTACAACTGGAGGACCGTTGGAAACCACCGCCGAACGTTTGGAAGGCAATCTTGTCCGCTTGACCGTGACCGTTCCGGCGGTCGACGTGGACGCGGCGATCGAGAAGGCGTATCGCGACGTTGCGGGCAAGCTGCGTATCCCCGGATTCCGTAAGGGCAAGGCTCCCCGGCCCATCATCGACTCCCACGTGGGCGCCGAGGCCGTCCTTGCCGACGCGCAGGAGGCCCTGGTCGACGCCACATATCCGCAGGCGATCGACGCCGAAGACCTGCGTCCGATCGAGTCGCCCGACATGGGCGAGCTTGAATCGCTCGTGGCGGGGCAGCCTTTCGCGTACGCCGCCGAAGTCGAAGTGCGGCCCGAACTTGGGCTGACTTCCATCGATGACCTTCGTGTGGTTGCCGGATCGAAGACCGCGACCGAGGCCGAGATCGACGCGCAGATCGAGCAGACGCGTGATCGTTTCGCCACCGTCGAGCCGGCGGAGCGTCCCGTTGCCGCTGACGACTTCGTCTTGCTGTCGTTCGTCGGTACCGTTGACGGTGAGGCGTATGAAGGCAACACGGTCGACAAGTATCTCTTCGAGTTGGGTCGGGGCCTTATGCCCGAGGAGTTCGACGCCGCGCTGATCGGGGCGTCGGCCGGCGACGAGGTCGTGGCGGAGTTCGAGATTCCCGACACATCGTCAAACGAGGAGTTCGTGGGCAAACACGCCCGTTTCGATATCACCGTGCACGAGGTCAAGGCGAAGGTCATGCCGGACCTCGACGATGAATTCGCCGCGAACGTCGGCGGTTTCGACACCCTTGCCGAGATGCGCGACGATATCCGCAAGAAGCTGGATGAAAGCAAAGCCCTCGCCTATACCCGCCGCGTCGAGCTGCTCGCGCGCCAACGCTTGTCCTCGCGTCTTGACGGCGACATTCCCGAGTCCATCATTCGGCAGCGCACCGAAAGCATGACGCGCGAGTTCTTCGAAACCCTCGAGGAAAGCAACATGACGCTTGACGGCTACGTTGCTGCGACTGGCGTGGAAGTGCCGCAGATCCAGGCCGACATCGCCGAACAGGCGCGCGAGCGCATAGCCGAGGAGCTCGCCTTAGAGGCTCTCTTCCGCACATTGGGTATGGAAGTCACGCAGGCCGATCTCGATGAAGCGCTGTTTGAGATCGCAGGCGGGGATCCGGAAGCACTCGAGCGGACCCGAGAAAACCTCCGGGAAGTCGGCGCCACGCCGATCGTGAAAGAGAGCATCATGCACCGCAGGGCCCTTGAGTGGCTTCTCGCCAACGTCGAGGTGCTCGAGCAAGAGCCTGAAGCGCCTGAAGAGAAGAAGACCAAGAAGGCCGCGCCCAAGCGCAAAGGCGCGAAAGCCGGCAAGGCCGAGAAGGCCGAGAAGGCCGAAAAGGAGTAGAAATGGCACGTGAAGCGCAGGGACTCGTCCCTATCGTTGTCGAGCAGACCTCGCGTGGCGAGCGCTCGTTCGACATCTTTTCCCGCTTGCTCAACGAACGCGTGGTGTTTCTGGGCAATGAGATCGACGACACCATCGCGAACCTGGTCATCGCGCAGCTGCTGCACCTTGAGAGCGAAGACCCGGAGAAGGACATCAACCTGTACATCAACTCTCCCGGCGGCTCGATCACCGCGGGTATGGCGATCTACGACACCATCCAGTACATCCGCAGCGACGTGAGCACCATCTGCATAGGCCAGTGCGCCTCGATGGCCGCTGTGCTGCTCGCCGCCGGTGCGCCGGGCAAGCGCTTCGCCCTGCCGAACAGCCGCGTTCTTATCCACCAGCCGTGGGGCGGTACGCAAGGTCAGGTGACCGACGTCGAGATCCAGGCGAACGAGATGCTTCGCATGCGCGCGACGCTCGATGAGATCCTCGCCAAGCACACGGGTCAGACCGTTGAGAAGATCCACCTCGATACCGAGCGGGACAACATCATGAGCGCCGCCGAGGCCGCGACATACGGTCTCGTGGACGCGATCATGGAGCACCGTCCCATGAGCGAGAGCTAGGGGTATCGTGGAACGACGCGACAACGGCACCGAGCATCTGGTCTGCTCCTTCTGCGGTAAACCACAGTACCAGGTCCGCAAGCTCATAGCGGGCCCGGGCGTCTACATCTGCGACGAGTGTGTGGACCTGTGCAACGACATCGTCGACGAAGCTCAGGTGGAGCCCTGGGCAGCGGACGGCCTCGACGAGCTGCCAACGCCGCGGGAGATCCTCGCGACGCTCGACGAGTACGTCGTCGGCCAGGATCTGGCGAAAAAGACGCTCGCAGTGGCCGTCTACAACCACTACAAGCGCGTGAACTGCGCGCCGTGCGAGACTGCCGATGACGTCGAGATCTCGAAGAGCAACATCATGCTGCTTGGCCCGACGGGGTGTGGCAAGACGCTTTTGGCCCAGACGCTTGCGCGCATTCTGAAGGTGCCGTTCGCCATCGCTGACGCCACCACGCTCACAGAGGCGGGCTATGTGGGCGAGGACGTCGAGAACATCCTCCTCAAGCTCATTACAGCGGCGGATTTCGATACGGCCAAAGCCGAGGTCGGTATCATCTACATCGACGAGATCGACAAGATCGCCCGCAAGGCCGAGAACCTGTCGATCACGCGCGACGTCTCGGGCGAAGGTGTCCAGCAAGCGCTCCTCAAGATCCTCGAGGGCACCGAGGCCTCCGTGCCGCCCCAGGGTGGTCGCAAGCATCCGCAACAGGAGCTCATCAAGATCGACACCACAAACATCCTGTTCATACTCGGCGGTGCGTTCGTGGGCCTCGAGAAGATCATCGCCGACCGCATCGGCAAGAAGGGTGTGGGCTTCGGTGCCGAGCTGACCGACGCGACCAAGCATGACACCGGCACGCTGTTGGGTCAGGTGTTGCCCGAAGACCTGCACCGTTTCGGGCTCATCCCGGAATTCATCGGCCGGATCCCGGTCGTGGCGCATGTGGAGGAGCTCGGCGAGGCGGAGCTCGTGCGCATCCTCACCGAGCCGAAGAACGCGCTCGTGAAGCAGTACCAGCGGCTCTTCGGCCTCGAAGGCGTGGAACTGTCGTTCACAGACGACGCGCTTACCGCCGTCGCCGTGCAGGCCATCAAGCGCCAGACGGGTGCGCGCGGTTTGCGGTCGATCCTCGAGTCGCTGCTGCTCGATCTGATGTACGACCTGCCGGGCCGAACGGACGTCCGCAGTGTGACCATCAGCCGCGAGGTTGTCGACGGCATCGGCTCGCCGCTGCTATCGCTCGCTGAGCGAGACGCGGCTGACGCTTCGGCCTAAGACGCACCGGGCATTCGCGGTGTTGTGCGGTTTCCCTTAGAATCGTCTCCTACCGAACATCGAGGGATGAAACATCGCATGAGCGAGATGCCTAAAGCGTACGATCCCGAATCAGTCGAGGCTGCGATCTTCGCGGCGTGGACCGAGGGCGGCTACTTCAGCCAGGAGGTCGTACCCGGCACCTCACCATTCACCGTGGTCATCCCGCCTCCGAACGTCACCGGCTCGCTCCACATGGGGCACGCGCTTAACAACACCATCCAAGATGTCCTCATCCGGCGCTCCCGGATGACCGGACGTCCCACCCGATGGGTGATCGGCACCGACCACGCGGGCATCGCCACGCAGAACAAGGTCGAGCAGAAACTGGCCGCTGAGGGACTCTCCCGCTATGACGTCGGCCGCGAGCGTTTCGTCGAGCTGTGCTGGGAGTGGCGTGCCGAGCACGGCTCCACGATCATCGGCCAGCTTAAGGCGATGGGCTGCTCGTGCGACTACGCCGACGAGCACTTCACGATGGACGAGCCGTACCAGCGTGCGGTCAAGCGCGTATTCGTGCAGCTCTTCAACGAAGGGCTGATCTACCGCGGCAAGCGCATCATCAACTGGTGTCCCCGCTGCGCGACGGCCCTCTCCGACATCGAAGTGGAGCACGAGGAGATCGATGGCCACCTGTGGCACATCCGCTACCCTCTGAAGGAAGCCGTGGCGGGTCGTGACAGCGTGGTCGTCGCTACAACGCGTCCTGAGACGATGCTCGGCGACACCTGCGTGGCGGTGCACCCGGATGACGACCGCTATCGCGATCTGGTGGGCGCCACCGTCGTGCTGCCGCTTGTCGGCCGGGAGATCCCGATCGTCGCGGACGAGTACGTGGACCCGGCGTTTGGCACCGGTGCTGTCAAGGTCACGCCCGCGCACGACCCTAACGACTTCGAGATCGGCGAGCGCCACGGTTGCGCGAAGATCAACGTGTTCGCCGCCGACGCGACGATCACCGCCGAGGGCGGCCCGTACGAAGGCCTCGATCGCTACGAGGCCCGCGAGCGCATCGTAGCGGATCTGGACGCGGCCGGGTTGCTCGTGAAGGTCGACGACCACGTCCACTCCGTCGGCCACTGCTATCGCTGCCACACCGTGGTCGAGCCGTGGCTCTCGGACCAGTGGTTCGTCGACATGAAGCCGATCGCCGCTCCTGCCATCGAGTGCGTCCGCGACGGTCGCGTGCGCTTCCACCCGGAGCGCTGGGAGAACGTGTACTTCCAGTGGATGGAGAACATCCGCGATTGGTGCGTGTCGCGCCAGCTCTGGTGGGGGCACCAGATTCCCGTCTATTACTGCGACGCGTGTGGCGAGATGAGCGCGAGTGAGACCGACATCATCGTGTGCCCGACCTGCGGTGGAAGAGTGCGGCAGGATCCGGACGTGCTCGACACCTGGTTCTCCTCGGCGCTGTGGCCGTTCGCCACGCTCGGGTGGCCAGACCAGACGCCGGAACTCGAGTACTTCTACCCGACGAACGTGCTCTCGACGGCGCGCGACATCCTGTTTCTCTGGGTCGCCCGCATGATCATGCAGGGCCTCAAGTTCGCCGGCGACATCCCGTTCTCGGAGGTCATCATCCACCCCACGGTCTTCAACGCCGAGGGCAAGCGCATGAGCAAGTCGCTCGGCACGGGTGTGGATCCGCTCGACCTCATGAAGCACTACGGGGCCGACGGCATGCGTTTCGGCCTCATGCTGCAGACGACCGGCAGCCAGGACATCAAGTTCGCCGAGGAGAAGCTCGCCTCATCGCGCAACTTCGCGAACAAGATCTGGAACGCCAGCCGTTTCGTGCTCATGAACATCGGTGACGACTTCGTGCCCGGCCCGCCAGCCGCCGACACCGTCGCCGACCGCTGGATCCTTTCGCGTCTGGGCGCCCTTGCCGAGATGGTCGACCTCGGACTCGACGTGGACGCGGCACGTGTGGCGGGAACCGATGCCTTTCAGTTCGGCGAAGTGGCACGCGCTCTGTATGACTTCTTCTGGAACGAGTTCTGCGACTGGTACATCGAGCTGGCCAAGGGCCGGCTTGCCGCGGGCGGAAAGACGGCGCTCACAGCGCGTCGCAACCTGGTCTTCGTGCTCGACCGTGCCCTGCGACTGCTGCACCCTATGATGCCGTTCATCACCGAGGAGATCTGGCGGCGGTTGCCCCTGGGCCCCGAGGACGCCGCGCCGTCGCTCATGGTGGCGGCTTGGCCGACGGGCCTCTTGACGTACCACGACGAGGATGCCGAGGTGTCGATGCGCGTGCTGCAGGAGCTCGTGACCGAGGTGCGCGCTGTGCGAGCCCGCTATGCGGTGCCGCCGAAGGTGCAGATCTCGGCGATCGTCCGCGCGAGCGGCGCTGACGCGATGCTCGTGGAGTCGCAGCGTCACTACCTGCACGAGCTCGCCGGTGTCGAGAAGCTCACGATCGATGCGGCAGCGACCAAGCCGCCGCACGCCGCGGTGGGCGTGGCCGGAGGCGCGGAGATCTTCGTGCCGCTCGAAGGCCTCGTGGATATCGCGGCCGAGCGAGCGCGCGCGACCAAGGAACTCGTCCGCGCGCAGGGCGATCTCGACCGGCTCACGAAAAAGCTCGGCAACGAGGGGTTCCTCGCGAAGGCCGCCACAGAGGTCATCGAGAAGGACCGCGCCAAGGCGACGGAGCTCACCGCGCAGGTGGCCACGCTCGCCGAGCAGATCGCCGACCTGGCGGATTAGGCGCAGCATGTGCCGAGCGCTCACGTATCCAGAGGCGCTCGACGAACTCGCGCGCGCGCTCAAGTTCGGCATCAACCCGTCGCTCGACGGCATCGAGGCGCTTGTGGCGGCACTCGGACACCCTGAGGCCCGGTATCGCAGCGTGCACGTCACCGGGACCAACGGGAAGACGTCGGTGACCCGGCTCGTCTCGGCCATCCTGCACGCTCACGGAGTTCGGAGTGGCGCCTACACAAGCCCGCACCTGGTTTCATACACCGAACGCATCTCGGTCAACGGCAAGCCTATCGCCGAGGACGAGTTCGCCGCTTCGCTCGGCATGGTGCTCGACGCCCGCTCGCGCGTGCGGTCCTGTGGCGAGCCCTTTACGGAGTTCGAGCTGCTCACGGCTGCCGCACTCGAAGCGTTCGGGCGAGCGCTGGTCGACTGGGCCGTGCTCGAAGTGGGGATGGGCGGTCGCTGGGACGCGACGAGCGTCGTCACCCCGCGAGTCGCGGTCATCACGGGCGTCGCGCTCGACCACACGGAGCGCCTCGGTGCGACGCGCGAGGCGATCGCGGCCGACAAAGCGCACATCATCAAAGCGGGGTCCACGGCGGTCATCGGTCCCGGGTGCCACGGGGTCGAGGACGTGTTGCTCGCACGAGCCGCGAGCGTGGGCGCGGCGGTCGTTCACGTCGCGGCCTCCGGAGCTGACGTCGCATGGCGAGTGACGCAGCTCCCACGCGGCCCGGGCGGGTTCACGAGGCTTGACGTTGATGGCGCGCTTGCGTCCTACGGCGGTCTTGTCGTGCGTGCGCCCTCGTACCAGGCGCCGAATGTGGCGGTCGCGATCGCGGCAGCCGAGGCGGCGCTTTGCCAGCCGCTGCGGCTTGACGCGCTCAGGGACGCGCTCGCCGCGATGGGGTTCCCGGGCCGCTTCGAACTGCTGCGGAGCTCGCCGCCGCTGGTTATCGATGGCGCGCACAATCCCGAAGCGGCCTTCGTGCTCGCTGACGCCGTGCGCGAGGCCTTCGGCGACGTGCGGCCCGTCTTTCTCCTCGGCGTCATGACCGATAAGGACGTTGCCGGCATCGTCGCGGCGCTCGCGCCGGTCGCGTCGGGCTTCGTGTGCACGAGAAGCCGATCCGACCGGGCGATGCCGGCGGATGATCTGGCCGCCGTCGTCCGTGCAGCCGGAGCGCGCGTGCTGGGAATCGCCGAGACGGTCGGAGAAGGCCTCGCGGTGGCGCTCGAGTGCGGGTCGCAGGGCGTGGTTGTCGCCGGGAGCATCTACGTGGCAGGCGAGGTCGATGCGCTCGACGCACTGCCGCAGCGGCCGGACCGATGACACAGGCGGAGGATGACCGCATCGGCCAGTCTCTCGACCTGAGACGCTTGCGCAAGGGCGTGCTCGTAGCGGTTGCGATCGGTGTGACTGCCGGGGTCGGTGTGGCGGTGGCGATCGACGGGCCGGCGGTGCTGGCGGGCATCCGCAGGCTGCCCTTCTCGTGGGCGCTCGCCGCTCTCGCGCTGAGCGTGCTCTCGTGGCTCGGGCAAGGGATCGGCTTCGCCGCGCTCACAGCGGAGGGCATTAGGGGCAACATCGTCCGGATGACCCGGGCTTTCCTCGGCGGGGACTTTCCTGCGCTTGTGACGCCGTTTGGCTCCGGCGGCATACCCGGCGGCGTCTTCTGCCTGATTCGCGAAGGGCTCTCAGCTGGCGAGGCGAGTGCGGTGATCGCGATGCACAGCCTGCTCACAGGAGGATTCTTCGTGCTTGTTGGCCTGGTCGCCGCCTTCGCGTTGCCGATTCACAGCGCAAGCTCCTCGGCGCTCGTATGGGCGGGATTCGCCGGCGTCCTCGCCGCTGTCGGCGGGATCGTCTGGGTCGTGCTGAACCCGCAGCGCGCCACACACTGGCTGGATGGCGTGCTGTCGTCTGGCCTGGTACGTCGCGTGATCGGCGTGCAACGCGCCGGTCGCATCATGCTGGCCGCCGAGCGAGAAGCCGGGGAGTTCACGCTGAGCGTGCGGGCTCTTATGAACGAACGCCCGGGTGCCGTGGCGCTCTCGTTCGCCAGCCTCTGCTCATCCCGGATACTGCTCATCGCGACGCTCCTGGTGATCATGTACGGTCTCGGCTGGCGGGGGAATATCGTGCCCCTCGTGGCGACGGCGATCGGCGCCATGGTGCTCTCGATCGCATCGCCGATCCCTGGTGGCAGCGGTGCCGTGGAAGCGGCGCTCACGGCGCTGTTGGCCACACAAACAAGCGCGCCTTTGGCGGCAGCGGCAGCGTTGCTGTGGCGAGGGATCACGTACTATGCCGAGCTGTTCACGGGGTGGGCGGTATTCGCGCACTACCTTGTCGCGAAACCGCGCCCGGGCCCGAAGCGGCTCTGAGGCTTATCGCTCTCGCACCCACGCTCCAAGCATCCACTGAAGCGCCGGTCGCATCCGCCGTGCACCGCGCGGGCGCTCTGTCTCGGCCCGGGCGAGGACGTCCTGGTACGCCGCGAGCAGGAGCTGCACGTGCATGTCGAGGTCGTAATGACCTGCGATCTCAACGGCGCGCTTCCTGTACTCGGCACGCATCGCGGGGTCATCTCGAAGCAGCCGCAGCTGTGAGGCGAACGTGACATCGTCGCCAACAAGGTATGAACTGCCGTAGAGCGGGATGTAGGTGGGCAGGTCACGCAGCACCAGGGGAAGGCCCGCCGCGGCTGCTTCGACGATGCTGAAGCCGAACGTCTCCTGGAAAGACGGGAAGAGCAGGCAGTCGGCCGCCGCCAGGTATCGCGGCATCTGCTCGTACGGGACCTCGCCGACGAACAGGCAATTCGCGGGTGCCGAGGCGACGAGCCGCCGCATCCCGCGGTAGTGAGCGGTAAGGCGCTTGAAGGGCATACCGCCGACCCACACGAACGTGGCGTCGGGCATCTCACGTGCGGTCCGGACAAAGGCCGCGACGCCCTTGCGGGGCTGGATCTGCCCCGCCGAGAACACCACGAATGCGTCCTCGGCTATACCGAGACGATCGCGGATGTCATCGCGCCAACCGGGCCGGGGCTCAAAGCGTGAGACGTCGATAGCGTTCGGGACGAGCCGCACGGGCGCGTGCAGGCCCATCTCGGCAAGGCCGTCGACGACGGCAGGAGAGACGGCGAGCAGCTCGTCGGCGAGCGCATAGACGAACCGCATGTAGATCGAGGCGATCGGGAGCCACAACCGTGCGAACATGAAGCTGCCGACGAGCGACTGCGGAACGATGTGCGCTGTCACGACGGCGCGTGCCCTCGTGTGCAGCAAGACGCGCAGGGACCGCAAGCCCATCGTCTCGACGTGCACGACATCGCAGGTGCCATTCGAATTGACCTCGACGTCGACCCCGGCGCGTTCAAGTGCCGTGAGCGTCTGCAGGAAACCCGTGTGGACGCCGTGACCCGTTGCGGAGCCCCCGACCGTCTCGGATACCAGGTTGATGGTGAGGTGACGTGGCTTGCTTGTTAGTGCACTGTCCATGTTCTCAGGGTGTCTCTCATCGGCTGCGGGACGCCATCCAACTCCACATGATAGACCGCGCTCGCGTTGCTTCGCACGCTGTCACAGCCTTGTTGCCGAAGAGTCGCTCGGAACCACCGTCATGCGTTGCGCGGGCGTTGCGTGCCGAGGCAGCGGGAATACGTTAGAATCCCGTTAGTCGTGCTCGGGAGGCTCTGTCTTCCTGAATCAGCCCACGAGGGCGAGAGGGGAACGCATGAACGACCTTTTCGGTGAAGTCTTCAAGCCGTATATGCCCGCGATCCAATTGGGGCAGCGGTTGTTTCTTCTGTTCTTCATCGTGTTCTGGGTCGCTCTTGTCTTCTGGACCTGGCGTGATGCGCAGCGCAGAGGCGCGATGCCCTGGTTCTGGGCGACGGTCGCGCTCCTGTTCAATGTTGCCGGCTGGGCGATCTACATGGTCGTGCGCCCGCCGGAATCGCGTGAGGACGCCCGCGAGCGCGAGCTTGAGATCCGGGCGAGGGAAGCCGAACTGACGCGCGCGAATCCGGTATGCCCGGCGTGCTTCAAACCCGTGGATCCGGACTTCCTGATCTGCCCCTCGTGCATGAAGAAGCTCAAGAAGGAATGCACCAGTTGCGGCAAGCCGCTCAAGCTGGATTGGGCGGTCTGCCCGTATTGCAAGACGAAGCAGTAACGTCGCGCGCGTGCGGCAACGGTTAGACTGAATGTATGGTCGGGCCGCCCCGCCGTCGCGGGGCGGTTCCTTATCGGAGGTACACGATGGTCGAGATCTTGGTGAAGCTTCCTGATGGCAGCGAGCGCACGGTGCCGGAAGGCTCAACAGTGCTTGACGTGGCCGCCGCCATCGGTCCACGGCTCGCGCAAGCTGCGTTGGCCGGCTCGCTCAACGGAACGCTCGTCGACCTCAGCGCGGTCGTCGCCGACGGCGACGAACTGTCGATTATCACGCCGAAGAGTCCAGAGGCGCTCTCGATCGTGCGTCACTCGACAGCGCATGTCATGGCCGAGGCAGTCAAGGACCTCTTCCCGACGGCGAAGTTCGGCATCGGCCCCGCGATCGAGGACGGCTTTTACTACGACTTCGACGTCGACCCGCCGTTCACCCCTCAGGATCTGGAAGCGATAGAAGCTCGCATGCGCGAGATCATCGCCGAAGAGAAGCCCTTCACACGTGGTGTGCTCGATAAGCTCGAGGCATGGGACGCATTCGAGGGACAGCCGTACAAGCGCGAGCTCATCGAGGACCTTCCCGAGGGTGAGGTCATCTCGATCTACACGCAGGGCTCGTTTACGGACCTGTGCCGAGGCCCGCATGTGCCATCGACCGGACTGCTCGGCGCGTTCAAGCTCACGAAGCTCGCCGGCGCGTACTGGCGCGGCGACAGCACCCGCCCGATGCTCCAGCGTGTCTATGGCACCGCATGGCTCACCCAGCAGGACCTTGATGCGCATCTCACGCGCCTCGAGGAGGCCGAGAAGCGCGACCACCGCAAGCTCGGCAAGGAGCTTGATCTGTTTAGCTTCCACGACATCGCAGGTGCCGGCTTGCCGCTCTTCCATCCAAAGGGCGCTCGTGTGTTGCGCATTCTACAGGAGTGGCTGCGCGCCGAGCTGTATCGCCGCGGCTACGTCGAGGTGATCACGCCGCACATCTACAAGACCGACGTCTGGAAGATCTCCGGGCACTACGATTTCTACGCCGAGAACATGTACTTCTTTAACATCGATGAGGGCGACGGCCGTGTCAATGAGTACGCCATCAAGCCGATGAACTGCCCCGGCCACGTCATGATCTTCGACAACGACGTGCGCAGCTATCGCGACCTGCCGATGCGCATCTCGGAGTTCGGCACGGTCTACCGGCACGAGATGTCAGGCGTCGTGCACGGCCTCATGCGCGCCCGGGGCTTCACGCAGGACGACGCCCACATCTTCTGCGAGCCGTCGCAGGTGCACGACGAGGTCGTGGGCATGCTCGACTTGGTCGACTACGTCATGCGCGAGGTGTTCGGATTTGAGTACTCGGCCGAGATCTCGACCCGCCCCATCGGCCACTCGATCGGTGCGGACGAGATGTGGGACCTTGCGACGAGTTCTCTTAAAGAGGCGTGCGATGCACGCGGTCTTGCCTATGAGATCAACGAAGGCGATGGCGCGTTTTACGGCCCGAAGATCGACATCAAGCTCAAGGACGCGATCGGCCGCACGTGGCAATGCTCCACGATCCAGGTGGACTTCAACTTCCCCGAGCGCTTCGGGCTCACCTACCGCACGGCCCAGAACACCGAGGCTGTGCCCTTCATGCTCCACCGGACCATCCTCGGCTCGATGGAGCGGTTCTTCGGCATTCTGATCGAACACTATGCGGGTGCGTTTCCCACGTGGCTTTCACCCGTGCAGGCGGTGCTGATCCCGATCGCGGACCGCCACCTTGAGTACGCCGAAAAGACCCGGCGCACGCTTGAAGCCGTCGGTGTCAGGGTGGACGTCTACGCTGAGAACGGGCCCATGCGCGTGAAGATCGCGAAGGCCCAGCAGCAGAAGGTGCCGTACATGCTCGTCGTTGGCGACAAAGAGGTCGAATCCGGAGACGTCGGCGTTCGCGAGCGGACGGCGGGCGACATCGGCACGATGGGCGTTCGGGCGTTTGCCGAGCGAGTGCTGTCCGAGAAGCCATAGGACCCGAAGTCAGGGCCGCAGAGGCATCACGTGAGTTGGCTTGCGCCAGTCATCGTCGGGATCCTGAGCGGCAGCGTCATCCTTGTTGCCGTGTTCCTGTATCTCTACGAGCGGGAACGCGAGTCGTGGATGGGCATCTGGGGACTGGCCTGACGTGCGCACACCGCTCCAGGCGACTTGCCGAGGTCCTGGGCGGTCGTATCGGGTTCGACAGTACGCCCGGCGAGGGAAGCGAGTTCATGATCGTCCTTCAGGTCGGACGCTCTGATGCCGGGTGCGTTGGACACACCGCCGGTCTGCCGGTATACTGAGCCAGCTACAACTGCATAGAGTCAAGTGGGACCCCAACCGTTAAGGTTCGTGCGGTCCCCACCGTGCGGCGCAGGATCAAAGCAGCCGTCTGGTCGAAAAGGCGAAATGGGCCGTCCGGTCGCGTTTCGCGCATCGTCCCGACGGCTCTTGCCGCCGGGAGTTTTCTTTTGTGGGACGATGCGGCCGTGTAGGCCGCGGACAACGGAGGTGGAACGCCTATCAGCACGGCCGAGCCGAGGATCAACGAGCGCATCCGCGCAGCGCGCTGCCGTCTTATCGGTGCAGAGGGCGAGCAGCTCGGGATTTTCAACGTCTCCGACGCATTGCGTGTTGCCGATGAGCAGTCGCTCGATCTGGTCGAGATCGCACCAACTGCCGATCCCCCCGTCTGCCGGATTATGGACTACAGCAAGTTCAGGTACGAGCAGGAGATGAAGGCGAAGAAGGCGCGAAAGCACCAGACCACGGTGCAGATCAAAGAGATCAAGTTTCGGCCGAAGATCGACACGCATGACTACGAGACCAAGAAGCGCCATGTCATTCGATTCCTCGAGAGCGGTGCCAAGGTCAAGGTGACGATCATGTTCCGTGGTCGGGAGATGGTCCACGCCGAACGCGGGCTGTCGATCCTGGAGCGGCTTGCCGAAGATGTCAGGGACATGAGCACCGTCGAGAGCCAGCCGAAGTTAGAAGGGCGCAACATGCTGATGCTGCTTGCGCCGGTCAAGAAGGAACCTGTCAAGGGCGACAAGGCGAGCGCCGAGGCTGTAGAAGACGCGGAAGCCGAAGTCGGGCGCACGGACGCCGACGCTGAGACCACGGACGTCGTGTGACGCGTCCGGCACATGAAGGAGTCGTGAGCGATGCCAAAGATGAAGACGCACAAAGGGACGGCCAAGCGGTTCCGTCTCACGGGCACCGGTAAGATCAAGCGCGCTAACGCGTTCAAGAGCCATATCCTCGAAAAGAAGAGCCCCAAGCGGAAGCGTGCCTTCAAGGCTGACTCCTTCGTGAGCCCGGCCGACGAGAACGTCATCAAGAAGAATCTGGGCATCGGTTAGTCCGAAGCCGTTTGACGTGAGGAGAGATTCGCCATGCCTAGAGTGAAGCGTTCTGTGAACGCGAAGAAGAAGCGCGCAACTGTTTTGAACTCAGCGAAGGGTTACTACGGTGCCAAGAGCCGTAGCTACCGTGCCGCCAAAGAGCAGGTGCAGCACTCGCTGCAATACGTATATCGAGACCGCCGCAACAAGAAGCGTGAGATTCGCCGCCTTTGGATCGCTCGCATAAATGCGGCTGCGCGCTTGAACGGCCTATCATACTCGGCGTTCATGAACGGGCTGAAGAAGGCGGAGATCGCGCTCGACCGCAAGGTCCTTTCGGACATGGCTGTGAATGACCCCGCGTCGTTCGCCAAGCTCGCCGAGGTTGCCAAGGAGAAGCTGTCCGCGTAGTCGCGGAATCATCCCGCTGTCTTGCCTGAAGGGCCCCATCGATGCGGGGCCCTTTTTGGGAGGCAGGTTCGTGACCGTTCAGCACGTGATAAGCAGTGGTTTAGCACGTAGCCGCATCATGGAACAGCCGCTCACGCGGCAGTCCGGTTCCGTCGCTCTCCCCTCGGCGACACAACGAAAGGGGAGTGCCATGAAGCGTTTTGTCCTGTTCGTGCTGGCGATCGGAGTGGCGGCCTGCGCGGGCTCCGCCGGGGCGTATTTCACCAGCCAGGCGGAGGTGTCCGAGAATGTCATTCGCGCTGGCGGCGTCTCGATCTCGTGCGAGCCCACCTCGGCGGCCATCTGCGTTGACTCGATCGCGCCTGGCAGCGTGAGCGAGCGCAGCCTCACGGTGATGAACGCCGGCGCCTTGCCGGCGAGCTTCGTTGTGACCGGCGCGAAGAAGGCCGGCATCACAGACTTCTACAACGCTCTCACATGCCGTGTCGCCGCTGACGGAGCGGTGGTCTACGACGGGCCGCTCAACGCGCTGCGCACCGCTCCGTTCGAGCTTGCGCCCGGTGCGAGAGCCAAGCTGACGTTCGGTCTTGGCCTGCCTGCGTTGGCAGGCAACGATCTGAGCGGCGACTACGTGAAGATGTCGTTCTACGTGGACGCCGAGCAGGTGCACTGATGCCGGAGGGACGCTCAGGAGTCCCGTTCGCGATGACGCGGAGAATCACGGGCGTTGTGCTGATCGCGGCATGGGGCGTTGTGGCCGTGTTCTTCGGCGCGACGATGGTTCACGGCGGTTCAATGGAGCCGAGTGTCGCTCCGGGCGATATCGTTGTGTACCGGCGATCGGCGGCGGTTGTGGGGGAGGGCGACATCGTGTACTTCGCGCATCCGGAGTGGCCGCAAGGGGTCGTCCACAGGGTGGTCGAAGTCATGCCCGATGGTGCCGTACGAACACGCGGCGACGCCAACGGCGCCATCGATCGAGAGGCCGTTCCGCGACGCCGTATCCATGGGGTCGCGACGTTTGTCGTGCGAAGTGGAAAGGCTGTCGCTGGCCTGCTAGAGGCGGTGCGTTGATGTGCTATACTCGCCCCCAATCGCATCAAAGCAAGGCGATGACGGAGAGGCGTTCGAGGTACGGCTACCCGCCAGGGAGCGGACTCCATCGACTGGAAGAGTCCGGGTAGCGAGACGGGCGGTTCACTCCAGCAGCAGCGACCTGAACGGGCTTCGGCCTGAGTAGGGAAGCCGGACCCACCGATATCGGGTAGCCGGTTCACACCGGCGCGAACGGCTTGGCCGCTCGCACTGAGAGGGCGCGATCTGTGCGCCAACCAGGGTGGTACCGCGGGAGCCGCTCCCGTCCTTGGGAACAACCAGGGCGAGGGCGGCTTCTTTTCGTGCCCGTGGATCGTGAGGAGAGCGTGCATGACTATCGTTGATGAGTTGCGGGCGCTGCAGGTCGAAGCGCTCGAAGCGTTCGGCTCGGCGGCGGATCTTGCCGAACTCGAGTATGCGCGTATCGCGTACCTCGGCAAGAAGGGCTCGCTGACCGCGGTCTTGCGCGGTCTGGGTTCGCTCGCTCCTGAGGAGCGTCCCGAGGTCGGTAAGGTCTCGAACGAGGTTCGCGGGGCCCTCGAGGCCGCGCTGGCAGCTCGCAAGAACGAGCTTTCCGGCGTCGCCTTGGCCGACCGGTTTGCCGCCGAGGCGGTCGACGTCACCCTCCCGGGGCGGCCGCGCTTCCCGGGCAAGCGTCATCTGATAAGCCAGGTCGTTGATGAGATCGTGCGGGTCTTCCTCGGTCTTGGGTACAAGATCGCCGAGGGTCCCGAAGCCGAGCTCGACTACTACAACTTCACTGCGCTCAATCACCCGCCGGAGCATCCCGCACGAGCAGCGACCGACACCTTTTACCTGCGCGACCTTTCCGGCGATGGCGCCACCGCAAGCGGCGAGTCGGATGTGCTGTTGCGCACCCACACCAGCCCCGTGCAGGTTCGCGTCATGGAGCGCCAGCAGCCGCCGATCTTTATCCTGGCGCCGGGCAAGGTCTACCGCCGCGATGTCGCGGACCCGAGCCATCTGCCGCAGTTCACCCAGATCGAAGGGCTTGTCGTCGATGAGGGCATCACGTTCGGCGACCTGAAGGGCACGCTGGAGCATTTCGTCCGAGAGATATTCGGTCCCGAGAGGCGCGTCCGTCTGCGGCCGCACTTCTTCCCGTTCACCGAGCCCTCTGCCGAAGTCGATGTCTCCTGCGCGATGTGCGGCGGGAGTGGCTGCCGCAGCTGCAGCGGCGAGGGCTGGATCGAGGTGCTCGGCAGCGGGATGGTCGACCCGAACGTCTTCGGGTACGTGGGTATCGATCCGGAGCGCTACAGCGGGTTCGCGTTCGGCATGGGCGCCGAACGGATCGCCGCACTCAAGTACGGCATCCCGGACCTGCGGCTGTTCGTGGACGGCGACATGCGGTTCCTCCGGCAGTTCTAACGCCAGACGGGACCAACTCCGCCGGGATGCGGCGATGACGACGGAAGGACCAGTGCGATGCGTGTTTCGCTCAAGTGGCTTAAGGATCTCG
>JAJFTE010000042.1 GCA_021373175.1 Actinomycetes bacterium
TCATCCACACATCCGGGTAGCGGCCGCGCCTGGGCCCCACGACTCCGGGCCGCCACTCGCGCCGACATGTCTCGGCCACGCCCTCGGGCGGGGAGGTGCTCGCCGCCAGGACGTGGCCGCTGCCGGGGCCGTCATCTGCGCTCGTCATCGAATAGGACCAGGGTGAGGGCTGTGTCCGTGGGTCACCCGGCGCTTCGCGATCGCCGTCTAACCCCGGCATCCAGCTGACGGCCAGGAGCGCTAAGATGAAGAGAGGCGCATCGGCCGCAGCTGATGCCCAAAGACGTTAGATGCACGGGGAGCACAACGTGGCACAGCAGCCACAGGCGCAGGTTGAACTTCTGCAGTGGACGATTACCATCGCCGCTGGACTCGTCGGCGTATTGGTCGGCGCATGGCTCTCAGGACGTCAGCAGCGCAGTCGCGGGCGGCTCGCATTTCTTGAGCAACAGCTCAGAGACTTCTACTCGCCCATGCTGGGACTGCGAAACGAGATTCGCATGCGGAGCGAGCTTCGCCTCAAGCTCCAAACGGAATCGGAGGCTGCGTGGAAGGAGCTCGCTGAGCAGGCGCGTGGCGGAGGGGTAGCCGCACTCGAGAGGCTGTCGACTGATCGCGGTCCAGCGTTCAAGGAGCTGATCGAGTACGACAACGTGCAGTTTGAGCACGAACTGCTGCCTGCCTATCGGAAGATGGTGAGTCTCTTCCGCGACAACTACTGGCTCGCGGATTCGGACACGCACGCCTTCTACCAGGGCCTTCTCCAGTTCGTTGAACTCTGGGAACGATGGCTCGCCGGCGCCGTGCCCTACGAAGTAGTGGACCGGGTTGGCCTCAATGAAGGGAGTCTGCAGCCGTTCTACAAGCATCTGCAGGACAAGAACGACGCTCTTCGCAGCAAGATCGCATCGGGGAATCCGTAGAGTCCGCTGCTGGCCCGGCATCTAACAAGCGCTTCCAGCTGACGCGCCAAGCGTTGGCGTATCCTGCAAATCGAGTGGCGCGCAGCTGAAGCGCCGGACGTTAGATGGACGAGAGCCCCTTTTCGGTTGTTGAAGTTGCGGCATGTCCTCGCGTCGGTCAGGGGTGTATGTGCGCTCGCTTACCTCGGCGGTGCCTGTCTCGGGATCCCTGCCAAGCACGTCGGCGCCTTCGATAAGTCTCACGCACCGGCCAGTGCCCGCGGGAGATGCGCGGATGTGACGGGGATGCGGGCCGGGTGTGACCTGCGGACCGATCGGGCCATCTAACAAGCGCTTCCAGCAGGCGCGCCGGAGCGCTGGGTTACACTGAGGCAGGGAAGGCGCGCAGCTGAAGCGCCAAGACGTTAGACGGGCGTGTTCCTCGGTACTCCGGCAAGCTGTCTCTCATCGGGGGCACGGAAGCGATCACGCCACCCTCGGCGCTCCTCGCACCACCTCGGCTCGGGCTCCTGACTCCTCGGCGTGCCCACATCTCGCCGCCATCTCCTCGACAGGAACACGGTCCGGGGTGGGCGCTCCCATCAAGCCGGTGCCGCAGGTCGGCGCGGAAGGGTCGATCCACACATCCGGGCGGCGGCCGCATCGGGGCTCCGCGACTCCCGGCTCCTCTGCGCGCCGCCATCTCTCGGCCACGCTCTCTGGCGGGAAGGTGCGCGCCACCAGGACGTTGTCGGTGTCGGGACCGTCACCTGCGCGCCCGTCGCCGCGAAGGAGACAAGGTAAGTGCTGCCCTTTGCGGGTCGCTGCTCGCTTCGCGATTGCCGTCTAACAAGCGCATCGAGCAGACGCGACAGGCGTTGGGCTAGACTGGACGACAACGGCGCGCAGCTCATGCGCCAAGACGTTCGGCGGAGCGAGAATGAGCGTACTTGTAGATCTACTGGTGAAGCGCCAGATTGAGGCGTCGCGACAGCGCCTCATGAGCTTCATGACGGACTACCTGGTTGCCCCTGACCACGTCGCCGTCATCCTGGCCTCGTCCAAGATGGATGAACTGCTAAGGGAGGCAATCGCCGCTCGGCTTCGGCCAACTGGCGACGAACATGACAGCCTCCTCGATGGCGACCGGGGCATATCCACGTTCGAGTTGAGAATCCTGCTCGCCCAGCGCCTCGGGATCATCGACGCCCAGTTTGCTTCCTCGCTGCACATTTTCCGGCGTCTGCGCAACGACTTCGCATATACCCTTGAGATGCAGCACCTGGACAAGCCACCTCACTGTGATCGCGTGGACGAGCTATCTCGGCGCTTCGATTTGGATGAAGGCGTCGCTCGGATGCAGTCTGCCGGAGACGGTGGACTCGGCCGGTACTCGGCTCACAAGATGAGATTCGTTGTTGCCAGTACGTTGGTTCTAGCTCGCCTTGAGGCTGCCGCTTCGATTACTGACGAAGTCGATGACAAGCCAGCCCAGATGATTGCAGCCACCCTCGAGCCCG
>JAJFTE010000043.1 GCA_021373175.1 Actinomycetes bacterium
TCATCCACACATCCGGGTAGCGGCCGCGCCTGGGCCCCACGACTCCGGGCCGCCACTCGCGCCGACATGTCTCGGCCACGCCCTCGGGCGGGGAGGTGCTCGCCGCCAGGACGTGGCCGCTGCCGGGGCCGTCATCTGCGCGCTCGTCATCGAATAGGACCAGGGTGAGGGCTGTGTCCGCGGGTCACCCGGCGCTTCGCGATCGCCGTCTAACCCCGGCATCCAGCTGACGGCCAGGAGCGCTAAGATGAAGAGAGGCGCATCGGCCGCAGCTGATGCCCAAAGACGTTAGGTCCACTGACGGCAGGCGTACTTATGAGCAAGAAGTACAAGGGGAAGACTTGTGCCTACTGCGGAGACGCGGTCTCCGACACGGCCGATCACGTCTTCGCGAGGGAGTTTTTCCTGGAGAGCGATCGCGATCAGCTCCCCAAGGCGCCGGCTTGCGAGAGCTGCAATCGCCGCAAGGCCGATCTCGAACACTACGCGACCGCCCTCCTGCCGTTCGGAGATCGTCACGCTGCGGCAGCGTCCAACCTGACAACGATGGTTCCCAAGCGCCTTCAGAAGAATGCACCGTTGCGCCGCGAGATTGCGGAGGGTATGCGACAAGTCATGACGCGGGAGGGCGCTTCTCGCAGTCCCAGCCTGGTGATTCCGGTGGATACGGCGCGGATCGCGGATCTCTTCCGTCTGATAGCACGCGGTCTCGTGTGGTGTGAGTTCAAGACGGTTCTCGCCAGCGATACAGTGGTGGAGCTCACATGGTTGAACGCCGCTCTCGCTCGCCACTTCGAAGACGAGATATTCGCTCCGCACGGCGACTACGTCGTGACTCGTCGACTGGGGAATGACACGGTTGTCTACCAGGGTCTGCAGACCTCGGACTGTGACCAGGCCTCCGTCTGGCGCATCGCAATGTACGGCGGACTCTGGTTTGCCGCAGAGGCAGGTGGCCCTGACGCGATCGCTTCCACAATCGGAGTATTCACGCGTCCACGGTTGGCACCGCGGGCAGAGCCGTCAGGGACCTAACCCGGGCGTCAACCTGACAGCGCCGGTACGGTAGACAGTGAATATGGTCTACAGCACCTGTCTCTGTGAGGATGGGTGCCGGGCCTGCGTCGATCGGGTTGACCCAGCGGTAGACTGACCGCGTGTCCTTGCCCGAGATCTGTCGCCCGATCGACGGGGCTCGCATCCATTCGCACGCGACCGGACGGCCGTCCGTGACCTCATAGGAGCCTGTGCGAAGGCGCCCGTCACTGTCTTGTCCGCCCGCCCGGCCGGCGCGTGCCTTCACCGGAAGGCAGGTCGAGCATGGCAGGAAGCGGCAGAGTTGTCATCGGCGGCGTCGATACCCACGGAAGCACGCATCATGCAGCAGCGATCGACGTTGCAGGCAGGATTCTTGCGACGGCACAGTTCGAAGCGAACAGCTGTGGTTACCGCGAACTGCACTCGTGGCTGCGGGGCCACGGTGAGGTGTCGTCGGTCGGAGTGGAGGGTACCGGCAGTTACGGCGCGGGACTTGCCCGCTACCTGTCCGCACAAGGCGTCGACGTCGTTGAGGTGGACCGTCCTGACCGTCGTATGCGTCGCCGGCGGGGCAAGTCCGACCCGATCGATGCCGAGGCGGCGACACGCTCCGTCCTGGCAGGTACGGCGGTAGGATCACCGAAGGACCGCACCGGCGTGGTTGAATCCATCCGGGCTCTTCGTGTCGCGCGTACGGGAGCCGTCAAGGCACGGACCGCCGCGGCGAGCAGCCTGAAGGCGACGGTCACAACGGCACCTGCCCCGCTGAGGGAGAGACTCGAAACCCTTTCGAGCCCCCAGCGGATCGAAGTATGCGCGGCGATGCGTGCCGACTCGAGCCGTCTCGAAGATCCTTTGCAGGGTACGAAGGCCGCGCTCCGCAGCCTTTCGCGGAGGATCGTCACCCTCGACGCCGAGATTGCCGAACTCGATGCGGCGTTGTCGCGCCTGGTCCGCAAGGCAGCTCCCCGCACGATGGCCCAATGCGGCATCGGCGTCGACCACGCAGGGCAGCTGCTCGTCACGGCCGGTCAGAACATTGAGCGTCTGCACTCGGAAGCCGCCTTCGCACGGCTGTGCGGCGCAGCGCCGATCCCCGCTTCGAGTGGACGCACGGACAGGCATCGGCTGAGTCGCGGCGGGGATCGGCAGGCGAACCGCGCGCTGTACATGGCTGTGATCGTGCGTCTGGCACATGATGAGCGGACCCGGGCCTACGCTGAGCGACGAACGGCCGAAGGTCTCTCGAAGTCAGAGATTATCCGATGCCTCAAGCGCTACCTGGCACGCGAGATCTACGCCGACCTGGTGGCGGACTTGCGCGCACTAAGGGGGATTGACACGATATAGGAGCATCTCGGGTGGCAAGCGCTCGCCGGCGCGCCGCTGGTGAAGCGCCGAGACGTTGGGCACACTGGAGGTACCGCTGGAAGCCAATTTGGAACCAACCGCGATTGCCACAGCACGCGATCGCTACGCGGAGCTTTACGCCCTGCGCGCAGCCGTACAGGTTGTGCCGTACGTGGGTGGTGCCTTGGACACACTGCTGGCGGGTGGCGCCGCCAAGATCCAGATGGAGCGAGTCACGGACTTCCTGGAGCAGCTGGCGGACCGCCTTGCGGACGTTGAGGGAGTCGCGGCTAGTCTTGAAGACGACGCGTTCGCTGACCTAGTTCTCGCCACGCTGGACTCAGTGGCGCGTTCCCGCTCATCCAACAAGAGAGCGCGGTTCGCCGCGATCCTCAGCAGGCAGGTCGTGGAGTCTCATTCGTGGGACGAAGCTGAGAGGGCTGCCCGTCTTCTCGCAGACCTCGAAGACGTCCACCTGCAGGTGCTAGGCGCGGTACTGGCGGCGCCAGTGGCTCCCGGCGGCGGATTCGAAGGGATACGTGTCGCGAGCATCCCAAAGGTACGACAGTCTGTGCCGGGCTTCATGGAGCCGTACAGCCTGACCAAGGCGTTGCCCGCGCTCGACACGCCAACTCTCCGCATGGTTTGCGCTGAGCTTGTTGGCAAAGGGCTACTGCATGACGAAGGCATTGGCCGCCTGGATGTCGTCGCGATGACACAGTTTGTCGCCACTGACCTGGCAGTATGGTTCAGCGAGTGGCTCGGCAGGCTGAACGAAGGCGCCTAACAAGTGCTTCCAGCTGACGCGCCAGAGTCGTAGGCTGGGTGACAAGTCTTCGGCGCGCAGCTGAAGCACCAAGACGTTAGTCGCATCCTAGTCACGGGGGAGTGCCGTGCGGCCTTTTGCAGATGGAGACACGTTCGCCTCCTTCAGGAACCTGGAGGATGGCATACGTGGCGAAATTGACGGTCTGGGCAACGACTACGTTCTGAACGCCTCCCAAGCCGTACTGGAAGAGCACTTTGTCTCCAAGGGCACTCTTTCGCCTCTTGTGCTCCACGTCGACGACTACTACATGGTGTCGAATGATGCGACCAAGATTGATGTGTCTCACGACTTCCTCCGTGGCGGCTACGGTGATGGGCGACCGATTGTGGTCGCAGGAACGAAGCTCACCATCGCCATACCGTTCGACGGAGACGCCAAACTCTGGCGAATCCGGGCGTCGTCCTTCTCCATGGGAGGCTATCCGGACATAGAGATTGTGGGTAGAGACGTTCGGTTTGCCGTCTCATTCCCCGATGACTCCGCCAACAGCGAAGCGCTGAAGCGTCAAATCGAGGGCCACCTGAAGTCGCTGGCGGACGCAGTCAACTACCTTGCAATCGACGTCGCGAATCACAATGCGTCGATCAAGGCGCTGGTTCCCGCTGCGCTTGAGCGCAAGCGTACGAAGGCGCTGGCGGCCACCAACGCGGTCGCATCACTCGGCATCCCGATGAAGCGCACGGAGCAACCGCCGTCCTTTGCGGTACCCATGCAGAGACGTCCTGCGCCTGTCACCCAGCCCAAGGTCGCCGTGGGCAAATACGAGCCGGAGCCGATACTCGCTAGAGAAGAATACGACTACATTCTCTCGGTAATGCGCAGTATGTCCCTCGTAATCGAGAGGAATCCGGCGTCCTTCGGTGATCTGGATGAAGAGGCGATACGTGACCATTTCCTCCTCCAACTGAACGGCCACTATCAGGGGGGCGCCACAGGGGAGACGTTCAACGCGTCTGGGAAGACGGACATCCTTCTCCGCTCCGGAGACAGGAACGTGTTCATCGCAGAATGTAAGTTCTGGCACGGCCCAAAGGGCTTCAATGATGCTTTAGACCAGCTTCTGGGCTACCTCACTTGGCGCGATTCCAAGACGGCGCTAGTGATCTTCAATCGGAACCGCGACTCCTCGGGTGTTCGTGCGAAGATGCACGCCGCACTTGAGTCGCGTCTCGAACACGTGAAGACAGTAGCTGAGAGCACAACCGGAGACTCTATGTACGTGCTAGTGAAGCCAAGTGACCCAGGTCGCGAGATACTGCTGACAACGCAGCTGTACGATGTACCGGAGCGACTAACCCGCGGATCAACCTGACTCGCTTCGCTCGCAGGTTATCCGCAAATGCGTTAGCCGTAGCCGGCGGGACTGGGGGAGTTGTGACTGAAGCGTCGGAACCGACCTCACCGAGCAGGTCGTGGAGGAAAGCGATCTTGATCGCCGCCACGCTCGTGGTGCTTGCAGTGGTGGCGTACGGCGTGATCGCCCTCCGGACCGGGACCTTGCTCCAGACGGTGACATCCCCCGACGGCGCGTGGCAAATCGATGTGTACATTGTCGACGGCGGCGCGATGGACGGGGGCGCTCTCCGCGTGGTCGCGCGGCCACGTGATGGGCGGGCTCGCGAGGTCGCTATGCTCACGGAATTCCAGGAGCTTCTCTTCTCTGAGGACGGGTTTGATGACGAGTGGCCCGGCCAGCTCGAGATCCGGTGGCTAGGCGGAGATCGGGCGAGCGTCGGTGGGCATGAGCTGGACCTGGGGTCTGGTCAGCGTTTCGAAGACTACTGATGGCGGCACGGCTAACAAGCGCATCCAGCTGACGCGCAAGCGGTAGACTGACCGGGACGGCATCGGCGCGCAGCTGATGCGCAAATGCGTTAGGCGAAACGACACGGAGGCGCCGATGGTGCGCAAGCGGTTCACGGTCCTCGTGCTCGTCCTCTTGTTCGCCACCACACTCGTCGGCTGCGGCTCGGGGACCGCTGGCTACATCGATGAGTGGTCCTCCAGGCTTGCCGTGCTCGATAATCCCGCTGCCACCCGGGACAGACCTCCGTCTCAGTGGACCGACGGCATCTGGGTCCGCCGTTTCGACAGCGGCGAGTGGATTGCCGTCCGTGCCACCGACCCTGAGGTCTCACACCGTTCCGGCGGCGCCGACATCACGGTGTTCTGCGACAGCAACGGCCTCGTGCAGGTGGATATGAGCACACACGTGTGCACGTTCGACGCTCTTGATGAGTACCTCGGCGAGGGCTCGATCGAGGCGACCGACCTCGCCGGCTTCTACGCGGCGCTCGAGGCCAGCCATTGGGTGGTCCGGGAACCATAGGCCGTTCGCCTAACAAGTGCTTCCAGCTGACGCGTCAGAGTCGTAGGCTGGGTGAATAGGCTTCGGCGCGCAGCTGAAGCACCAAGACGTTAGGCGGGCCAACTCCTCGGCACTCCTGTTCGCACACGATTGCGGGCACGGAAGGGTTCACGCCATCCTCGGCGATCGGTACTCTCCTTTGCTCGGGCTCCTGATCCCTCGGCGTGCCCACGTCCGCTCGCACTCGTCGCGGCCCGGCGGTCGGTCCGGGGAAGGGTGCTCCCATCAAGCTGATCCCGCGACTCGGCGCGGAAGCGTCTCGCCACGCATCCGGGCAGCGACCGCTCGGCCCTCCGGCGGCTGCGACTCTCACGCGCGCCGGCGCCCGTGGGCCACGCACGCGGGCAGGAGCATTCTGCCTCCTGCAGCAATTTCGCTCCGGGCCTTACCTGCTCGCTCGGCTTTGGATAAGGGATATCGGAAGGGCGACGGACTCAGGGGTCGTCGGGAGTTGCGGCGCCGCCTAACCAGGGCATCCAGCTGACGGCCAGGAGCGCTAAGATGAAGAGAGGCGCATCGGCCGCAGCTGATGCCCAAAGACGTTAGATGCACGGGGAGCACACCGTGGCACAGCAGCCACAGGCGCAGGTTGAACTTCTGCAGTGGACGATTACCATCGCCGCTGGACTCGTCGGCGTATTGGTCGGCGCATGGCTCTCAGG
>JAJFTE010000010.1 GCA_021373175.1 Actinomycetes bacterium
AAGCAGCTCAAGAAGGAGCGGGGCCGGGACTAGTGACGGATCTTGACGTAGCCGGTCGCTAGGGCGACGCCGACAACGACGCCGAGCGCCCCGCCGAGGAACAGTCCCAGGAGCATGCTTCCAATGAACTGGCCGAGCACGATGCCGATGGCGGCACCGACGGCGACCGACGTTCCGACGCTTGCTACAGGCGGAGTATGTCGAACAGGTGTGTTTCTCTTCACGGCCGATTCCTCCAGCGCGTGTGGATGCCGATGCGGTTCTCGACCGCGTTCATACCTTTCGACTTAAAAAGCCTCGTTCCTTCTGAACGAGGCTTCGGAGTCGGTGAACGGCGCTTTAGAGTGCGCGCCACCAGTCGGCATGCGCGCGCACGAAGGTGCCGCGCACGTACTGGATCCCGCTGCCGTCCGCAGCGTCCGCGCTCATCAAGCTGGCGCTTGCGGCTCACCGCAGCTGACGGGGTCCTCGGTGGCGCCTGTCGGCAGGCCGCCGCAACAGGCGCTTGCCGGCGAGCCGTCGTCGCCCGAGCACCCGCATGTCGGTTCGGTGTGGTGCATCCAGCCGTAGATGATCGCCTCGGCACAGCCGACGCCGGGCGTGAGCGAGATCGCGTCGAACGCGCAATTGTTCGCGCAGGCACCGCATTCCATGCATGCGTCAAGGTCGATGATGCGGGCGCGGCGGTCCTCGGCCATGCCGAAGACGGCGTGCGGGCAAACCGCCAGGCACACCTGGCAGCCGGTGCACTTCTCGGCGTCGAGCCTAAGGCTCGCCACGCCGCTTAGATAGCGAAATCCGTTCATGACACTCCTAGCCCAGGAATGCTTGCACTACCCATAGTACGCCCGCGAGCACGATCGCCGCACCCATGAGCGGGAGCGCGACCCGAAGCTCCTTCTCCACGCCCGAGGGTGAGGTGTACGGTGTGGCACCGGTGAAGTTCACGCCGAGGTACGACGCGACAGCACCTGAAAGGAGCGTGCCTGCGCCGATCGAGAGTGGCGGTGCGCCAAGCGCGAGACCGGCGAAAAGGCCGAGAACCGCTCCCGCCTCGGCACCCTTGAGGGAGAGCGCGTGGCCGGGCAGCCACGGCAGCAGCGTCGGAACGAGCGCAGCCCCCCCGGCGACGCCCGCGAGGTACGCCACGAGCGGCTGCGCGATCGTCGCGCCGGAGTCGCCCAGCGATACGAGAGCGCCGAGGGCGAGGAGTCCGAACGGGATGAGCGCGCGCCACCCCGCGAACGCGCCCACCAGCTCGACGGGCACGAGCACGATCCGCTCGGCCAACGTGAAGGTGATGGCTCGCATCTGTGGCGTCGCCTTCATGTTCGCCGCCAGGAACGCCGCGATGTCGCCTGAACGGACCGGTCCGAAGACTACACGCCAGCCCGAGGTCGCACGCACCTTCGCCGCCGAGACGCCGGTTGCCGAGAGTTGCGGCAGCACGAGGACGCGGTGCGAGACGTGCCGCTCGAGGCCGGTCACGGCCGCCCGAAGCATGACCTCCCGGTCGCCGAACGTCCCTTTGCCGGCCGCACACCACACGTTCACGCCGCGGGTGTCGAGGACGAGCAACCAGGCATCGATGCCGGCGAGGTCGCGCCGGACGAGGTCGAAGGTCATCCGGTAGTTCGCGGTCACGATCACCGGGGACTCCGGTGCGGGCTCGCCCACCCGGTAGAGGCCGCTCTTCACGAGCGCGCGGTTGCGTCGGATGCCGCACCGCAGCGTCCAGCGCGCCAACCTGTCGCGCCACGCGAGCTCGCTTGAGACCTGTGGGACGTCGGGCATATTCACAGGCTACTCCTGTGCTCCGGTGCGCTCGTCGCTTGCGCCTGGAAAACGTCGGCGGATGTTCGAACAACGACTCTACAGCCTGTAGCACTCGTCGGGAAAGCACAACAGGCGCTGTGCCGGCCGCTCGGTCGTGGGCGTCTCGCATTTCGGCACAGCACTCGCTAGAATAGCGGCACGGGTGCATCCCGAGGGCGCGATCCGGCGACCCGCCGATCCGAGGAGGTGATCCAGCGTTGAGTAGAACCAGCATCGCTGCGGAGGTGTCATCCTCGTAGGACGGCGTCGTTTCGGGCGAGATGCCCGGATGCAACGCACCACCCGCAAACACGGATGAACGTCGCTGTCCAGCAGCGATGGGAGAGGGTCGCCTGAGAAGGCGGCCCTCTCTGCGTTCGGCTGCGACCAGAGACCGAGGCCGTCTCACTTCTTGACCAGGATGGCTTGCGCGGTCACCACGTTGTCGGCGCTCGGCTGTGAGAAGACCAGGACCGGGGAGCCGGCGGCGATCTTCCCAGCGCCCTCGGCATAGCCGATGACGGTGTTCGCGTCCGTGTAGACCGTCTGCGAGCCGCCGCCGGTGAGCTTGACGGTGACCGTATCGCTCGCCACTTCAAGGACGTCGCCCTCGATGAGGCCGGCGCGCGGGCCGCGCGTACCGACGGTGCCGCTTGCTGCCTGCGAGCCCGCCTTCTCCTGGAAGTACGCCTGGCGCTCGGCATCCGTCATGTTCTGGATCCTTGACCGCTCGGTTGCCGAGAGCTGCCCCATCGGGCCGCCAGCGAAGCCGGCTCGCCCCGATGTGCCCGCCGTACCCGACTTCGCGAAGAGCGTGCCGCCGAAGAACGCGGCGCCCACAAGCGCGATCCCGACCACCACGACGAGTATCTTCTTGTCCATCTTCGGACTCCGTTCACTTCTGCCCGGCGTGACCGGGCACACGCTTACTGGTATCTGAGCGCATCGATCGGGCTCATGGCGGCGGCCCTGCGGGCCGGGTAGTAGCCGAACACGACGCCGATGACGGCGCAGACGCCGGCCGCCAGGCCGATCGAGTTCACCGACACGACAGCGGTCATCGAGAGCAGGTTCGAGGCGACGACAGCGATGACCCAGCCCAGCACGATGCCGATCAGGCCGCCAAGCAGCGTGAGCACCACGGACTCGGCGAGGAATTGCAGCGAGATGATGTTGTCATCAGCGCCGATGGCCTTCCTGAGGCCGATCTCGCGGGTCCGCTCGGTCACTGTGGTGAGCATCATGTTCATGATTCCAATGCCACCCACCAGAAGCGAGATGCCGGCGATCGCGGCCAGAAGCGCGGTGAACGTCCCGGTCACCGTAGAGATCGAACTCAAGAGGTCCGCCATGTTCATGATCCGGAAGTCCGCATTCGCCGGGTCCGCGATCCCGTGACGCGACAGCAGCAGTGCGCTTACGGAGTTCTGGGCGGCCGTCATCTGGGCCTCGTCGGTGACCGTGATCGTGATGGTCGACAGGTACGTGCTGCCCGTCACGTAGCGCTGAAGCGTTGTGAGCGGGATGATCGCCGAGGAGTCCACGTTCGTGAACCCGGAGGTTCCCTTCGCTTCGAGCACCCCGACGACGGTCAAGAGCATGCTGCCCGAGCGAAT
>JAJFTE010000059.1 GCA_021373175.1 Actinomycetes bacterium
AAGGTGATCCCCATGGCGGCGAACACGACCGCGAACTCGCCTTCGAGTTTCTCGCCAACGACGTCCGGCTGCGCGCTGCGCGCGAGAACGGCCGCCTGACGTGCGATCTGCGCCGCGAGCTCGTTGTGCGGCAAGCCACTGCCCGAGAAGATCGGCAGCTTCTGGCCGCGGACGAGCGGGTTAAGCCCGTCAATGGCCGAAACGCCCGTCTGGATGAAGTCGTCGGGGTAGTCGCGCGCCGTGGGGTTGATCGGCGAGCCGTAGATCGAGAGGCGCTTGTCCGGGATGATCTCGGGGCCGCCGTCGTTCGGGCGGCCGAGGCCGTCGAAGACGCGCCCCAGCATGTCGCGCGACACGCCGAGCTCGAGCGAGCGGCCCAAGAACTTCGCTTTCGTGCCCGAGGGGTTCGAACCACGTGTGCCCTCGAACGCCTGCACAAGCGCCAGGTCGCCATCGATCTCGAGCACGTTGCCGAGGCTGCGGGTACCATCCGGATACTCAAGCTCCACAAGCTCGCCGTAGGTGACGTCGACCACACGCTCGATGAGCAGCAGTGGCCCCACGATATCGCGGGTGGTCATGTACTCGCGCACTACCGCTCACCTCCCACATAGCCGACACGCGCGTTCTCGTCGGCGCTACCGCCCACAAGCTGCGTCTCGATGTCCGAGGCGATCGACGCATACTCGGCGGCCACCGTGGCAGCTTCGCCCGTGAGGTACTTGGCCCGGGTGATGCGCTCGCGCACCGGCGCAGCAAAGATGTCTTTGAGCGAGGCGCCCTGAGCGTGCGCTCTGATCGCTCGCTGGTGGAAGAGCAGAATCGTCTTAAGCAGCAGGTCTTGCTCGGCAAGCGACGAGAACTGGTCGTCATCGCGGAACGCGTTCTGCTGCAAGAAGTCCTCGCGAATCGACTTGGCGGTCTCCATCAGGATCTGCTCCTCGGCCGAAAGCGCCTCCAGCCCCACGAGCCGCACGATCTCGGCAAGCTCGTTCTCGCGCTGGAGGATCGCCATGCACTCGTCGCGACGAGCGCGGTACTCCTCCGAGACTTGCTCGGCCCAGTACGGCGCCACTTTGTCGAGGTAGAGCGAGTAGCTGGTGAGCCAATCGATAGCCGGAAAATGCCGCTGGAACGCAAGTTCGTCCTGGAGCGCCCAGAAGACCTTGACCACGCGCAGCGTGTTCTGCACGACCGGCTCCGAGAGGTCGCCGCCGGGAGGCGACACGGACCCAACGACCGACACCGAACCGAGCCGCCCGCTTTCGGCGCCGAGGCACTCGACCTTGCCGGCGCGCTCGTAGAATGCCGCGAGCCGCGTGCCGAGGTAAGCAGGGAAGCCTTCGTCGCCAGGCATCTCCTCGAGGCGACCGGAGATCTCGCGCATCGCCTCGGCCCAGCGGCTGGTGGAGTCGGCCTGCAGCACCACGTTGTAACCCATGTCCCGGAAGTACTCGGCCATCGTGATACCGGTGTAGACGCTCGCTTCGCGGGCGGCAACCGGCATGTTCGACGTGTTGGCCACGAGCACGGTGCGCTTCATGAGCGGCTCGCCCGAATACGGGTCCACGAGCTCGGGGAACTCCATGAGGACGTCGGTCATCTCGTTGCCGCGCTCGCCGCAGCCGATGAAGATGACGACCTCGGCGTCGCTCCACTTCGCGATCTGGTGCTGCGTGACGGTCTTGCCGGCGCCGAACGGACCCGGGATGCATGCCACGCCGCCCTTCACGAGCGGGAAGAAGGTGTCGATCACGCGGGTACCAGTCGTCAACGGTTCAGCGGCCGACACGCGGCGCGCATACGGGCGTGCCATCCGGACAGGCCACGTCTGCATCATCGTAAGCTCGACGGTGTCGCCCGCCTCGGTCGTGAGGTGTCCGATCGGGTCGGTCACCGTGTAGCTCCCGCTCGCGATGCCGGCGATCGTGCCCGAGATGCCCGGCGGCACCATGATCCGATGCTCGATGACGACGTTCTCCTGCACGGTCCCGATGATGTCGCCGCCCGTCACCCGCGCACCTGCCGAGACGGTCGCCACGAACTCCCAGCGCTTCTTGCGGTCAAGCCCGGGCGCGGTCACGCCGCGCGCGAGGAACGCCCCGGCCAGGTGCTCGAGCACGTCGAGCGGCCGCTGCACACCGTCGTAGACGGACTCGAGCATGCCAGGGCCAAGCTCCACCGAAAGCGGCGCACCGGTCGCGTCGACCGGATCGCCCGGGCCCAGACCCTCGGTCTCCTCGTACACCTGGATCGAGGCGCGGTCGCCCCGCATCTCGATGATCTCGCCCATGAGCCCCTCGACGCCGACGCGGACGAGGTCGTACATCCTGGACTCGACGAGACCCTCGGCAACGACCAGAGGGCCCGCGACCTTCACGATTCTGCCCTGCTCCATCTACGCTTCCTCTTCCCGGATCAACATGCTGGTACCGAGCGCACGCTCGATCGCGCGATTGATCTTCGCGCCACCCACACCGCCGGCGCTGCCGGCACCGGGGATGACCGTCACGGCGGGGATCGGCTGACCGATCACCTCGGCCACAAGGTCCTCGATCGCCGAGTAGACCGGCTCCGTCACGAACACGACGCCGTACCGCCCACCAGCGAGCTCGCTCCACAGCTCGCGCGCATCCTGGGCACGCTGGACAGGGAACACCGCGAAGCCGAGCGGGCGGAATCCCGCAACGCTCGTCGAGTCCCCTACTATCGCGATACGCGCCATGTCACCACCTATACGTACAGCTCGCGCAGCCTGCTGCGGAGCACCTCCCGGTCGAGTCCGGCAAGTCGCCCGATAAGCAGCGTGCGGACAGCGATCACTTCAGCCTCCCGCGCCATAACGTAGGCGATGACCGGCTCGGGCCCGAACTGCATGGCCCGGGCCGAGCGCAGGAAACGCGCTATCAGGTTGTCGAGCACGACGTCAAGCGTGGAGGGATCCGCGAGCGACGCGACGTCGACGCCGCCGAGTCCGGGCATCGCGGCAATCGCGTCGACGAGCTCCGCCACTGAGAGCGTATATGCGGACTCGATCGTGTCAAGGCCAAACGAACCGCCAGGGAACAGAGTCGCGGCCAGCTCCGACGCCGAACGCCCGCGGCGGCGCGCGCGGATAGCCGTCCGCGTATTGGCGGCGTCAACCATGAGGCCGGCGAGCTCTTTCAGGGCACCGCTCTTCGAAGCGCGCGCGGTCTCGATGAGGTCGGCGAACTCGGCGTGCTCCACCGTGGCGTCGATCTCCTCGACGGTCACGGCGTGCTCTTCGTCACTTGCAAGCGATACTGCCACCTGGGACAGGAATCGCGGCAGCTGCTCAAGCGGGCCGGTGAACTCCTCGGCGGGCACGGTGCCGAGATTCACGAGCATTCGCTCGAGGGGTACACCGAGCGAGCGGCCCTTGAGAGTGGCCCTGAGGTTCGCGTAGTC
>JAJFTE010000072.1 GCA_021373175.1 Actinomycetes bacterium
CCCACTTCGCCACGAGCTTCTCTTTCAGCTCTTCGGTTTCCTGGCTCTGCTTGGCACGGAAGTCGATCGCGCTCTGGTAGGCCATGATTTCGGGGACCAGGTTGTTCGGGTAGCTGAAGTCGTAGTCGACCGTGACATCGACCCCCCGAAGCTGCTGGCGCTCCGCGCGCCTGACCCCGACGATGACCGTCTCGGGCGACTGCCCGACATCGGGGACTGGGAATCCGATGTCCGTGACCTGGGTGTCGATCACTTCGTCGGTGGCGATCGCCGCGGTGGTCCCGAGCGTCAGCGTCACCCTCCGCAGGTCCCCCGTGGAATCCAGCACGCACAGCACGTCAGGCTCGCCGGTGATCTTCGTGATCCCCGATGCATAGATCGTGGTCGGGGTCGGAGTGTTGACGACCACGGCCCCCGCGGCGGTCGCGTAGACGACGGTCGTCCCGTAGATCGCGAGGCTCGTTGCGGTCGCCGTGACCACCAGCGCATCTCCGCCGCCGGTGAGCGAACAGGAGCGGATCTGCGTGGCGTTGGCGTAGTAGATGGTGTCGGCGACGATGCAGAACGCGACGACGTTCACGATGGCGCCGACCTGCGTCGGAGCGACGAACGCCGCCACCAGCGCGCTCGCCTTGTACCACATGCTCCCGCCGCGGATCCAGTACAGCGTTCCCTTGTAGTAGACGAGGTTCGTCACCGCCCCCGACTCGGTGAAAAGCGCCACGGGAGCCGCGACCGTCGAGCTGCTGATGCTCTCGGCGGTGATCACCGTACCCGTGGTGAGCGTGTAGACCATCGACTTCCCGTATGCCGCGTAGCAGGCGCCTCCGATCCCCATCCAGTCCGGCGCCGTGTAGCTCGAGCCGAACTCGAGGTCCGCCTGCGGGCAGGTGATCGTCTCCTGGGCCGGGTAGTAGCCGATTTTCACCGACAGTCCGGTCGCCGGCACGCTGGCCCCGATGACCCAGAGGAACGCCCCCTTGATGCGGTAGTACGGGCTCGCGGGCTGGTTGTCCTTCATACCGAGGTTGAACTTCGACATCGGCAGCCAGTCCATCGTTCCCCGGTAATCGACGTAGCGGAGGCGCGCGCAGTCGGTCGGCAGCGGCAGAAGGTACTCGTTCGTGGTGCCAGCGACCGCGAACGTCGGGCCGAGTGTCAGCGTGGTTTCCGTGAGGTAGTAGTCGTCGTCGTTCTCGAGAAGCGCCGCGTATATGTCTTTCCAGCTCTCGTTAAGCGACGCCAGCTCATCGTTGTGGTCGATGAACTGCGAGCTGGGAAGGTCCGCTACATGGCGCGCCCGAAGGATGATCTCGCTGGCTAGCATCGTATCCCCTCACCTATATAGGCGCTCCAGCTCGATAACCCTCACGCGCGACTATATAGACCGAAAGAGAGGGGCCTCTCGCGAGGCCCCCCTGGAGGGAAAGGAGAAGCGAAGCGCTGGGGCGCTTAGAACACTACGGTCGAGCAGTGCCCGGGCTCACGCACGACGAAGTTCCCGTACAGCGAGACGCTGACCTGGGTGGCCGGGCCTTCGACGGAGGTCGCGTTGCCGTCCATGGTCAGGTAATCCTCGATGTTCATCTTGAACGTCGTGTCGGGCTCTTCCTGGTTCTCGTCGGCCGCCGCGGCTCCCGGCTCATTGTCGACCACGCCGTCGTTGAGCTGCTTCTCGGCGTTCGAGTAGGTGACGAACTCAACGCAGTCGTTGTCGAGGATCCACGCATGGCCCCTCGGGCAGTAGGGGTCATCGTAGACGTTCTCGATCCAGTTCGTCGACATCGCGAAGCGCAGCGCCGCCAGCCCGCGGGCAACCTCGTTCTTCGCGTTCTTCGCGCCCGCGACGTTGATCTGCTGCATCATGGCGGTCTGGGTATTTACCTCCCCGTTCATGACCAGCCAGTCCTCGTCGTTGATCGCGATGATGTTCGGGACGCCTCCGCCCCTGCGCGCCATGGCGACACCCGAGACGATGGCGTCCATGTACAGCTCGCCCCCGGCCCGCTGGTAGAACCAACCCGCGAGGGCGTTCGTCGACGTCGAGCGGGTGACGCCGTAGAAGGCGGTCCCGATGTAGGTCGTCCAGTTTGCGCCGGTTCGGTTGGCGAGGTACGGGACCCATCCCGCTAGGCCGGTGGGCATGCTCGCCAGGGGGGTCGCGTCGCGGCCACCGACGATGTGGATCGCCGATCCCGCTATCCAGCCGCCCGCCGTCGCGCCGCCGCCGGTCCAGGTGATGACGTTCCCGTCGATCGCGGAGACCGTCCGTACCACCGCATCGTAGTACGCGGAGGTGGGCAGCGCACCGTTCACGACGTAGAACTGCGTTCCGATCGCCATCTTTACCACGGTGTCGAAGTTCAGCGTGGCGGTCGTTGCCGCGGCCGCTACCGCGCCTGGCAGGTAGCCGAGATCTCCGCAGCCGTAGCCGTAGAGCATCGCGGCGAAGAGCTTCCGCTGGCTGTCGCAGGCGGCGAAGAGCTTGTAGCCGAGCGCCTTGAGGTACCCGCCGCGCTTGGTTCGCGCCGCGAGATACTCTTTCTGCGTCACGAGGAACACCGTGAAGATGTTGCCAGGCGTGACGGCCATCTCGGCGGTCTTCGCTCCCGATGCGGCGTTCGCCACGGCGATCGTGTAGTCGCCCGAGGTCGCCCCTCCGCGGTCGTAGGGCATCGTGACCTGGTAGGTCTGCCCCTCGATGCGGTTCTTCTCGATCCTCCGCCCCACGGGGGAGTTGCGGAAGAACATCCCTCTGATCTTCTTGTCGGTGTACGTGCGCTTGTACAGCCCGAGCAAGAAGGCATCAGCCGTGACCTGCTGTGCCATGCGTCATACCCTCCTAAGCTGCGCCCTTGGTTCGGGCTTTTTCACGGGCGCTTTCACGCGCCTCGTCTTTGCGCTTCATGCGCGCGATCTCGTTTTCGATGTCCGGGGTGATCCCGTCCCCCGGACCCTCTTCTGCCGGCTTCTCCGCGGGAGTCTCTTCGGGCTTCGCCTCGACGGACGTCACCTCGACGGATGCCTCGGGGGCTTTCGGAGCGAGCCGGCCCTGGATCTGCGCGGCGAGCTCTTTCAGCTTCCCGTCGCCCATCTCGTCGTTGTACCCGTCCTGCCCCTTCAGCTCCTCGAGGTAGTCGAAGACGAGGGGGATGAGGTCCTTCTCGAAAACCCGCTTGAAGTCGTCAGCGAACGGAGCGAACATCGGGCCGTGCTTCTCGCCGAAAGCCTTCAGTCCGTCCGCCCGCAGGTTCTCCTTGTACAGCCCGTCGATCCCGCCGAGCACCTTCTGGTAGAAGTCCGTCTCGAGCTGGGAGAGCTTCTTCTCCAGCCCCTCGCACTTCTCCAGGAGCATCTGGCAAACGGAGGCTATCGCCGCCATCGGGTTTTCCGACTGCGCCGACTTGCGCTTGGCGATCGCCTCCTCCAGCGCGGTGAGCTCTTCGGCCGACAAGCTGTCGAGCGTCATGCCATCCACAGCCGGCCTCCTAGTAGACCTGCGGGATCGGCAGCTCGGCGAAGAGGATCGTCGTCCAGTAGGTCGTGGACGTCGCGATCGTCGACCCGAGGGTGAGCGAGGTACCCGGGGGCAGCATCACGGTCCCGTTGAAGTCGTAGAGGAACTGAGAGTAAAGCTGTCCGCTCGCGGCCGCTCCCTCGAGATGGTGGCCGAAGCCCAGGTCCATGAGCTTTGCCGGCTGGGTCGTGTAGGTAGCGACGGCGCCGGCGAACTTCGTCCTGGGCGTGATTCCTCGTCCGATCAGCGTGCAGACCGGGGCGATTTCCGTGAACGTCACGATCGGAAGACCGGTCCCGATCGTATCCCCCGTGTTCTTCAGGAAATAGACCGCGAATCCCTGGAGAATCGGCGTCCCGATTGCCCCGAGGGAAAGGATGATCTGAAGAGGGACAACCAGTTTTGCCGAGCTCGATACGTTCCAGATCACCGGAGCGTTCGTCAGGGTCGTTCCGACAGGGATCGCTGCGGCGGCTGCCACGGTGGCCGAGAAGACCCATCCGCGGCGGCACAGTTCCCCGTATTTCCCGTAGAGATCGGACACGATCTGGTTCCCGTAGCTCCCTATCGACCCGAAGCTGATCTGCCCCGGCTGGAGCTGCTGGACTCCCTCGATGTTCGTCTGTCTCTGTTCAACAGGCATTTCAGTCCTCCCTTACACCGTGGTCAGCAGAGGGATCTCTGCGAAGACGATAGTGGTCCAGTACGTCGTGCTGGTGGCGATGGTCGACCCGAAGTGCAACGTCGAGCCGGGCCACAGCAGAACGCTGGTATCGAAGTCGTGGTGGAACTGGCTGTAGAGCTGCCCCGAGGCGGCGGCGCCCTCGAGGTGATGCCCGAAGCCGAGGTCCATCAGCGCGGCGGGGTTGACGGTGTAGGTCGAGACGGCCGGGGCGAACCTGGTTATGGCGGTCTTCCCGGATCCCACCGACATGCTCACCGGGGCGACGTTGGTCCATGTGATGACCGGGGCTCCCGTTGCCTCCACCGATCCCGCTCCCGTGAGGTAGCTCAGGGTGAATCCCTGGAGGATCGGGGTACCGATCGCGCCGAGCGAGAGGAGGATCCGCAGAGGGATGACGAGCTTCCCCGATCCCGCCGGGTTCCAGATCGACGGCGCGTTGGTGAGCGTGGTGTTGACGGGAACCGCCGCGGCAGCCGCGACGCGCGCCGCGAACACCCACCCACGCCGGCAGAACTCGCCGTACTTGCCCCACAGGTCGGCCGTGATGAGCTCCCCCATCGAGCCGCCGGTGAAGTCGGTGCGCCCGTTGTCGGAGAGGTTCTTCGGGGCTCCGACGCTCAGCGCTTCGCTGAATCGAAGATCAACAGAGGTCATGCTTCTGCTCCTTTACTTCACCGCGCCCTTGTCGACCTCTGCCCACTCTACCGTCACGTAGAGGCGCAGAACGCCGGTGGCGCCCATGAGGAAGAGGTTGTGAATGACGATCCCCTCGTTCTGTCTCAGGATGATCGGCTGGCGCCCGAAGGTTTCGCCGAAGGTCCAGTCGTCGTTGAAGACCGTCGCGAGAGCGTTTGTCTGAGCGACGGTGATCGCCATGGGCTGTGCGTCCAGCGTCCGGGTGCCGGCCGTGATGACGGCCGTGGTGCTGATCCTGACGTCTCCCGCGGCAAACGCCGTGGTGGGAAACGAGGTGTCGAGCTTCCCGTTGTCCGTGGTCAGAGTGAGCGCGGTCCCGCCGCTGTCTGACGCGGTGAACGAGCGGGCGAAGTACAGACCGTAATCGGTGGTCTGCGCCGTGCCATACGCCGTTCTGACACCAACGGAAATCCCGATCCGTTTGATGACCGCGATCAGCGACGACGAGGTCCATCGCATCGAAAAGACCGGGCCGTCCGCGGCGATCGTTGTGATCGCTCCCGTGGTAGCCGTCATCTTGTATTCGGCTCGTTCGGGTGCGGTCTTATACGGCGCCATTACTATTGCCATATCTGTCTCTCCTCTACGCTGCCGGTATTCCCGGCTGGCTGGCTGCCGGCAACGCCGGCGAGGTCATCGACGGAGCAGGAGGCGGGCCGGCTTCCAACGGAAGCGGGCCAGTCGGACCTGGTACCGTCGGCGGCTGTACGGGTGACTCAGGCGGAGCGGGAGGCTCGGGGGGCGTCATCGCCGCTTTCATCGAGTCCTGCTTCCCCTTCACGATCCCCAGGAGCTTGACCAGGCGGTCGAGCGTCTCTTTCTTCTCATCGCTCGCGTCGAGGCGCAGCAGCGTGCTCGCCGCTTCTCCGAAGAGCTGGTCGAGGTTGACGGCCTCGAAGAACTCGAAGTCGTTGTCCTCGACGGCGCGTTCGATGATCCGCTGGCAGTAGTCGTAGCTGGACGAGGTGATGGAGTACGCGCTCTCGAGGTCGGGGAACTCGAGCAGGCTCGGCACAAGCGCCTTGTTCAGCACGCCCATCCCGAGGAGCTTCTCGATCTGCTCCATCTTCGTTTTCGGGTCCTTCGAGAGCGAGGAGCTCGCGGAGAACTGGATCGAGAAACTGTCTCTCTCGCGCTTGATGTCCGCCCAGGTGATCGCGGCCCGGCCGCGGCGCTTCGGAAGCACGTCGGCCCCTGCGGGGAAAACCTCGATGCAGATGTTCGCGATGTCCATGAAGAACCGGATGAACGACTGCAGCCACGGATTGTGCCGATCGCTCTCCACGTCCTCGACGGTCTGGAGGGCGACGCCGCTGTTGAGGCCCGAGGGTTTCTTCGCCTGCGCCGAGAGCTGCGAGATCCCGCTCATCTCCATGCTCTGCGCGATCCAGAACTGGAGCATCGGGAGGTACTGCGGATCGAGCGCCGGCGGAGTCGCGACGATGACGGGCGGGGAGCTTACGCCGGGAACCGGCTTGTACGGGTAGACGGCGCCGATCTCGTTCGTCAGCAGCGACGCCTTGACCTCGCTGCCCATCATTACCCATGCGACGTTCGCGGGCGACAGCTCGTAGGCAAGGTGGATCTTCCGGCACAGGCTCTCGACCTGGAGCTGGATCGTGTACGTGTTGTCGGCGATGGACGTCGACGTGTTCCCCTTGAGCGGCTGCTCGAGGTACAGCACGGCGACCGGCGGGCAGTCGAACTCGATCGGCGTGGAGTCGATGAACTTCCCGGCGGCGAACACGTACTGCTTCTTGCCGGCGAGGTCGTAGTAGACCGTCCGCTCGCCCTTGAGGAATGGATTCTCCTCGAG
>JAJFTE010000067.1 GCA_021373175.1 Actinomycetes bacterium
CCGTCGAGGGCGAGATCGGCATCCTGCCGCTCCACGTCCCGCTCGTGGCGCTGCTTCAGGCCGGCGAGCTTCGCGTGCGGTTCAACGACAACAAGGACGTGGAGTGGTTCGCGGTCTCCGGCGGCTACCTGCAGGTGCACGAGGACAAGGTGATCGTGCTCGCGGAGAACGCAGCCGTGTCGTCGCAGATCGACGTCGAGCGCGCCCGTCAGGCCAAGGAGATCCTCGAGCAGCGTATGGCCGAGCTCAAAGCGCAGTCAGCCGCGCAGGCCGAGTGCGATGCGTGCGAGATGGACCTCAACTGGTACAAAGCGCAGATCAAGGTGGCCGAGAAGCGCGTCTGACCGGCGTCAGCGAGGCGAGTGCCGCAGGGCGGTCCTAACGGGCCGCCCTGCTTTCGTCATCGGGTCACGTTCAGGTGACGGAGCGTCGATCGCATTGCCGCTCGGTGTTCGCTCGGCTACGCTGGTAGGAATCTGGACCGCTTCAAAAGGGAAGGTCCTTCTTCATGCAATCCATTCGCGTGACGGGCGGGAACCCCCTGTCCGGTACCGTGACCGTTGGCGGCGCCAAGAACTCGGGCCTCAAGCTCATGGCCGCGGCACTGCTGGCGCCCGGGGTGACCACGATTCACAACATGCCCGATATCGCCGACGTCGATACGATGTCCGAGGTCATCGGCGGGCTTGGCGCGCCTGTTCGTCGTGACGAGCATTCGCTCGTCATCGATGCCACCACCGTCGACTCCTTCGAGGCGCCCTACGAGATCGTCGCCAAGATGCGGGCGTCGATCATCGTTTTAGGACCGCTCCTCGGCAGGCTCGGCCGCGCACGCGTGGCCATGCCAGGGGGCTGCAACATCGGCTCGCGCAAGATCGATCTGCACCTGCGCGGGCTTTCGCAGCTTGGCGTCCAGATCGCGAGCGAACACGGCTACATCGAGGCGACCGCGCCGCACGGCATGCGCGGCGCGAGCATCGCGCTGGACTTTCCAAGCGTCGGCGCCACCGAGAACCTCCTCATGGCGGGTGCCGCCGCCTGGGGTACCACCGTCATCGAGAACGCCGCTCGCGAGCCCGAGATCCAGGACCTCATCGCGTTCCTCAACGCCATGGGCGCCCGCATCGAGGGCGCAGGCACCTCGACCATCACGATCGAGGGTGTCTCGGCGTTCTCTCCCGTCACGCACGGCGTCGTCGGGGACCGCATCGAAGCGGGGACGTTCCTGGTTGCAGCCGCGCTGTGCGGCGGGCCGGTCACGGTGGCCGGCGTGAAGCCCGAGCACCTCGACCTCGTGCTTGCCAAGCTCACCGCCGCCGGCGCCGAGATCTCCACAGGTCCCGACGAAGTCACGCTGCAGCGCGGCGGGCCGATCCGGCCGGTGGACGCGGCGACGCTGCCGTATCCGGGATTCCCCACCGACATGCAGCCGCAGTTCATGACGCTCATGGCGGTCGCGAATGGTACGAGTGTGATCACTGAGAACGTCTTTGAGAGCCGGTTCATGTTCGCCGACGAGCTCGGTCGCATGGGTGCGGACATCACGATTGAGGGGCATCGGGCCCTGGTGCGGGGTGCCGCGCGCCTCTCGGGCGCTCCGGTGATCAGCCCCGACCTGCGTGGAGGTGCGGCGCTCGTGCTTGCCGGCCTTGCCGCCGAGGGTGCCACCACCGTGGGCGACATCCACCACATCATGCGAGGCTACGAGTCGTTCGTGGACAAGCTGGCAGGCCTTGGCGCGGATATCGCGCTCATCGACAGCGACGAAGGGGAGGGCCGAGGATGCTGAGCGCCGAGGAGATCGAAGCGATCATCCCGCACCGCGATCCGTTCTTGCTCGTTGACCGCGTCGACGAGCTCGTCCCGGGCAAGAGCGCCGTGGGCTACCTTGACGTTCGTGACGACGCGTTCTGGGTGCCCGGGCATTTTCCCGAGTATCCGGTGATGCCCGGTGTCCTCATCGTCGAGGCGCTCGCGCAGGTCGGCGCGGTCGCACTGCTGTCGTTGCCCGAGAACCGGGGGCGCATCGCGCTGTTTGCCGGGATCGACAAGGTGCGCTTCAAGCGGCAGGTGCGTCCGGGTGACACGCTGCGCCTTGCGTGCGCGATCGACAAGACCCGCGGACCGATCGGATTCGGCACCGCCCGGGCCACCGTCGACGGCGAGCTTGCGTGTGCCGGCGAGCTCATGTTCGCCCTCCAGTAGGCGTCCGCGGATGACGGTACCCATCGGCGACACCTCAGACACCCGCCTCGGCGGCATGATCTTCGCCAAGCTCTTCCCCAACGACGACGAGCCCTTTCGCGGCATCTTCGTGGCCGAGCAGCTGCACGCCACCGCCGATCGCGTCCGCTGGGCGGTGGTCGCCCCGGTGCCCTGGGTGCCCAAGCGTGTGGCCCGCGTCCTCGGCAAGCCGTACGCGAAGGGGGAGCGGGTCATCGACGGGTCGCTCGTGCTGTGGCCCCGCTATCCGGTGCTTCCGAAGCGCTGGCTGTACGCGACCGTTGCCCCCGCCATCGCCCGCACCGCACGTCGCGCCTTCGACCGGGCGCGCGCAAGCACGCATGCGTCCTTCGTGCACGTACACGACCTGTACCCGAGCGGAGCGGCGGCCCGACGGCTGTGCGCGCGCGCCGGTCTGCCGTACGTTCTCACCATCCACGGTCTCGACCTGTACTCGAATCTTCAGAATCCCCGCTGGCGCAACGAGATCCTTGCGGCGGGCTGCGGTGCTCGCGCCATTATCTGCGTCGGCACCAGACTCGCCACCGACAGCATCGCCGAGCTTGGCCTCGATCCGGCGAAAGTGACCGTCATCCCGAACACGTACGACGCCGCGCGCTACTATCAGGTCGATCGCAGGCGGGGTCCGTTGGTTAAGATCCTGAGCGTCGGGCGCTTATCGTACGAGAAGGGGCACGACGTCCTGCTCCGAGCATTTGCCGAGACACTCGCCGCAGGTCTTCCCGCGCGCCTCACGATCGTGGGCGACGGCCCTGAGCGCTCGTCGCTCGAATCGCTCGCTCGGAAGCTTGGTATCGCCGACGCGGTGAGGTTCACCGGGGTGCTGCTTGACGAGCCGCTGGCCGCCGAGATGCGCGCCGCGGACCTGTTCGTGCTGCCGTCCCGCTCAGAGGGTTTCGGCGTCGTGCTCGTCGAAGCGCTTGCGACCGGTCTTCCTGTCGTCGCAACCCGCTCGGGCGGTCCCGCTGACATCGTGGGGTCCGAGGACGGCGTGCTGGTGGCCCCCGATGACGTTCGTGCGTTCGCCGAAGGCATCACGCAGGCCGTCGGGCGTCTTGATACGTTCGACAGCCGCACGATCGCCGAGCGCGCCGCCGCGCGCTACTCGCCCGAGACGGTCGGCGGCGCTCTGGTGGCCGTGTACGAGGCTGTTGCCGGCGGGCATCCCATCCCCAACGCGATCGGAGCGGGCCGATGAGCGCGCCACGGCGCATCGTGATGATCGTGAGCGCGTCCGGCACTGCGGATCCCCGCGTATCGAAGGAGGCCGAGGCGCTCGTGGCCGGCGGCTACGAGGTGGTCGTGATTGCGTGGGACCGTGAGAAGCGCGATCCGGCACTGATCGAACGCGACGGCTGGCGCATCGAGAGCACGGGTCCGGCCGCCCGTCATGGCGCCGGTCTCGGCAACATCGGGGGCTACCGGGAGTTCTGGAGGGTCGCGAGGAGGCGCGTCGCCGAACTGAGGCCCGACGCGATCCATTGCGACAATCTCGACACTGTTCCGGCGGCGTTGCCGCTTGTGAATCGCACGTCTGGGAGCCCGAGGCTGGTGCTCGACTTCTGGGAGATGTACCGGCACAGCCGGGCGCTGCCGCAAAGCGGCATCAAAGGGGTCATCGCCCGCGCTGCCGCGCGCTACCTGGAACGCCGCTCGATCCCGGGCGCCGAGGTGGTCATCACCGTCGGTGAAGGGCAGGTTGGCTACTATCGCGATCTGGGAGCACGCAACATCGTCCTCGTTGAGAACGCGCCGGAACTCGAACGTTACACGCCGGTCGAGCGCGAGGAGCCCGACTTCGTGGTGAGCTTCATCGGGCAGAAGCGCTGGGCGCCGGCGCTCGTGAACCTCATGAAGGCGATTCAGCCGTACCCGCACCTTCGCGCGCTGCTCGTCGGCGGAGGCCCTGCCGAAGCTGAGATCGCGCGGATCGCGGGCACCATGGAGCGCGTGGAGGTGGGCGGTCGCTTCGATCCTTCCGAGACGCCCTCGCTCTACCATCGCTGCGACGCCGTCTTCGCGTGCTATGATGCGTCGCTCGAGAACTGGCGTACCGCCTATCCGGTCAAGGCGATGGAAGCCATGGCGTGTGCGCTCCCGCTCATCTGCACGCGCGGCACGTTCAGCGGCGATTACGTCGAGCGCCATGGCCTGGGTTACGCGGTCGACGACCACGATCCGGGCGACATCGCGCGAGCGCTCGTCGCGCTTGAAGACGATCGCGCCGGGGCGCGTGAGATGGGGCGCCGTGGACGGGCGATCGTCGAGGCAGGGCTCAACTGGACCGCTGCATCGGCCCGCCTCGTCGCGGCATACGATGCGATGTTCGAGGCGAACGGCGTTCCGTTACAATCAGAAGGTTCGTGACCGCGCTCGACAGGTGCTGTGGCGCTGTAAGACGTCGACTCTGGGAGAGAAGAGCGAGATGGGACTCAAAGAACGGATCGAGAGTGGAGAAGCCGTGCTCGGCGTGGTCGGCCTTGGGTATGTCGGTCTGCCGCTTGCAGTAGAGATGGCGAAGTCCGGTCACAAGGTGATCGGGTTAGAGGTCTCCGGAAGCAAGGTCATAGAAGTCAACGCCGGCAGGAGCTACATCCCCGACGTGCCGACCGCGGAGCTGGCCGAGCTTGTGGCGGCAGGGCTCATCGAAGCGACAACCGACTTCTCGCGAGTGAGCGAGACCGACGCGGTGGCCATCTGTGTCCCGACGCCGCTTAACAAGATGAAGGAACCGGATACGTCGTTCATGGAATCGGCCGCCGCGGCGGTCGCGCCGTACCTGCACCCGGACATGCTCGTCACGCTTGAGTCGACCACCTATCCCGGAACCACCGAGGAGGTCGTCCAGCCCATCCTCGAGGCGCACGGTCGCAAGGTCGGCACCGATCTGTACCTCGCGTTCTCGCCCGAGCGTGTCGACCCCGGCAACCCGGTCTTCCAGACCCGCAACACGCCGAAGGTCGTCGGCGGGGTCACGCCCGCGTGCACCGCGATCGCGGTCGCCATGTACTCGCGCTTCATCGACACGGTCATACCGGTCTCGTCCACCCGTGCCGCCGAGATGACGAAGCTGCTTGAGAACATCTTCCGCTGTGTGAACATCGCGCTCATGAACGAGCTCCTCCAGGTGTGCGAGCGCATGGGCATCAACATCTGGGAAGTCGTCGATGCCGCCAAGACCAAGCCATTCGGCTTCATGCCGTTTTATCCCGGGCCGGGCCTCGGCGGTCATTGCATCCCGATCGACCCGTTCTATCTCTCGTGGAAGGCGCGCGAGTTCGACCTGCACACCGAGTTCATCGAGCTCGCCGGCAAGGTGAACGAGAACATGCCGTACTACGTCGTCACCCGCCTCATGGAGGCGCTCAACACGCAGCACAAGTCGCTCGCCGGCTCGCGCATCCTGCTCCTCGGTGTGGCGTACAAGGGCGACATCGACGACATACGCGAGGCTCCTGCCATCAAGATCGCCCAGCTGCTTGCCGAGAAGGAAGCCGGTCTGGCCTATCACGACCCCTACGTGCCGACGTTCTCGTTCGGCGATCGGACGCTTGAAAGCGTCGCGCTCACGGAAGCCGAGCTTGCCTCGGCGGACGCGGTGCTCATCGTCACGGACCACCGTACGGTCGACTACGGCCTGGTGGTTCGCGCGTCGAGGCTCATCGTGGACACCCGTAACGTCCTGAAGTCGTTCCATGACGATAAGGTGGTACGCCTGTGAGCGCCAAGCCGGTTCGCGTTGGCGCGGTCGGCTTTGGCTACTGGGGCCCTAACCTCGTCCGTAACGTTGACAGGCTCGCCGACGCGAAGCTGGTCGCCGCCTGCGATCTGTCCGAGCCCAATCTCGCGAAGCTCAAGGCGCTCTACCCGCACGTGGAGACCACGACCGACCTGGACGCCATGCTTGCCACCGGTGACCTTGATGCCGTCATCGTGGCGACGAGCGCGCCGAGCCACTTCGGCATCGCAAGCAAGGTCATCGCCGCGGGCAAGCACTGCTTCGTGGAAAAGCCGCTCACCCTTAGAAGCGTCGACTCTGAAGCGCTGGTCCGTGCCGCGGATGCGGCCGGCGTCGTGCTGATGGTCGGTCACCTCATGGAGTACCACTCGGGCATCAACTGGGCCAAAGAGTACATCGCCTCGGGCGAGCTCGGCGACGTGCTGTACGCGTACATGCAGCGCCTTAACCTCGGCAAAGTCCGTACCGAGGAGAACGCATTCTGGTCGCTCGCCCCGCACGATGTCTCCATCATGCTCTACGTGCTCGGCGAGACGCCGGATTACGTGAGCGCTAATGGGGCCGCGTACGTTACGCCCGGCGTGCAGGACACCGTCTTCGCGAACCTGCATTTCCCCAGCGGCAAGATGGCGAACATCCACGTGAGCTGGCTCGACCCGCACAAGGTCCGCAAGCTCACGGTCGTCGGCACCAGGAAGATGCTGGTCTTCGACGACATGGAGGCCACCGAGAAGCTCTGGGTCTACGACCGCGGTGTGGGCGCGCCTGAGAACGCGATGGCGTACGGCGAGGACCTCACGCTTCGCTTCGGCGATATCACCGTCCCGTGGGTGCCGATGAAAGAGCCGCTTGCTCTGGAGGTGCAGCACTTCCTCGACTGTTGCGCGACCGGCGCAACGCCGCGCAGCGACGGTCGGGACGGTCTCAACGTCGTGAGAGTGCTCGAAGCCGTCGACACGTCCATGGCCGCCGGCGGAGCCCCCGCAGCGATCGCACAGGAGGTCTGAGATGAGCGCGTACGTGCATCCCTCGGTAAAGATCGGCAAGGACTTCGTCCCCGCACCGTTGTGCATCATCGACGAGGACGTCGTGATCGGCGACAACGTGACCGTCGGCTCGTTCGTCCGCATCTGCGCGGGCTCTGTCCTCGGCGACGACGTGACCGTTGCCGAGGGCGCGATCGTCGGGAAGCGTCCCAAGCTCGCGAAAGGCTCCACTGCCAAGGGTGGCGCGCTCCCTGGGGTGGTTCTCGGGCGGGGTTGCTCGGTCGGCAGCAACGCGCTCGTCATGGCTGGATCGACCTTCGGCGAAGAGTGCGTCATCGCCGATGGCGCTGGCGTTCGCGAGCGCTGCGCGATCGGCGACAACGTCGTGATAGGGCGCAACGTGACAGTGGAAAACGACACATCGATCGGAAGCCGCACGCGCATCCAGTCGGGCGCGTACGTGACCGCGTACGTGACCATCGAAGAAGATGTCTTCATCGCACCGATGGTGGTCACCACGAACGACAACTATATGGGACGCACCGAGAAGCGCCTCACCGAGATGCGCGGCTGCACGATCCGCCGAGGCGCCCGTGTCGGCGGCGGCGCCCACATCCTCCCGGGCATCGAGATCGGCGAGGACTCGTTCGTCGCCACCGCCTCGATCGTGACCCGGGATGTGCCGCCCAGGACGCTCGTGATGGGGGCACCGGCCAGGCCGGTCAGAAGCGTGCCGGAAGAGGAACTGCTGGAGAACCAGTAACAGCACTGTGACGGCTCCGCCGCTCACGGGACGGGACGCCGGTCGGATGCGAAGATGTGTGGAATCACTGGCGAGAAGATGAGGAGCTGGACTCCATGGGTGTACCCCTGCTTGATCTGAAGGCGCAATATCGCGATCTAGAGACCGACCTCGATGCGGTTATCCACGAAGTGATGGCCAATGCGGCGTTCATCGGCGGGCCCAAGGTCGCCGAGCTGGAACGCTCGATCGCCGAGTATTGCGGCACCGCGTACGCTGTCGCGTGCGGCAATGGGACCGATGCGCTCTTCCTGATCCTCGCAGCGATGGGCATCGGAAAGGGTGACGAGGTCATCACGACGCCGTTCACGTTCTTCGCGACTGTGGAGGCCATCGTGCACCTCGGCGCGATGCCGGTCTTCGTCGACGTCGAACCGGGTACGTACAACATGGACGTCACGGCGCTCGAGGCCGCCATCACCGATCGCACGAAGGCGATCATGCCGGTGCACATCTTCGGGCAGTGTGTGGACATGGACGTTGTGAACGACGTGGCGAAGCGGCACGGCCTTCGCGTTATCGAGGACGCGTGCCAGGCCATCGGCGCCACATACAAGGGACGCAAGGCCGGGTCGCTTGCCGATGCCGCCGCGTTCTCGTTCTTCCCCAGCAAGAACCTCGGTTGCGTCGGCGATGGCGGCATGGTGACAACCGATGACAAGGCCATCGCCGACGCGTGCCGTAAGCTCGCGAACCATGGCTCCAGCCGCAAGTACTATCACGAGGCGTTCGGCGTGAACTCACGCCTCGACGCGTTGCAGGCCGCGATCCTGTTGGTGAAGCTGCCGCACCTCGATGCCTGGAACGCGCAGCGCCGGGCGGCTGCCGAGGTCTACGATGAGCTGCTGGCCGGTGTGGAGGGCATCGAACTTCCCGTGACGCGCGACTATGGCGTGCCCGTCTACCACCTGTTCATCGTCAAGTCGGAGCGTGCCGAGACGATCATGGACGCGTTGCAGGCCGCCGGCATCGGCACTGCGTTGTACTATCCACTCGCGCTGCACGAGCAGGAGTGCTTCGAGTCCGTTGAGGGCTTCGTGAAGCCGTCGCTGCCCGAAGTCGAGTCTTGCGACATGCGCACATTTGCGCTGCCCTGCTTCCCCGGGATCACACGCGCACAGCAGGAAGAGATCGTCCGCGTCGTCACAGATGCGCTCGCCTGACCGGGGCGCATCATAGAGGAAATGACATGGGAAAGCACGCCGCTCAGCGCTCTCACAGCGTCCTGAAGGCGCCTCGAGCGGGTCGCTCATCGGGCGTCGGCGCCGTCGTTGAGCCGTCACCACGCCTTCGCGTGCACAAGCAGAACCGTGCTCGTGCAATCAGACGCGGCGTGCTCGTGGTCGTCATCGTGATCGCGGTCATCGCCGTCGGCGCGGCCGCCTACGCGTACTTCACCATGCGGAGCATCGACAGAACCATCAAGGCGGGCGTCGGATCGAACGGCCAGACCGTTGCGGCGCTCACAAAGCCGGTCCCGAAGCAACCGTTCACGATCCTGCTCATGGGCAGCGATGCCCGCCCCAAGGAAGAGGCGGCGCGTGCCGACACCATCATCGTGGCCAGGGTCGATCCTCAGACCAGGCAGGTCTCGATGCTGTCGATCCCTCGCGACACGCGGGTGGAGATTCCCGGGCACGGTATAAGCAAGATCAATGCTGCCAACTTCTACGGCGGCGCCGAGGGCGGACCCGCGCTGATGATCAAGACCGTGGAGGGTTTTCTCGGCATCAAGGTCAATCACTACATGGAAGTGAACTTCCTCGGATTTCAGAAGGCCGTCGATGCGCTCGGCGGCGTGTGGATCAATGTCGACACGACGATCGATGATCCCAAGGCCGCCGGTCACAGCCCGCACCTGCGTGCGCAGCACATCGACAAAGGCTATCAGCTCCTCACCGGTGAGTATGCGCTGACGTACGTGCGCAGCCGGGCGTTCCCGGACGCGGATTTCACCCGGATGAGACATCAGCAGACGTTCTTCAAGGCCCTGGCCGAGCAATCATCGCGCATCGAGAATCTGCCCAAGCTGCCGACCATCGCTCGGGAGATGGCGCCGTACACGGCGACCGACATGAGCGTGAACGAGATGCTCGACCTCGTGATGGCACTGAAGGGCATCAACGGCAATGATCTGCAGACAGCCACCGTCACCGGCGTCTGGAAGACACCGTACGTCTGGACCGACGAGAAGGAGAAGGCGCGCCTCGTTGCGGCGTTTAACGCTGGACGCCCGTTCGACGCGACGTCTACCGTGGGAACCGCGGTGGAGCCGTCGACCGTGAGTGTCACGGTGCGCAACGGCGCCGGGCAGGAGGGCGTGGCCTCTTCGGCCTCATCGATCCTGAAGTCGGCCGGGTTCGTGATCGGTGAAGTGGGAAACGCGAACCAATTCGTCTACGACAAGACGCTTGTGGTCTACAAGGACGACGCGAACAAGGCGGCCGCCGACCTCGTCGCTTCCAAGCTGCCGACCGGCAGCGTCGTCGCGAGCAGGGGCATGTACTCGTTCACCACCGACGTGCTCGTCGTGGTCGGCAAGGACTGGAAGGCCGCGCTGGCCAACGCAGGAACCGCTCAGTAGGTCAGAGGCCCGCGGCCTGCTCGAGGATGTCGAGCAGGCGTTGCGCCTGGTCTTCGCGGTCGAAGCGTTCCTCGGCAAGTTGGCGGGCGTTGCGGCCCATGCGCGTGACTTCGTCAGGGTCATCCGCCATCCGCTCGATGACATCCGCGAGCGCGATACCGTCCCCCGCAGGCACGTAGAACCCGCACTCGCACTCTTCGACGAGCTCCCTTGTCCATCCAGGGGAGTTCACGATCATCGGCCGTCCGGAAGCGAGCCCGTCGAAGAACTTGTTCGGCGAGTTCGTGGCAAGGATCGGCACGTCCGCGAAGAGCGTCATGAGCACGTCCGCCGAGCGGGTCAGCACAGGAACGTCCTTCTTGGGCAGCGGGCCGACGAAGTGCACGTTAGGCAGTCCCTCAACGCCCGCCTGGAGCGCTGGCAGCGACTTGCCGTCCCCTGCGATAATGAAGGCGATGTCGTTCCTGCCGCGGTCGTTGAGAATGCGGGCAGCTTCCGGAACGATGTCCTCGACCGCGTTCGACGGACCGATAGCGCCGGCATAGCCCACGATGAATACATCCGGGCCGATGCCATACGTGCCAAGGAACGCTTCGTCCTTCGGGCCGGGATGGAACAGGTCGAGGTCCGAGCAGTTCGGCACCAGATGCACGTGTGCCGGTGAAACCCCCTCGGCGATCACCCCGGCGACCATGCCGGGCGAGAGCGCGACCACGTCGGTGGAGTGCCGATACAAGAAACGTTCAATACCTTTGGCTACGCTCGCGAGTACGCCGGTGCGTTTGAGAGCGCCCATCTGGATGGCGGCTTCTGGCCACAGATCGCGGACCTCGAAGACGAAGGGTGTGCGCCTGAGAGCAGCGGCGACCCAGCCCGGGATGCCGACCGTGAGCGGCGTCGAGGTCGCGAACACCACGTCGTGCTTACCAGCGCTCAAAGCGAGCCATGTTGCGCCGAGCGTGAACAGGATGAACGACCACGTCCGGCGGCCGTAGCCCATGTAGTTCGAGTACCGGACGCGCACCGAACGCACGTGGATGCCCTCGATGTCGCCATCGACGAACAGGTGTCGTTCGAACTGCTCAGGAAGGCGCGACGAGCTCGTGACGATCGTAACCTCGTGTCCGTCGGCCACCCAGCGCCGAGCGAACTCGTACGAACGTATCAAGCCGAGGGACGACTCGCGTGTTGCGAAGAACTGGTGGACGTACAGGATGCGCACGGATCCTCCGTCAGGCGTTCATGCCAAAGCGGTGCTCGCCCTTGCGGCCGACCGCCATATAGGTGAGGCCAGCCGCGCGCACGGCGTCAGCGTCGAGGCAGTTGCGGCCGTCGAAGATGATCGCGGGCCCGGCCATGGCCTGACGAACGCGCTCCCAGTCGAGTTCGCGGAACTCCTGCCACTCGGTGACCACCACGGCCGCCGAGGCACCCTGGAGCGCCTGCCAGATGTCGGCGACGCGGGCCGCACCCGCGACTGGGAGCTCGCTTGCGATAGGGTCGTAGATGCGGACGGCTGCGCCCTGCTCGGCAAGGAGCGGCACGATGTCGAGCGCCGGGGATTCGCGAACATCGTCGGTGTCAGGCTTGAACGCCAGGCCGAGGATGGCGATCGACCGCTCGTGCAGGTCAGGCAGGGCGCGCATCACATGCACCACCGGCAGCAGGCGTTGGCGGTTGTTCACCTCGATGACGGATTTCAGCAACGTGAACTGGTAGCCATTGAGCGTCGCGATGAAGTCGAGCGCTCGCGTGTCCTTGGGGAAACACGAGCCGCCATAGCCGATGCCAGCCTTCAGGAAATCGCGGCCGATGCGCTTGTCCATGCCGATGCCGCGAGAGACGGCGTCGATGTCGGCGCCGATGCAGTCGCACAGGTTCGCTATCTCGTTGATGAACGAGATCTTCGTCGAGAGGAACGCGTTGCTCGCGTACTTGATCGTCTCGGCGCTGGCCACGTCGGTTTCCACAAGCGGAGCGTCGATGTCGGCGTACAGCTCGCGCATGAGCGCCCTATCAGCTTCTTCGTCGGCACCGAGCACGATGCGATCGGTCTTGAACCAGTCTTCGATGGCCTTGCCCTCGCGCAGGAACTCGGGGTTGGAGACGTAGCCGATGCGCACGACCGCCTCGTCGAGATAGCGGTGCCGCAGTGCCGCACCGGTGCCCATCGGCACGGTCGACTTCATGACAAGTGTGAAGGGACGGTCGGCTGCTTCGGCAAGCGAGGAGACGACGACGCGGACTGCCGAGAGGTCGGCCGCGCCGTTCGGGGCCATCGGCGTGCCGACGGCCACCACGGTGATGTCGCTGATGAGCTCACCCCAGCCCTTCTCGGGCGTGGCGAACGTGAGGTTCCCGCTGGCCATGCCGCTTGAGAGCAGCTCTTCGATGCCGGGTTCGTAGATGGTGCTCGTGCCCGAAGCGAGCATGTCGACCTTGTCGCGGTCGATATCCACGCAGGTGACCAAATGGCCCGAGTGTGCGAGGCAGACACCGGTGACGAGTCCGACATAGCCGGTGCCTACGACGGTGACACGAAGGGGCATGACCGCTACCTCCAGAAGTCGGGGCGCGCATACGAGCGCCGTGCCAAAGCGTACCATACGACGCTGCTGGCGGCCGGTGCGGCGGGCGTGCGTCACCCTCCGGTTGACTCGGCGTGATTGCGCGCGGTGAGCGGCTGCTGCTAAGGTCGGTCCATGCGAATCCTCCAGGTAGCTCCAGTGCCATACGAGATCGGCGGCGTTGACACCGGCGGTATTGCGACGCACGTGTGGAGTCTCGCTCGACATCTGGCGGCCGATGGCCACGATGTGGCCGTGCTCGCCGACAATCGTCCCTACCGGGGCACCTTCCCCGACGGCGTGAACGGTGTTGCTGTGTACCCTACCCGCGGCTTCACTGGCGCCCGTCGCAACGCGGCGCTCCTGAATCCTGCAGTGCTGCTCGCGTGTGTCCGGGCGAAACGCCAGTTGGGCCCCGGTTGGAGCTGGCGCTGGGTTCTCGGTGCGGTCGCGGCGTTCGATCAGGTCATACGCGACTTCCGACCCGAGGTCATCCACGTGCACGGCACCGAGGGCCGGCTCGCCGTTGCGCTTGTCGCACCGCGAAGCCGCGCCCGCGTCATCGCGACGACTCACTCCACGCACTACATCGTGCATCCCGAGCCCGACGTCCGGGACGAGCGCAAGGCGCTCGTCGAGCGGAATCTTGAGCGGCTCGATGAGCTGGTATTCGTGAGCCGGTTTTTGGAGGAGCGCTACCGGATGCTCTTTCCGGGGGCGATCGCGCGCATGCGAACGCACGTCGTGCCCAACCCCGTTGATGCCGCACTGTACGCTCCCGTCGACCGCGCGACCGCGCGAGCGCGGCTCGGCGTGGCCCCGGACGCTCGCGTTGCACTCTTTGTCGGGAAGCTCATCCCTGTGAAGGCACCGACCGCGTTCGCCGAAGCGCTCGGGATCCTGCACGCACGCGGGATGGCGGTCCAGGGCTTGATGGTAGGGGATGGTCCCGAGGCGGCCGCCGTCCTGGCGGTGCTCGAACGAGACGGTTCGGCCGATCTTGTCCGGCTCGAGGGCCTAAGAGCGCAAGATGAGCTTGGCGTGTACTATGGCGCCGCTGATGTATTCGTGCTGCCAAGCCTCATGGAGAGTTTTGGGTTGGTGGCCACCGAGGCGATGCTCAGCGGCTGTCCGGTCGTGGGCACGCCGGCCGTGCTGCCCGAAGTCGTTCCGGAGTTCGCCGGAATCTACATTCCCACGCACGATGCGCTACCTCTGGCCGACGCGATCGCTTGCGCATTGGACACGCAATGGGACCGCGCCGCGATCAGGAAGTGGGCGCTCGGCTTCGACTGGAACGCACGACTCGCGGAGTTCGAGGCGCTGTACGCCGGAACGCTCGCCGGTGAGGCGTGTTCCGGTTCCTGAGATACAATGTGCGGGTCCTGGTACCCGCTGCGCCCGACAGGAGACTTGATGCGCATCGGTATGATGCTTCCGAACATGCCTTTCCCCCCCGACATCCGAGTGGAAAAGGAGGCACAGGTACTGGCCGCAGCCGGACACAAGGTCGTGCTCCTGTGTCGCGGTGACGGTCGGCAGCCGGCGGTAGAGCAATTCGGCCCCATCACGGTCATCAGGCATCGTGTCCACCCCCGACACCCGATGCGGCGGCGCATCGACTCGCTGACGTATCTGCTTACGATGGGCTCGCCGTCGTGGCGGCGCGCCATGGAGTCGCTCGTGACCGAGCACGGCGTAGAGGCGCTCCATCTGCATGACCTCGCTTACGCGCCGTCCGCGATCGGGGCAGCGCGCACGGCGGGCGTGCCGCTCGTCATGGACCTGCACGAGAACTACCCGGCCGCCATCGCCCAGTGGAAACGCGGGTGGCTCACGCGCGTCACCTTCTCCCCGGCGCGGGCGGCACGTCTCGAACGCCGCGCGGTGCGCACGGTCGATCGCGTTGTTGTCGTCGTCGATGAAGCGAAGACGCGCGTCGTAGGCCTGGGCGCCGATCCGGAACGGGTCTTCGTGTTCGGCAACGCCGAGCCAAAGTCGCTCGTTCCCCCCGAGCCACTGCCGCTCGACTTCACCTCTGGCGCGCGTCTCGTGTACGTGGGCGGGATCGCGCGCCATCGCGGGCTTGATACCGTCATCGCGGCGATGCCCGCGATCCGAGCGGCGGACCCGTTCGCTGAGCTGACCATCGTCGGCGACGGCGACGCGCTCGCCTCGCTCAAGCAGCAGGTCGCCGATCTTGGGCTCGAGGGAGTGGTCCGCTTCACGGGCCGCCTGCCCAAGGACGAAGCGATGGCGTACGTGGCCGAGGCGAACATCGCGCTCGTTCCGCATCATCGGTCGGCGCACACCGATTCGACGATTCCTCACAAGCTGTTCCAATATATGGCGCTTGGACGCCCCGTTCTCGTGAGCGATTGCACGCCGCTTACGCGCATCGTCTCGGAGACGGGCTCGGGGCTTGTCTTCGCGGCGGGCGACTCGGCAGACCTTGCGCGCCAGGTGCAGGCGCTCTCGAACCCCGCTCGTGCCGCCGAGATGGCCGCCGCCGGGCGCGCAGCCGTGCTCGATCGCTGGAATCTGGAGTCCGAGGGAGTCGCGCTTCAGGAGCTCTATCGGCAGCTGAGTGACGTATCCAGCGGGTCAGCATGCTGAAGAAGATCCTCAGAACCGCGGGGACCGACGCACTCAAGTACTTCCCGGTGCGACTCGTTCCCGCGCTTACGGCGCTCGTCACCGTCCCGGTGTTCTCACGCCTGATCGCTCGCGCCGATTACGGCGACTTCTATCTTGTGAACTCCGCGGTGTCTCTCACGGCTACGTTCGCCACGGCGTGGCTCAACGCGTCGATCGTGCGCTTTTACTGGGCCGAGGAAAAAGAAGGCCGCCTCGACGAGTACGTTTCTACCGTCGTGTGGCTCTCGTTCGCGGTGTTGCTCGCCGGGGCAGCCGTACTCGGCGTCGTCTTCCTTGTGCTGCGCGACTCGTTCCCCCAGACGCTCTCACGCCTCGTCCCCGTCGCGCTTGCGGGTCTCGTGATGGGGCAGTTCGTGGGAATCATGCAGCAGCTGCTGCGCGCCGCGAACAAGCCTTCGAAATACGCGATCCTCTCGGTGATCTCGAACCTCATCGCCACGGCGCTCGGCGTCTTCTTCGTTGCGGTCTCCCACTGGGGTTCGCTCGGCATCCTGGTTGGCGTGGTCGTCGGCAATGCGTTCATGCTGCCGCTTGCGCTGCGGTATGCGCGTGCCGAGGGGAGCATCTCAGTCCGGCACTTCAGAGCCAACACCGCGCGTGAGTTCGCCGTCTACGGTATTCCGATGATCCCGGCAGCGATCTCGTCGTGGGTCCTCGTGCTTTCAGACCGTTACATCATCGGCCTGACGCAAAGCGTGAGCGACCTCGGCTTGTACGGGACGGCGTACGGCCTTGGCGACAAGCTCATGGGCCTCGTCACCGCGCCGCTGCTCATCGCGATCGGCCCCGTGCTCATCCAGACGTTCGAGCGCGAAGGTCCCAAGCTCGCGCAGCAAGTGCAAACGCAGCTTACCCGCTACTACGCGATGGTGACCGTCCCGCTCGTCTTTGGTCTGATCGTGCTCTCCAAGAACTTCATGCAGGTCTTTGTCGGCCCGCTCTATCGTTCGGCGTACGGCGTTCTGCCCATCGTCGCCGCCGGTGTGATGCTCTACGGAGTCTCGCAAATCGCTAGCAACGGGCTCGCGCTGCACAAGAAGACGGTGATCATCATGCAGAACACGCTCATCGCGGCGGCTGTGCAGGTGTCGCTGAACCTTGTGCTCGTCCCGAGGTATGGCTATCCGGTGGCCGCCTGGACCACGCTGTTTTCGTACGCGCTCATTCTTCTCCTCGCGTGGATACGTAGCAGGCCCTATCTGGCATGGCGCCTGCCCGTGGCGGATCTCGTCAGGATCGCGGCCGCGTCTTGCGTCATGGCCGTTGTGGTTGCTGTCGCGGGGCGCGCGCTGCCGGTGAACTTTGGGACGCTTCTTGCCGAGATCCTGCTTGGCGTTATCGCGTACGCCTTCACGCTTTGGGCCGTCCGGGGGCTGCGCGCCGATGAGATCGACTTCGCTCGCGAGATCGCCGCGTCCATCGGTCGGCGTCTGCACCTGCGCGGCTAGCGGACACGCCCAAGGCGTTAAAACGCAGGTAGGAGACAGCGGTCGATGCGCGGCCGAGCTCACCGGCGCGGCTACCTCCGCCGCAGGTCGCGTCTGCCGTCGGCGGAGGGCTCAAGCTCTGGCGGTCCGGTCGTTCGGGTTGTCGGGTTGCGGCCGTGTCGTTGCTAAGCTTCTCGGAACCTGGCTATGATAGCGGAGTTGTGCTCTCGACGACATGCGAGGTCGTACCCATGCGCAAGGTCCTTGTGCTTGCCCCTCACACCGATGATGCCGAGATCGGTTGCGGTGGAACGCTGGCGCGCTTTGTTGAAGAAGGCAAAGAGATCTACGTCGCAGCCTTCTCGACAGCCGAGGACTCCCTACCCCCGGGTGCACCTCCCGGACTGTTGCGCGACGAGTTCCACGCCGCGATGGATCTGCTCGGCGTGCCACGCGATCGACGCTTCGTGTACGACTACCGTGTGCGCCAGCTCTCGTACCATCGCCAGGAAGTCCTCGAGGAACTAGTTCGGCTGCGCGACCTGATTCGCCCGGACACGGTGCTCGTACCTTCTTCCAACGACGTCCATCAGGATCATCAGGTCGTCTCGAACGAGGTGGCGCGTGCGTTTCGAGACTGCACCGTTCTCGGCTACGAACTGCCCTGGAACCACTACACCTTCGCTACGCATGCGTTCGTCACCCTCGAGCAGCGTCACTTAGACATGAAGTGGAAGGCACTCCAGGTTTACAAGTCTCAGCTTCAACTTGGGCGCCCATATTTCAGCTGGGAGCTGATCGAGGGTCTGGCTCGAGTGCGCGGTGTGCAGGTCCATTCCGAGTTCGCCGAGGCCTTCGAGGTCATTCGCTACAAGATCTAGGGAGCAGGCATGCCGACAGCGGGGCAGATCGCGGATCTCCTGGGCGGCGAAATCGAAGCGCTTGCAGCGGGCTGGCGCGAGCGTGAGATCGTCGCACCCGCCGCACTCGCCGAAGCGTCCGAGGGCACGATCGCTTTCCTTAAAGCGCCAGGGGCCCACGTTATGGAACGGCTCCGCGAAGCCGGGCCGTCGATGCTTATCGTCCCAATCGCCGCCGAGCTGGACCTCCAAGCGCTTCGACTCCGCGGCGTCGAGTGCGTGGCGCGTGTCAAGAACCCGCGGTTGGCGTTCGCCCAAGCTGTTTCGGCCTTCTTTCCGCGTACCGTTGTAAGCGGCGTGCACCCTTCGGCTGTCGTGTCCCCAGAGGCAACCATCGGCGAGCGTGTATCGATCGGAGCGCTCGCGTACATCGGCGCCGCGGTTATCGGCGACGATAGCGAGATTGGGCCAGGTGTTTGCATCTACGATGGCGTGGTTATCGGGAAGCGCGTGCATGTGTTCTCAAACGCGGTTGTTGGTGCGGACGGGTTCGGTTACGAACGAGACGACCAGGGCGAGCCGGTCAAGTTCCCTCAGCTGGGCGGCGTCGTCATCGAAGACGACGTCGAGATAGGCGCAGGCAGCTGTGTCGATCGGGGCGCCCTTTCGGACACCCATGTTCGGCGCAACGCGAAGATCGACAACATGGTCCATGTCGCTCACAACGTTGTCGTCGGAGAAGGAAGCCTTGTAGCGGCGAACGCGGTGATCGCGGGAAGCACCGTCCTCGGTCCTCGTGTGTGGGTCGGTCCTTCGGCGTGCATCTCCAACGGTCTTGTCATTGGAGCGGGAGCGTCGGTCAGCCTCGGCGCGGTTGTGACGCGCGATGTGCCAGAAGGCGGCCATGTGACCGGCAATTTCGCCATCGACCATGCTCGGTTCATGAGAAACCTTCACACGCAGAATGACTAGTCACGTTACGGCGACGTTTCGTTGCCGCGTGCGTGCGTGAATTCGTCAGTATACTGTGTAGTTATGCATCCAGCTCGCACTCGCCGCCTTCTGTTCATCGCGCATGAGTTCCCGCCCTCGGCAGGGGGCGGCGTTCAGCGCTTGACCAAGTTCGCGCGGTATCTGAGCGAACTCGGCTGGCAGGTCCAAGTCCTTTCGGCAACGCCGATCCCGGGTCGCCCGCGAGACGAGACGCTCCTCGGTCAGGTGGCTGACGTGCCGGTCTTCAGGCGGCCAGCCCGTCATGTGGCCGCCACCATCGCTGGCCTGCTTCGGCCGCTCAAGAGCCTGAAACGCGCGGCGAAAGGCGTCACCGCCGTGGGCGCTTCCAGCAGTACCCTCGGTGGCTCGGGGGGCCGGGGTCCGCTCAGTGGAAGGATAGCTCGCTGGTTGGCCGTTCCCGACGACGCCGTGCTGTGGGCTCGGGACATTCCTGACGTCGCGGCGCGCCTCCACGCCGAGGCGCCATTCTCGGCGATTCTCGCATCTGGTCCACCGTATTCCGCCCTCGTTGGCGCTGTTCGCGCCGGTCAGCGTCTAGGCGTGCCCGTCGTAGCGGACCTGCGAGATCCGTGGAGCGGCAACCTTAATGTGCGGTGGCCTACCCGGTGGCATCAGCGTCGATTCCGTGCTCTCGAGCGCGAGGTCATGCAGCATGCCGCGGCGGTGACCGCCGTATCCGACGTCATCGCGATCGAAGCGCGCGAGTATGGCGCGAGGCGCGTTGAGGTGATTCCAAACGGGTTCGACTCCGCAGACATGCCAGCATGGACGGCCGAGAAGTCGGCTCCGTTGAGGATCGCCTTCCTCGGGCAGTTCAGCCCCGGAGTCGCGGATCCAGCGGGGTTCTTCGCGGGGTTCGCAGCGGCTCGAGAGCGCGAGCCGCTGCTTCGTGATGCTCGCGTGGACATCATCGGTCCGATCGCGCCGTGGGCGTGCGATGCCGCGCACCGCGCCGGGCTCGGCGACAGCGTTGTCTTTCACGGATTCAAGCCGTACCGGGAAGCGCTTCAGATGGTGAGCACAGCCGACGCCGGGCTCATCGTGCTGGCAGCTGTGCCCGGCTCAGAGGGCGTGTACTCGGGAAAGCTGTTCGACTACATCGGGATCGGGATTCCCGTGCTGCTGTACGGACCGCCCGAGGGCGCAGCTGCCGCCGTAGTCACTGCCAGCGAATGCGGCGTCGTCGTACCATACGGAAATCCCGCAGCCGTTGACGCCGCACTCGTTGAGATGGCTCGGGCGAAGGCGTCGGATGAGCCGCTGTGCCACCCGTCGGACGAGGTGCGCTCGAGGTACGACCGGCGTGAGCAGGTGCGCGTCTTGTCTGGGATCATCGAGGAAGCGATCGCCACGGGCTGATCGGTCAGCCCGTGCTTGGGAAGGAGTGCGTGTTGCCTCAAGGATATGTGCTCGGCGTAGGGAAGACACGGTTCGGACCGACGTCGAAGAGTCTGCCCTCGCTCGCCCAGGAGGCGATCCTCGCCGCGCTGAAGGACGCCGGGCTCGAAATCGGCGACATTGACGCGTTCATCGTTGCGAACTACCTTGGCGGGCCGAACGAGGGCCGCCTGCATCTGAACGCCGTTGTCGCTGGTCTGATGCCGGGACTCAATCTGCCCGGCTGGCGTGTCGAGGCCGCCTGTGCGTCGGGCGGCGTCGCAGTTCATCAAGCGCTGCTCGCGCTATCGCGGTATGAGCGGGTTCTTGTCGTCGGCGTGGAGCGCATGAGCGGCATCCCCGGCATGCAGCTCACAAGGAACATCGGCATGGCCGGCGATCTTGACCTCGACCAGTCTGCAGGGCTCAATTTCCCCGCAAGCTACGCGCTTGTCGCTCAACGCCACATGCAGGCGTATGGCACTACGACACGGGACCTTGAGCTTATCAGCCTCAAGAACCACGACAATGCGCGGCTGAATCCGCTTGCCCACTTCTATCATAAGACGGTCACGCAGGCGGACATCGACGCCGGCGCTATGGTTGCCTCCCCGCTGCGCCTGTTCGATTGCTGTCCGGTCTCAGACGGCGCGGCTGCGGCGGTCCTCTCGGCAGAGCCCCGCGATCGCCGGAGCGTGCCGGTCCTGGGCAGCGCGCTTTCCACAGACGCCATTTCGCTCAGCCAGCGCAGCACGCATACCTCCTTTGCGGCAGCACGGACGGCCGCGTCAAACGCGTATCGCCAGGCGGGGGTGACCGCCCGGGATGTCGATTTCGCGGAAGTCCATGACTGCTTCACGATCGCTGAAGTCGTGGCGATGGAGGACCTTGCGCTGTGCGATCCCGGAGAGGCGACACGACTCATTCGGGAAGGCGTCACCGCGCGTGACGGTGAACTCCCTATCAACGCGAGTGGTGGCCTCAAAGCGGGCGGTCACGCGATTGGAGCGACGGGCGTCGGCCAGGTCTATGAGGTAGTGCAACAGCTTCGCGGCGAGGCCGGCGGACGCCAGCTCGGCAAGGCACGCATCGGACTGACACATAACGTCGGCGGCGTTGGCGGCACCTGTGCCGTCCACATCATGGGGAGGCCTGATGAGTCCTAGAGTCTGCCCCTCGTGTGGAGCTCGTTACAGCTACGAGCTCGAACGCTGCACGTTCTGTGATACCGAGCTCGTGGATACCGAGTCCGAGTCAGGCGTGGTCCTCGCCGTCACCGAGGTATCGGTGCCATCGGTGGGCCATGAGGACACCCCGTACTGGTGCGCTCTGCTCGAAACGAATGACGGCGGGACCCTGATCGTCAAACTCGGCCGGTCCGTCTTAGTCGGACAGCACGTGACCGTAGGTGTTCCCGATGAAGCCGAGCGGATCGTGGTCGGCGTTCTCGGGACCGGCCTCATGGGCAAGGGGCTCGTCGAGCTTCTTCTGAGCTGCGGATACGACGTTGTGTGGGTCGCACGCAGCCAGGCCAGCATGGATACAGCACGCGAGAAGCTGACGGAGCGCCTCAGCCGTGTGATGGATGAAGGCGAGCTGCTCGAGCGCTACCGCCGTCTCAACGCTGGTATCGACATGAGCGCACTTAGGCGCTGCGACCTCGTGATCGAGGCGATCGTCGAGGAGCTGGAGGCCAAGAAGTCATGGCTGCGCACCGCCGAGAAAGCCATGCGGTCAGACGCCGTTCTTGCGACCAACACGTCCGGGCTGCCGCTGGATGAGCTTGCCTGTGTCTTGGAGCGTCCAGAGCGTTTCGGCTGTCTACACTTCTTCAACCCGGCGACGCGGATGCGGTTGGTCGAAGTATCTGTGCCAGACACCACGAGCGCGGCGACCCTCGAAAGGCTGGAGGCGTTCTCGCGGGCTCTTGGGAAGGTTCCCGTCACGGTGAGCTCGAGGCCTGCGTTCGTCGTCAATCGCGTGCTGATGCCGCTCATCAACGAAGCCGTACGTTCCCTCGAGGAGAAGGCCGCTCCCGCCGAGCAGATCGACGAAGCGATCCGGCTTGGCTTGAACCATCCGATGGGACCGCTTGAGCTTGCGGACCTCATCGGGATCGATGTCATCGTCGACATCATGGACAACCTGGTCTCACGGACCCAGGACGCGAACTACGCGCCGCGACCGATGTTGCGACAGATGGTCGAGCAGGGCCATCTCGGCAGAAAGACCCGCCGGGGGTTCTACGACTACAGCGCACCCCGAGCCTGAGACCGCGTGCCGAGGAGATGCCAACCGGGATGCAGCCGCAGCGCGGGCGGCTATACTGTTTAGCTATGCATGATTCACATTCAGTCGTGTCCTTTCGAGCATCGTTGATCCAGCTACGTCCGTCCGTAATCGCGGACGGACTGTGGCACGTAGCTCAGGTTCGGCCTCTGGGTCGAACCGTCGGAGTCAATCCGGAGCTCACGCGCGTCGTGCGGGGTGCGCATGCCGACTGATCTCGCCGTCGTGCGCACGAGGATCTCCCCGGCCGTCTGGGTCGCGATCGCCGTTGGCGCCGGAGCGCTCGGAGGGCTTGCGGCCGCGCGACAGCTGCAGGTGCTCCTGATCGTCGGGATCGCCGGGATCGCGTTCGCCGCGGTGGCGTTCCGCCGCTTCGAGATAGGGCTCTTCGCGCTGCTACTGACGTTGCCGCTTGACATCTACGGGCGCATCATCTCCAATCCGATCCCGCTCACCGCGTTCCAGGTGGTGCTCGCTGTCACGCTCGTCGCATGGGCGGTGCGGATCCTCACCGACGCGCAGCGCTGGTTGCGTCTCTCGGCGATGGATCTTGCCGTACTGGCGCTGGTGCTGGCGGCGTTCATCTCGGTCACGTTCTCCGCGGCACCGGGGGACACGCTCTACGCCGGGGTGCGCGTGGTCTTCCTGTGGCTGTTCATGTTGCTCGTGGAGAACGGCATTCGCGAGGAGAAGCAGCTCGATCGGTATTTCGGCGTGCTCATCGCGACGGCCGTGTTCTTCGGCCTGTTCGGCTTCGCGCAGCAGTACGTGCCCGGGTTTCATTTCGGGAGCACCCACCAGAATCTCTCGCCGGACGGCAGCGTGAACCTCTCGCGCGCCGCCGGGCTGTTCGAGGACCCGAACATGTTCGCCGGGTATCTCTCGGCGTGCTTCGCTGCCGCCTTCGCGTTCGCGGTGCACGCGAAGACGCGCAAGCGCATGCTCGTGCTCCTCGGGGCGACCGGCGTCATCGGCGTCGGTCTGGTCGTCACCTTCTCCCGCACGGGATGGGTTGGCGCGCTCGTCGGCGCGGTCGTGGTCGCACTCACAGCCCCGAAAGGCCGACGCGCACGCATCATCGGCGGTGGGCTCGCCCTGATGCTCGCGGTGATGCTGCTCGCGCCCGGGCAAGTCGCCGAACGTGCGGCTTCGATCTTCGACACGCAGCGCGACCTCTCCAACATCACTCGATACGGGATGTATCTGTCGACCGTCAAGATGATCGAGCATGACTGGGTTTTTGGGACGGGTCTCGCCGCGTTCGAGCAGGTGTACCCTGATTACCGCCAGCCCGGCACGATCTTGAGCGTGCGCAAGCCGCATCAGCTCCCGATCGCGTTCTGGGCCGAGATGGGCGTCTTCGGTCTGGCGGCGGAAATCCTGCTCGTGGGCGCGCTGGTGGCTCTCTTCTGGCCCCGGCGAGGCAGACCGTGGACGGTCTTCGAGGCCGCTTCGCTTGCCGGCCTGCTGACGCTGCTCTCCGAGACGTTCTTCCAGTACTATCTGTATTTCGAGTATCTCTGGCTGTTTGTTGCGCTGTGTGTCGTCTCTTCGCGGCTCGCGCGCATGAGTTTGAAAGGTGCTGAGTGACGTGACAGAACAGCTTTCCTTCGGGCGGGTACTCGCGGTCCTCCGCCAACAGTGGTGGCTCATCGTCACCGTGGTGGCGGTAGCGGCTGGCACCGGGTACCTGGCCTCGCTGAAGACGACCGACGTCTACACCGGGGTGGCGAATATCAAGATCGATACAGCGCCCTCGGCCCGGTATCGCGGCATGCCGCTTGCCGATGACCTGGTGAAGGCGATCTCGGATGCCGAGATCCGCGCTGCGGTCGCAAAATCTCTCGGTGTCGATGAGGCGACCGTTGCGGCCACTCTCGGTGCGGCGGCATCCGGTAACCCGCTCACTCGGATCCGCGTGACCTACGCGGCAGGCACGAAGGACGCGGCCGAGGCGGGCGCACGCGCGGGGGCCGAGCAGCTGATCGCGGTCGTCGAGACGTCGATGGCCAAAGAAGTCGCCATCCGGGAAGCGCAGATCGCGGCTTCCGAGAAGGCGGTCGCGGCGATTGACGCCGTTTCGAAGTCCCAGCCGCTCACCTCGGAGGCCGCGTTCGAGCGCTGGAGCATCGAGATGCAGCTGCTGGATTACAAGAACACGCTCGAGGGCGTGCGGGGCGTGTACACGTACGACGGCTCGGCATCGTCGAGCGTCAGCCTCGCATCGAGCGCGAGGAAGAAGAACGCGCTCGGCGGCGCCGTGGTTGGGCTGGCGCTCGGGATCCTGCTTGCGGGAGCACGCGAAGCGGTGCGCCCGCGGGCGTAGCGGGCAACGCCTTGGTGCCGTCTGACAGGCTCGGCTCCCCGACGGTGGTATACTGCGATACTGGATGTAGCAGCCGAATCACAACGGAGGTCCTTCCGTGCGCCGTAGCCCACACATCCGCGTCGCCGTCGCTCTGGCGACGCTTTTTCTCGCGATCGGACCGGTCGCGACCCCTGTCGCACAGGCCGATATCGCGCCAGCGGCGATTCCCGACTTCACGATCACCGGTGGTGGCAACGGCCACGGCATCGGCATGAGCCAGTATGGAGCCCAGGGGTACGCGCTTCACGGCTGGACGTACGACGCGATCATCAAGCACTACTACAAAGGCGTGACCATCGAACCGATGCTCCACGATGTGAAGCCGAGGGTGAACCTGAACGCGAGCGGCGCGGCACGATCAACGTGGACCGTGCGCGCCGTCGGTGCCGCGGGCGTGGTCTATTCAAGCGCCAACACAGCCGTCCACGTCGATCTTGTGAAGGACGCCTATTACACGCTGTCACACACGACAGCCGGCGTCGTTGTGAAGAAGACGGCAACCGAATCTACGGTTGCGACGTACTCGAGTGGCAATGTCATCGTCAACCCCGACGGCGACGCTCTCGTTGAGATCAAAGATGCATCCGGCCCGATGAGCTATCCGTACGTGCGCTGGCGCGGGTACCTGGAGTTCGATCCGGACGCCGGGACGGCCCTTTACGTCTACAACGTCGTTTCCTTCCAGGAGTACCTCTACGGCGTCGTTCCGCGAGAGAGTCCGGCGAGCTGGGATGCCGATGCGCTCAAGGCCCAGGCGGTAGCCGCGCGGTCGTACGCGAAGTACAAACTCGATCCCAATGATGACGGCGTGCGAGACGCGAGTCTCAGGTGCACCACAGCCGACCAGGTCTACGGGGGCGTCTCGAAGCTCGTGCAGGGTGTTGTCGACCCGCACGAAGACAGCAGGACGAACGCGGCCGTGGACGCCACGAAGAACCTCGTCGTTAAGTATCAGGGCAAGGTTGTCATGACGTACTTCTCCTCGGCGTCGGGCGGGCATACGGCGAACATCGAAGACTCCTGGGGCTATTCGGATCCTAAGACCTACTACACAGGCGTCGACGATCCTTACGAGGCTGATGCGGGCTCGCCGTACATGTCGTGGACGGTCAAGAAGTCGGGGCTGGAGATCGCCGCGGCACTCCGAGCATCTTCGACCGTGGCCAAGGAACTTTCGGACCACAGTCTCACTCCGATTCCCGGCGGCTCGACCATCTACGTCACCGGCGTGACCATCACGCGCGGCGTCTCCGGCTACCCGCGCTGGACATACTTCCACTTCAGCGACCCGGCGAAGACCACGTGCAAGCTTTCGGCATACACCGTGAAGTCGGCGCTCGGGCTCAAATCGCCCAACTTCGCGTTCAGCGGCTTCCCGATGAGCCGTATCCAGGGCGCTGACCGGTACGCCACCGCTGTTGCGATCTCACAGAAGGCGTTTGCCACGACGGCACCCGCGGTTGTCATCGCGAGTGGCGAGGCCTATCCCGACGCACTCAGCGGCTCCGCGCTTGCCGGTGCCGAGAACGGCGCGCTCCTGCTGACGGCGAAATCATATCTGCCAGCGGTCGTCGAGACTGAACTCAAGCGCCTCAAGCCTGCTCGCATCTACATCCTTGGTGGCGAGCCGGCGGTTTCGGCTGCGGTCGAGGCACGCATCAAGACCGTCGTGCCCACGGTGGTTCCCGTCCGCATCGGCGGCGTCGACCGGTACGAGACGTCGCGCAAGGTCGCCGACGAGGTCTACGCGCTCGCGGCGCCGGCCAAGGCGATCGTGGCGAACGGCCTCGCGTGGCCGGATGCGGCGGCGGTCTCGGCGGTCGCGTACGCGAAGCACTACCCGATCCTGTTCTCGAAGCCGAGCGAGCTCGGCACGATGACCGCCGGGTATCTCTCGGCACACAAGCCGACGACGCTGGTGATCGGGGGCGAAACGGTCGTCTCTGCCGACGTTTACGGCGACATCGAGGCGATTACGGGTGCCCGTCGCCTTCAGGGCCCCAATCGCTACGCTACGGCCGCCGCGGTTGCGCGCTTCAGCCTCGAGGTTGCGGAAGGCTTCTCGGAAACTCAGGTCTACATCGCAGCCGGGCTCAACTATCCTGACGCGCTTGTCGGCGGCGTGCTTGCGGGCAAACAGCTGCACCCGATGCTGTTGACCGGTTTCGACACGTGCCCGCCTGACACCGCTGCCTTCCTGAAGGAGAAACAGCTCGCGATCGAATACATCTGGATTCTTGGCGGCGGCGGCGCGATCTCCAGTCCCGGGGCTGCCGCAATCGACGCCGTCATGATGAATTAGCTTCTCCGAGAGGAGCGCCCGTGGCTGTGTCGCTGGACGTGCCGGAAGCCGACATCGCGCGCGTCCGCCAGGCGTCGCCGCTTCGACCGCGTGTGGCGGTCGTGCTCGGCTCCGGGCTCTCGGGGCTTGCGGAGAGCGCCGAGGATGGCGTGGCGATACCCTACGCGGGACTCGACGGCTTCCCGAGAGTCGGCTCCGTCGTCGGACATGCTGGGCGTCTCGTTGTAGGGGCGCTCGGCGCAGTGCCCGTACTGCTCTTTCAAGGACGCGCTCACCAGTACCAGGGCGTGAGCGCTCATGATGCCGCGTACCCCGCTCGGCTTGCGGCTGGCCTTGGCTGTGAGGTCCTCGTCGTGACGAATGCGGCAGGCGCCGTGGTGCCCGGGCTTTCGGTCGGCGATCTCGTGCTCATCTCGGACCACATGAACCTCATGGGCACCAATCCGCTCACGGGGTGGCCCGGCCCCGAAGGTGGCTTCCCGTTCATTCCGATGCGCGACGCGTACGACCCCGCGCTTCGGGCGACCATGCTCGACGTCGCCAAAGGGCAGGGCGTCAAGCTCGCCGAGGGCGTCTACGCCGCGCTCCTCGGCCCCTCGTACGAGACGCCCGCGGAGGTCGCGATGCTTGCCCGGCTCGGTGCGGATGTCGTGGGGATGTCGACAGTGCCCGAGGTGATCGCTGCTCGGGCGCTCGGCCTGCGCGTTGTTGGCATGTCGCTCGTGACGAACGCGGCCGCCGGCGTAGGGTTGTCGCATACAGAAGTCCTCGAGGCGGGGGACCGTGCGGCCGCACAGCTTCAGCGTTTGGTGAGCGAATTCATCTCTCGTCTCTAGCGGCGTTTCGCAGGTCGTCCTGCTATACTTTGTCGGTTCAGGCAGCCCGCAGGCTTACGTATCTTCAAGCTCGGAATCCCTAAGGAGGCACACCCGTGCAGCACGACGTCAAGGACCTTTCCCTCGCAGCCGCCGGTAAGGCGCGCATCGAGTGGGCCGACAATGACATGCCCGTTCTCGCCAGCATTCGCGAGCGCTTCGAGGTCGATAAGCCTCTTGAAGGCATCCGTATCGGCGCGTGTCTGCATGTCACCACCGAGACCGCCAACCTGATGCGCACGCTTAAGGCCGGCGGTGCCGAGGTGATGCTCTGCGCAAGCAACCCGCTTTCCACGCAGGACGACGTCGCCGCGGCGCTCGTTCAGGAGTATGGCATCGCCACCTTCGCCATCAAGGGCGAGGACACCGCCACCTACTACAAGCATATCGACACCGTGATCGCCGGTAAGCCGCAGATCACGATGGATGACGGTGCGGACGTCGTAGGTCGCGTCCACGCCGAGTTCCCCGAGGCGCTCGAGGGTATCCTCGGCGGTACCGAGGAGACCACGACGGGCGTCATCCGCCTCGCGGCCATGGCCGACGACGGTGCGCTCAAGTACCCGATCATCGCCGTGAACGAGGCGAACACGAAGCACCTCTTCGACAACCGCTACGGCACCGGTCAGTCCACGCTCGACGGCATCATTCGCGCCACCAACCGCCTCATAGCCGGCCGCACGATCGTCGTGTCCGGCTACGGCTGGTGCGGCCGCGGTATCGCGAGCCGCGCGGATGGTCTCGGCGGCAACATCATCGTGTGCGAAGTCGACCCGCTCAAGGCGCTCGAGGCCGTCATGGACGGCTACCGCGTGATGCCGTCGGCTGAGGCCGCGGCGCTCGCCGACATCTGGGTGACGGTCACTGGCGACATCAGCGTCATCGACTCGCCCGCATTCGACGCGATGAAGGATGGCGCCATCATCTGCAACTCGGGCCACTTCAACGTGGAGATCAACATCCCGCGTCTGCGTGAGGTCGCCGTCTCGACCCGCGAGGTCCGTCCGCTCGTCGAGGAGTTCGTGCTCAAGGACGGTCGTAAGATCTACCTGCTTGCCGATGGTCGTCTCGTGAACCTCTCGGCGGCCGAAGGACACCCGGCCTCGGTCATGGACATGAGCTTCGCGAACCAGGCACTGTGCGCCGAGTTCGTCGCACAGAACTGCTCGGATATGGAAGCTGGCGTCTACGAGGTGCCGGTGGAGATCGACGAGGAGATCGCTGAGCTCAAGTTGGCGTCCATGGGTGTGAAGATCGACCAGCTGACCGAGCAGCAGGAGACATACCTGAACTCGTGGCAGGAAGGCACTGTCTGAACGCGATCTGGCCGCTACGGGCCGACGGGCGACCGCCGGCCCGTGTTCGTATCGGGAGTGATGCATGGCGATCGACGATATCCCCCGCACGATCTGGTGGGAGGACGGCAAGGTCGTTCTCGTCGACCAGTCGCGGTTGCCGCTCGTGGGTGACCTGCTTGTGTGCAACACCTACGAAGGCGTCTGTCACGCGATCCGAGGCATGGCCGTTCGCGGCGCCCCCGCGCTTGGTGTGGCCGCCGCGCTTGGCGTCGCGCTGTGGGCGACGACCGCGGGCGAGGAGATCGACGACGTAGACGCGTTCCTCGGCGAGCTTGACCGCGTGGCCGATGAGATCGCCGGGACGCGCCCCACAGCCGTGAACCTGGCGTGGGGTGCCACGCGCATGAAGCGCTTCGCCCGCGACAACGCCGGCGTCAGTGTGCCCGAGTTGCGCGAGCTCATCGTGGCCGAGGCGCTCGCTATCCGCGCCGAGGACGAGGAGCGCAATCGCGCCATCGGCGCGAACGGCGCGGCGCTGCTCGAAGGCGGGTCGCGCGTGCTCACGCACTGCAACGCCGGCTCGCTTGCGACGGCATACTTCGGGACTGCGCTCGGCGTGATCTTCTCGGCACACGAGCAGGGCAAGATCGAAGGCGTGTGGGTGGACGAGACGCGCCCGCTGCTGCAGGGCGCCCGTCTCACGGCCTGGGAACTCAAGCTCGCGGGCGTGCCGTTCAAGCTGATCACCGACAGCACTGCGGCGAGCATCATGCGTGCCGGACTGGTGGACGCGGTCATCGTAGGCGCGGACCGGATCGCGGGCAATGGCGACGTCGCTAACAAGATCGGGACGTACGGCCTCGCTGTGCTCTGCGAGGAACACGGGATCCCGTTCTACGTGGCGGCTCCGACCTCGACGGTCGATCTCACGCTCGCGAGCGGGGACGACATCGTTATCGAGCAGCGCGACGAGCGCGAGGTCACGGGCGTGACTGTCTCGGGAGTCATCTCACCGGATTCGCCGTCTTCCACGCGTGCATTCGACCTGCTCACCGATGGCGGGCCGTACGAGGTTCCGATCGCCAAGGGCCATCAGATGGTCATCGACCGCAAGGGCGGGGCGTATCGCTTCGACGGCTGGTTCCGGATCGCGCCTCCGGGCGTGGAGGTCTACAACCCGGCATTCGATGTGACGCCGGCGGCGTACGTCTCGGCGATCATCACCGAGTGCGGCGTCGTGCGGGCTCCGTTCGGCGAGTCGCTTGCGCTCAACTGCCAGGGTTCTGGCGCCATCCACGAGCTGGGGTAGGCGAGGGCGGTGTCGGTGGCGACACTCGCGCCGGTCATACTCGGCGTGCTGGGGTACGTGGGGCTGGGTATCGTGCTGCGGGTGACCGGCCTCCTTTCGGCCGAGGACTCCAAGCCGCTCAACACCCTGCTGATCTATGCGGCGCTGCCCGCGCTCGTGTTCAGTACTGTGCAGCCTGCCCGCGCAACCGCCCAGCTGGCAATCGTGCCGGTGCTGGCGTGGGTGATCGCGCTTGCGGGTGTTGCGATCGCATGGGTGCTCACGCGCGCTTTTCGGCTTGAAGGGCCGACGGCGGGCGCCTTCATCCTTGTGGCGGCGTTTGGGAACACCGCGTACATCGGATACCCGGTGGCCTCGGCGCTGCTTGGGGATGCGGGTCTCGTGCGCGCCATCTTCTACGACATCTTCGGGAACACCGCCGCGATCATAACGATCGGCGCGCTCATCGCCGGTCACTACGGTGAGCGCGACGTGAAGGTGAACCCGCTTCGCGAGCTCGTCACGTTCCCGCCCTTTATCGCTCTCGTGCTTGCTCTTGCGCTTCGTTCGGTCGCGGTTCCGGCGCTGGTAAGCGGCTGGTTGGGTGCGCTCGGTAAACTGGTGGTACCGATGATCATGGTAAGCGTTGGACTGTCGCTGAAGCCCAGAGCGGTGCGGGCTCATCTCGGCAAGCTCGGCGTGATCGCCAGCGTGAAGCTGCTGGTGATGCCGCTTGTCGCGCTCGGGATCGGAACGCTTCTGGTGCATGACCCGGCGTCGCTGCGCATCCTCGTCCTGGAGGCGGGTGTGCCCTCGATGATGCTCACCGTTACGATCGGCATGAAGTATCAGCTCGATGTGGACCTGATCGCCTCGGCGATCCTTGTGACGGTACTAGGGGCAGTGCTCACGATCCCGCTCATGCAGCTGCTCGTGTAAGCGCCCCGGAAGGGGCGATGTTGGGCGTATTGCACGCATTCGCCGAGATCGTGTCGCCGGTGTGCTGCGCGGGGTGCGGGCTGCCTGGGAGCGCGCTCTGTGCGAGGTGCCGAGCGGGCGCGCGTCTCATCACTCAGGGTGACGCGTGTCCTCGTTGCGGCGCGGCCGTCGAAGCAAGCACGTGCACCGAGTGTGGCGGGCGCGACTTCGCATTCAGCGCAGCGGCCTGCGCCGGGCGCCTGGAGCCGCCGCTTTCCCGGGCTATCACGCTGTACAAGGACGCCGCCGAGCGTCGGTACGCCTCACTGCTCGGCTCGCTTCTGCTTGACGCATGCGAACGCTGGCGCGGCTGGCCGGATGCGGTGTGCGCGATCCCGCCAACGCGTGCGGCGCGCGTGCGGCGCGGGTTCGACCACACGGAGGCGCTGGCGCATGCGGTTGCGGCTGGCCTGAAGGTGCCGTCGGCGGGGCTTCTCGATGCCGCACGGCGGCCTGATCAGCGGCGGCTGGGCCGTGACGCACGGTTCGCCAACATGGCCGAGGCGTTCACGGTGCGTCGCGATGCGCAGGTGCCGGGCCACGTGCTCGTCGTCGACGACGTCCTGACGACGGGAGCGACCTTCGATGGCGCTGCGCGTGCGCTGCTGGCCGCCGGCGCTATCGAGGTGAGAGTCGCCGCTGTCGCCCGCGCGTGAGCACAGAAGCGCTCGCCGTTTCCTGGTACACTCTCTATGCTTCCATCCGGGTCTGTGGTTGCGGACGCGCAAGCGTCTCAGTCCAAGGCAGATGCGGCCGAAAGGACCCACGTAAGCCGGCGGTTCGCCGTCGCGCGAGCATGGCGCATCTTAGGGGTAAGTCGTACCGTCCGGTCCAACCATCCGGGTTGGCGGGCGAGAGGGCCGGTAGTGAGATAGCATCAAGCGGAAGCCCCGGTACGCGAGTGTGGGGCCAAAGACCAGGTCAGCCGGATGGAAGCGCCGACTGCTCGTGAGTACAGGAGGGACCGATGACCCGTTCCGTGCGCGTGGTTGCGCTGATCCTCTCGGCGATGCTGGTGGTTTCGATCGCCGGTTGTGGTGGCGCCAAGAAGCAGACGGCTCTCAAGCCGACGATTGCGCCGCCTGTCATCGCCAAGGCGGGCGTGCTCCGGGCCGGGGTCGATCTTTCGTATCCTCCGTTCGCTGGCGAGGACAAGGGCCAAAAGGTCGGCATCGACATCGACGTTGCTGCCGCCCTCGCCGAGCGCCTCGGACTTACGGTCGAGATCGTCGACGTGAAGCCGGCCGACGCAGGGGCAGCGCTCGATAGAAAGCAAGTCGACGTCGCGCTCGGAGGCATGTCGATCACCGACGCCGTTCTCGCCGGGGTCACGCCCGCGGGCTCGTACATATCGGATGGTGTCGGCTACTTCTCCGTTGTAGCGAGCGGGGCGGCCCTTCCCGACGTAACACCGGCTTCTCTCGGCGGGATGAAGGTTGGATGCCAGAAGGAGTCGGCGGCTTTCTGGAAGCTTGAGTCGGACTACGGCCAGGGTTTTGCGACCGGCTACGACTCGCTGCGGGAGGCGTTCGATGCGCTCAAGGCCGGGGATGTGGACGTGGTCGTCGGTGATGCGATCGTGGGGGCGTACATATCGCGCGATTATCCGGACGTCCGATTTGTCGGACAGCATGGCGAAGCGACTGCGCTTGGCGTCGTGGTGGCTCCCGACAGTGCGGAGCTTGAAACCGCAGTTCGGACGGCGCTTGATGCGCTGTCTTCCGAGGGCGTGCTTGATGCGATTCGTACCAAATGGGTCGGCGCTTTGCCCTCTCTCGACACTTCGACGTCTGCGGAGCCAACGACCACTCCATAGCCGAGAGTGAACGGACGTCAACTTGTGTGGAGAGCCGACATTCCGTGTCGGCCCTCCTGCATATCGGCCAACCGGCGCTGCATACATCGAGGGACCTCTGGCATTCTATGCGACGTGCGCTATAGTTATGCATTGTGATGCAGAGGAGGGCACGCACTGTGTCCGTCGCGTTCATCGAAGGAGGATTCATGTCAAAGGGCAAGAAGTGGGTGGCACTTGTTCTGGCCGTCGCACTCGTGCTCGCTGTCGCACTCACTGGTTGCGCCAGCAAGACCGACACAGGCACGAGCGACACCACCGGCAACACGACCAAGACAGTCACGCTTAAGACGATTGAGCCGGGCAAACTCCTGGTTGGGTCGGACACGGCCTTCCCGCCGTTCGAGTCCATGAACGGGAATGTTGCCGAGGGGTTTGACGTTGACCTGATGAAGGCTATCGGCGAGAAGCTCGGCCTCGAGGTCACCTTTAAAACCGAGATCTTCGATACGCTCATTCCGACCCTCAAAGCCGGCGGCAAGTTCGATGTTATTGCCTCCGGCATGACGATCAAGCCTGATCGTCAGCTTGAGATCGACTTCTCGGATCCGTACTACGATTCCAACCAGTCGCTGGTCATGAAGAAGGGCACGACGTACACCGGTCCCGAGCAGCTCTCGGGGAAGAAGGTCGGCGTTCAGTCCGGTACTACCGGTGAAGCTTGGGCCAAGGAGAACGTGACCGGTGCGACGCTCGTACCGTTCAAGAACGCGACTGACGCGTTCGCCGCGCTTCAAGCTGGCAACGTCGATGCTGTTGTAAACGACCTGCCAGTGTCGACTGAGCTGCTGAAGGATGACGATCGGGGTCTCGCAATCGTGGCTCAGATTCCGACGGGCGAGCAGTATGGTTTCGGCGTGAGCAAGGACAACCCGGACTTGACCGCCGCCATCAACAAGGCGCTCGCCGAGATCAAGAGCGACGGCACGTACAACGATATCTACCAGAAGTGGTTTGGCATTCTGCCGGAGTAGCTGACGGCAGGCATAGATAACGTGTATTCTGCGGGGGGCTCCTGATGCATCAGGGGTCCCCCGCGATTCAGTCCGGTCGGAATAAGGGGCAGGCATGGGTCATCCGAACCGAAGGCGCACGCTCAGACTCTTCTCGCTAGCCATTGCGGGTATCGTCCTCACTTGCGCCTTCGCAACGCAAGCCATCGCCATGACGGGCGCCAAAGTCACCGTCGACCGAGACACTGGCGGTCAGTTGACTAGGTTCACGTTCGCCGCGACCAGTGGTCAAGACGAACCAGTGACGCGAATCGACTTTCTATTCCCGGAGGGATTCGATCCAGCGGATGCCAAGGTCGACGTCACCCTGCTGGAGGGGCTCAAGCGACTCTCGACCTCATTCGAGCAGAGCATTGACCCGCAAACAGGCGTAGTGAGCGTCATGTTCGATGCACCGGTTCCGCCCAAGAGCAACTACCTCATTCAGGTTCGCGACGTCATGACCCCAATCGCGGGCGGGACGTATGAGCTGCCGGTGCAATACACGGTAGAGGCGTCAGGCACCTCCTCGCCTGAAGTTCGGTCTGTGAGTGGTCTCACGTTCAAGTACAACACGCCGCCGCGCGAAGAGGTCATCTCTCGCTGGCTCGACAGCCAGGCGTGGGTGAAGATGTGGAATAGCGTCAAGGTGCTCGACCTGTTTCTGAAGCCGCAGCAGTTTGTACGCGCCGTGCCACTCTTGTTCGCCGGTTGGCTGATGTCTCTCTCGCTGGTGCTGAGCGCGTTCCCGATTTCGATTATGGGCGGCCTCGGCACGGCATTCATGAAGATGTCCAAAGTGCCTCCAGTACGCTGGCTGGCATCCATCTACATCAACGTCATCCGAGGCACGCCGCTGTTCCTGCAGATCTTCGTCGTGTTCATCGGCCTTCGCACCACCGGCCTGCGATTCCCGGACTATCTCTCCGCGGTCGTTGTGCTTGCCTTCAACTCGTCGGCTTATCTGGCCGAGATATTTCGCGCTGGTATTCAGTCCATTTCGAAGGGGCAGTTTGAGGCCGCTTCATCTCTGGGCATGACGTACTGGCAGGCGATGCGCTACGTGATCATTCCTCAGACCGTGCGTCGTGTACTTCCGACGATGACGTCCGAGTTCATCTTGCTGTTCAAGGACACTGCGCTGTTCGCAGCTGTCGGTATTTTCGAACTTATGTTGCGCTCCCAGAATTTCGTAGCACGTTCAGGTAACTTGACCGCCTACGTGGTCGCCGCGCTGTACTACTTGATTATCACTATCCCGCTGATCAACCTCGTCGGACGGCTGGAGTACAAGCTTGCTCAGTCCGAGCATGGTGTCACAGCTCCAACAGGCAAGCGCCGGGCGCGCGGCGGCGTGGGGCCGCTCTCGGGACCGGACTTTGATGCAACCGCCGCCAAGCATGAATCGAGGTGAGCGCCGTGACGCAGCCGGTCGTTCGAATCGTCAATCTTCATAAGTCGTTCGGCAGCCTGGAGGTGCTGAAGGGCGTCAATCTTGAAGTGCAGCGCGGTGAGGTAGTTGTCATTCTGGGGCCGAGCGGTTCCGGCAAGTCGACTACGCTGCGGTGCGTGAATCACCTCGAAGAGCCGTCAAGCGGCGAGGTGTGGCTTCAGGATGTGCAGATAAATGCTCCGGGCGCGAACGTGAACAAGGTGCGCGAGCACATCGGAATGGTATTCCAGAGCTTCAATCTATTCCCGCACTTGACTGCCAGGGGCAACGTGATGCTCGCACAGCGCAAGGTTCTCGGGCGGACTCAGGCTGAAGCTGAACGAATCGCCGATGAGCAGCTCGCAAAGGTCGGGCTCTCCGATCGCGCCGACCACTACCCTTCGCAGCTGTCCGGCGGACAACAGCAGCGTGTGGCCATTGCGCGCGCGCTTGCCATGGACCCGATCGTGATGCTGTTCGATGAAGTGACGTCCGCTCTCGACCCCGAACTCGTTCGCGACGTCTTGGAGGTCATGAAGGAGCTCGCACTCGCGGGTATGACGATGCTCGTGGTGACTCACGAGATGGGATTCGCTCGCGAGGTTGCGAGCAGGGCGGTGTTCATGGACGGAGGCGTCATCGTGGAGGAAGGCACTCCCGAGGCAGTCTTCGATCATCCGCAGAACGACCGCACGAAGGACTTCCTCGGACACATCAGCTAGAGCGATTCAGACACTCACCCGCGGCGACCCGCTTGTGGCGGTGCGTCGCGGGTATGTTCATTTGCGACCGGATCGAAAAGGAGGCCCACGATGCAGATGATCGTCAAGGGACGGCACACCGAAGTGACCCCGGCCATCAAGGAGTACGCCGAGGAGAAGATCGGTCGCATCGCCAAGATTCTCGACAGCATGATCATGAGTGCGGAGATTGAGCTATTCACGGAGCGGAATCCCTCGATCGAGAACAGCCAGGTCGCGGAAGTCACGGTCTACACGAAGGGCCCTGTCATTCGCGCCAGGGAAGCCGCTACCGACATGTATGCCGCCATCGACCTTGTCTCCGACAAGCTTGAGCGGCAGGTGCGCAAGTTCAAGACCAAGATCATCGACCGCCACAAGACTGGTTCGCCCACCTCATCGCTCCCGCTTGCCGAGGAGCTGCCGGCTGATGTTGAGCGCGCTATCGTCAAGACGAAGGTGGTCGAGGTCAAGCCCATGTCCGCCGAGGAAGCGATCTTGCAGCTTGAGTTGCTCGGCCATGACTTCTTCGTCTTCTCCTCGGCCGAGACCCAGGACATCAACGTGCTCTACCGGCGCAATGACGGCGACTACGGGCTGATCGAGCCGAGATAGCCGCGCACAAGATCGCATCGGCGATGAGAGGGAGGCGCGTCTACCTCCCTCTTCGCTTGCTCCTTACGGCAACCAGCGCGGCTCTGGCGGTTGACACGCAGGAAAACGGCAGACTATGGTTGGGCGTGGTATCCATGTTCGGGCCGTAAACGCTTCATCATCGACGTTTAGTCGGACTACAGGCTATGCAGGGGGTCCCGAGTGGAGAATACGGTTTCGCCGGCGGTCATCGCCGAGATAGAGGAAGCGCTATCTCAGGTTGCCGAGATCAAGGCTGCGCGCGTGGTCGCATCCTCGGAAGGAATCATTGAGGAGATACACGTGCTCGCCCTTCCGACGAAGACCCCCAAGCAGCTGGTCCGCGACATCGAGTCGACGATCATGGCTGCCTTCGGTATCGCGATCGATCACAAGATCGTCTCCATCGCGCAACTTGGCCCCGATGTGCTGCCCAAGCAAGAACCGAAGGAGCACCCGCGCGCGCGGATCCACGCCATCAACGCCGAGGTGAGCGGCGTGGTTGCGAACAGCACCGTGACCCTCGAGCTTGAAGGCGACGTGTACGTCGGCACCGCCACCGGGCCTGCGAGCCAGACCGGTCGGCAGCGGCTGGTCGCCCAGGCGACGCTGAACGCGGTCGAGCAGTACCTCCATGGCAGCATGAGCTTCGCCCTGGAGGATGTGGACGTCGTTCGCCTCGGCAGGGAATCGGTCGCCGTTGCATGCATCATCCTGGTCACTTCTTTGGGGGAGCAGGCATTTTCGGGTTCAGCGCTGGTTCGGCAGAACGAGAAGGACTCGATCGTCAGGGCGACGCTTGACGCGATCAATCGACGAATGGGTTTCTTGACAACTCCATAGAATCCAAGTTTGGGCCAACGCCGTGAAGATCGGTTCGAACACTGTCGGCACACTGAGCGGAGCGGACAGCGTTCTTCCATTAATAGCGGGATGGGAGAAGACCCAGAATTCACCGTAAAGGGGGTCTTCTCAACATGAAGAGAATTATTTTCCTGCTCAGCTCTCTCGCCGCGCTCGTTCTAGGCGGCGGGGCCAGCTTCAAGATGTAGAGTTTCCAAGGTACGGTGCGGCGTTGGCCCGAATTGGTCTTACGTGTTTTCCGGGAGCTAAGTTGACTTACAAGCGCTACACCGCTCTACTCGCAGCGTTGGCCCTTGGCGCAGGGGCGCTCACGTTTCTTGTAACGCACCCGCGACAACTTGCTGGCGTAATTGTCCTAGTCGCATTGGCCGCTGTGGCCGAGTGGCTTGCTTTCGACGTGCCTGTCTTAGGTTCTGTTTCGCTGAGTTTTGCCGTAATCAACTCTGCAAGCCTGCTGTATGGCCCACTGGCTGCGGCGTTGGTCGGCGCCACAGCGGGTGCGGTCCCGAGCCGTTCGAAGCCGACGAAGGACTTTGTGCGTCTCGTCTTCAATGTCTCTCAACTAGCATTGTCGGGCTTGGCAGGCGGCTGGGTCTACCGCGCTCTGGGAGGCGTTAACTTGACTGCTGCGGGTTCGGCCGCACTCGGGTTTCCTGCCGCGATGCTGCCGCTGGTTGCGTCGGCCTCAGCTCAGTTTCTCTGCAACGCGATGTTGGTCGCGATAGGTGTTTCATTGGCGATGGGGCTTTCGATCGTAGAGGTCTGGAGGAAGAGCATCGCGTCATTTCTCAGGAGCTTCCTGATCTTGGCACTCTTTGGGTTTGTAATGGCCCAGGTCGTGGCAACTGCCAAGACGGTTGGTTTACTCCTCCTGCTTGTTCCGTTCATAGCGACGCGGCAGACCTTCCAGGTCTACTCCAAACTAAAGGAAGCGTATTCCGAAACGGTTCGCTCTCTGGTGAATGCTGTCGAGGCGAAAGACGTTTACACGCGGGGTCATTCAGAGCGCGTGGCGGTCTATTCACGGGCAATCGCTGAGGAGATTGGATCATCCGGCGTCGTTGCCAATAGGATTGAAATCGCAGCTTTGCTCCACGACATTGGAAAGCTGGGAGTTCGGAAATCCATCTTGTCCAAGGCAGGTCCTCTCTCGCCTGAAGAAGTTGATGAGGTCCGCAGTCATCCTACAAAGGGCAAACAGCTCCTTGACAATGTCACATTTTTGAGTGATGTGGTGCCGATCATCTACGCGCATCATGAGAAGTTGGATGGCACGGGGTATCCGCGAGGCTTATCAGCGGAAGACGTATGTGTGGAGGCACGGGTTCTTGCAGTAGCCGATGCCTACGATGCAATGACTTCGGAGCGGCCATATCGGCCCGCTCTCGAACAGGCAAGCGCAATCGCCGAATTGCGTAGTGGAGCTGGCACGCAATTCGACTCCAAGGTAGTTGCAGCTCTCGAGAGCGCGTTGAAGAATGACGCGGTCCTTGCAGCGGAGGTCCGCTAGCCATGCTTGCGTCGATTCTGAGCGATGGAATTGGCTGGTTGGAGTTTGCCCCTCATCTTCTTTTAGGGAGCGTGACTGGCATCGAGCTGGCGATACTGGCACTGCTTGTTGGATTTGACGTCGTTGCGAACCTTGCCCCGCTGACGCTTCCCCGGGGTGACCGTCTTAGTGGTGACGACGCGCTTGTAGTCATTGCGTTACTCACAACCGGTATGCTCGGCGCTCTGGCTGTCGCCGCTGTTGGTGGCGTTGTGTTTTGGCTAACTGCCCCGCCTATGAACAAGACGGCGCGATTCGCGCTGCAGGATGCGATTAGGCGGACGTTGCTCGTTGTGGTTTCTGGTTCGGTTCGAATTGCTGTTGGTTCCGCTCTCGCCGACGTTGACCCCGTTACCTCGGCAAGTCTGTCGGGGCTGTGCGCCGCCGTCACGTTCGTCACGTTGGATCTCATGTGGGAAGGGTTGCTGGCGCAGTTGCGCCGGGGTTCTGGAATCTGGAAGTCCGGGCTGGGCGTGCTCCATTCCGCTGGCGGAGCGTACATGGGACAGGCGTCTATTGCGGTTGTCGTTGGAGTCTTGTTGCCGTCCACTGGGGTGTGGGCGGTGTTCATTCTGGGTGCTCTGATTCTCGCCATGCGGCAGAGTTTTGCCTCATATCTCGATATTCGGCGTGCCTATTATCAGACGATTTTGGCCTTAGCTCGTGGTGCGGAAATCGGCGGAGTAAGCGATTCAGGTCGCGCAGAGAGGGTTGCGGACTTGAGCGTGGCCGTCGGTCGAAAGCTCGGCCTCAAAGAGCGCCAGCTCGAGGCACTCAACTACGCAGCGCTTCTTTACGATGTCGGGCGGCTTGGGGACGTCGAGCCCTCGGAGATTGCTTCGTCTTCCATAATCGTCTCAAGTGTCGCGCACCAAAGCTCACGGATTCTTGAGGATATTGAGTCCCTTAAGGAGACAGCAAGCATCATTCGAAGGTGCGAAGATCGATATGACCCATCTTGCCAGTCGGAGGATTGGGAGGCGCTTGCAGCTCAGGCGCTGGGAGCGGCGGTTGAATGGGATTACCTGGCCGTTCGGAATGGGGATAGCCCTACTCCGAATAGCCACGCGCTTGCTTTCGCATCCGAGGTCAGTGGGCGCCTTGATCCCCGCGTACTCGACGCTATGCTCAGCGTCGTAGATCGTGCGTAAGCAGGTCCTAGGCGGCTGGTCGTAGGAGTGGTGCTTCAACAGCACCCGACGTCTCGCTCGGTCTTTGACCAAACAGTGCTTGCCTCGACGCTCGCGTCAGTCGCGATGTACCGGGTTGGTTACACGCGCCGGAAGTTCACACGCCTCGAACAATGGTGGCCGCTCCAAGCCCTCGATCGCAATAATCAGGAAGTCGCCCGCGTACCTTGAGACTGCGTACCTTGAGAAGACTCGATACACCGGTCCGTTCCTGACCGAAGGTCATGGCACTGCCTTTCGCAACTTTCAAGTTCGCCTTCGCCGCCGCAAGAGGTAGTATGTGAGTACTCTCAGGAGTCTTCCGTGTTCATTGGGGGTCAACATGCGAAGACTTGCGCTAAGCGTTCCCGATTTTGGTGAAGTTGTAGTCAGAAGGTCGCTGCTTGATACGTTTAGGCATGCGCACCCCAGCTTCGCAGTGCTGGTTGCGCCGTCGGGCTATGGAAAGTCCATTCTAGCCGCGCAGATTGCTGGCCAGCCTCGATTTTCGCGCAGAATCTGGGTTGATGCTTCGCATCTAGACCTCGATGCTGACGCTGCGGCCCTGCTGGCAGAACAATTGGCAGCGGATCAAGATAGCCCTCACTTCTCGCCGGTCGGGGTGGCCTGCGGGCCAGTGAAGCAGAGGCAAGATTCGCAGACCTTGATAGGGGCATTCACCGCCGAGTTCGGAGGCAGTGCAACTTGTCTGGTGATTGATGGTGCCAATTCTTGTTCGGACATCTCCGCTCTCGGGCGGATTTCCAGTGTGCTTCTGACCGCGGCCGGACCTGATAGCTGCCTCGTGGTTACGGCGCGAGAAGTAGCAACTGCTGGTTTCGCCAGTGTGCTTGATGCGCCATTCGTGTTGGACTCGTCAGTATTGCGGCTGCAGGAGTCAGAAGTAGCTGGGTTTCGAGAGCTTCTGCCCCTCAAGAGTGTGCCGAGCGATCTTGTGGAGCTTCTAAGGTTCTGTAATGGCCACGCCGCACTATTCTGCGTTCTAGCCAGCCATCCAAGCTTCATTCAAGTGATTGACAATCTCGTGGCGTCTGACAATGTTCCCCTGGGCGTCGTGGTCTGCTTACAGCATCTGGTGAGAGATGGGCTATCCGACGACCAGAAGGTTATGCTCATAGTCGCAACCCTACTTGGAGCGAGCACGCCTGGATGCATATCGCGGCTATCAGGGACACATACGAGCAGCCGAGCATTGCGTGCCCTCGCTGACGCCGTACCACTTGTGCGCGTGGGTCTCGGTGATCATGGACCGTGCATGTGCGTCGTCCATGATCTTGCGCTCGTGGCGGTCACAGATGGAACGCTCATGAACGAACTCGGGGAGTCTGGGCGACGCGCGTGGACTGGCGCATTAGCCGAACTTGAGATTCGAGGTGAGTTCGCGAGGATAGCCATGGTTCTTCTTTCCGGAGCGGATGAAGATAAGATCGGGGAATTCATCGAACGCTGCGGATCACGAATGGTGTTAGAGGGCAATCTCGACGTGCTGCGCTCATTGGTAGATGCGGTTCCGATTGAGCTGAGGCTTCAGCGGCCGCGTCTGTTAGTAGTTGTAGCCAACATGCTCAGACATTCAGATCGACTGGACGAAGCAATCGAAGAAGCTCTTGTCGCTGCCGAATTGAGCCTGCACTACAACGCAATAGCGGAGTATCTGGAATCGCTCTTATTGCTAGGCAAGATGTATATCGACAAGGGCATGAACAGCGAGGCGCTCGAGATCTTGCGCCCGGTGGCCAGGTACGAAGACACAGCCGCCAATGACGTAGTAGCGCTCTTTCATGGTACGTGCGCACATGCTCAAGTCGGCGTTGGGCGGCGCGATCTCGCGGAGCAGCACCTGTCTCAAGTTGAGGCTATGCTGAATGAACAATCGCTTTCTGCAGCCGTGCGAGCACAGTGCCTGAACTGGCTGGCCTTCATGCAGGCGTACGTCATAGGTGACATGAACAAAGCCTGCTCGTTCCTTGCGAAACTTTCAGTCACATCCGGATTGCCATTCGCCTCAAGACTCCAAGCTCAGGGCAACCTTGGCACACTCCGAGTCGAAATGGGGCGCATCTCAGCGGCAATCGAGATTCTGAGCTGCACGGTGGACGCTTGTCGTGCGTCTGGCCTGGTTGCTCTGGCCCACAAATACGAAGGTTCGCTCGCGATGGCGCACGCTGCTGCGGGCCAATGGGAGGCAGCCGAGGAACTTGCGTTTGAGGGAATCGAGCGAGCACTAGCCTTGGGCTACGAGTACTCGGCATCTGGTAACGCCGTCCTGCGTTCGGTGTGGCGCAGGGCGCACGGCGATCTTGATGGCGCGCTTGCAGACGCCGAAGGCGTGATCGGGCGCATGCCTGAAGACGCTCAGACTCCCATAGGTCAGCTGGCGTGCATCGAATGCGCGGCGACCTTGCTCTCGATGGGTGAGTACACCCGTTCTAGATTGGCGCTTCAGAGCATCGAAGATTGCTTAGAGGCTGTCAGTTCTGCCCATCATCTTCTCCGCGCCGACATGGTCCTTGCTGAGATCGAACGCCAGCAGGGAGATTTCGCTGCTGCGGTCATGCGGATCTCCCAGCACGCCGAGTACATTCTCACTGAGAGCGCCAACTGGCAGATCGCGATGTACATCCGTGCGTTTCCGGGCCTTCTCGGCGTGTTCTCGAAGGCCGTCGGACCTGACGCGCTGCCGTCGCATATGCTTCGAATAATCCTTCCGGACTACGCGCGGTCAGCGCTGGATGCGTGCGGTGGTGAGCTCTCCTCGGCGGACATGGAACGGCTCGCCGTGCGTCTGCTCGGCAAGCGGGCGGCGACTGTGTACCTGCGCGAACGTGCGAGTGGGCCCAAGGCGCAGGTGCGTCTATTTGGCGGCATGGAGGTTGTTACGCCAGGCGGCACGATCACAGATAAGGATTGGCGCAAGCGCAAGGCGCGACTGCTCTTCGCGCTGCTCGTCCTTCGCCGCGGTCAGGACACGCCGCGGGAGCAACTCTTTGAGCACTTCTGGCCCGAGATGGACGAGGATCGGGCGAAGAGCAACTTCTACGTGACGTGGAGCATCATGAAGCGGGCACTGTGCGCGGGCGCGAAGGATAACGGGCCGTGTCCCTACGTGGAGCACATCGGCGGCGTCTGCCGGATCGTGCCGGCCGTGGTCTCGTCCGACTATGCCGAGTTCAAGGACTCGCTTGCTACGATGCGCAAAGCCGACCGCGCGGGTGATATCGATCTTGCACTGGCCGCTGCAGAGCGCATTGCCCAGCAGTACCGCGGCGAGCTGTTACCCGGCGAACTGTACGATGACTGGCTCAGTCCTATCCGAGACCGTTGCCGCCACGACTACGGTGACGCGATGTTGCGCGCATCTCAGCTGTGCTTCTCGGCGGGTGATACGGAAAAGGCACTCCACCTGGCCCGTGCCGGGTTAAGCCAGGATCCGTGGCGTGAGGATCTTTATCAGGCGGCGTTGCGCTATCTTATTGGAAGCGGACAGCGCAGCGGTGCCATCGAGACCTATATGGCGTGCAAGAGCAAGCTTGGCGAGGATCTGGGCCTCGATCCTTCTACAGAGACGCAGCGCCTGTACGACCAGATTCTCGCGATGGAGGAGCCTCCTTCGGCGTCCGCTGGAGCGTAGTACCGAATCGACCGGCGAGGAGCAGGCGTGCTTCTTCTTGATGGAATCGTGTTGGGTCTCGTGATAGGCGCGCTATCAGGCGGTTCCTTAAGCCGATTTGGCCGAGTGAAGCTTAAAGGCGAGCACCTGCTGTTGCCGTTGCTGGTATTCCAGCTCGCGATACCCCGGCTTTGCGATGCGCTGGGCTTGCCCACACGGCTGTCACTGGTGTTCTGGATCGCGGTCATGTGTGCGCTTGTCGTGCTGGGATTATGGAACCGGCGCTGGCTGGGGCTGTCGATTGCAGCTCTTGGCATCGCCCTCAATATCGTTGTGATCGCAGCGAACGGAGCCATGCCGGTATCACTGGATGCCGTCGCGCGCCTCGATTCGAAGGTCGTGCCGCGGTTCGACCTGGTTCACGAAGCGCTCACGGATGAGACGCGCTTCAAAGGACTGGCGGACATCATCGCGTTGCCCGGACCTGCGTGGCATCGCGGCGTCGCCAGCCCCGGTGATTTCTTGCTGTCAGCGGGCGCCGGCG
>JAJFTE010000094.1 GCA_021373175.1 Actinomycetes bacterium
GTGCGCGGCGGTGCCGAGGCGGTCGTCGATCTGGCGACGCTGCCTGAGGTCGACCTCGTGCTCAACGCGCTCGTCGGGGCAGCAGGGCTTCGCGCGTCGATCGCGACGCTTGGGGCGAGCAAGCGCCTCGCGCTTGCGAACAAGGAGTCGCTCGTTGTGGGTGGCGAGTTGGTGATGTCGCTTGCGACGTATCCTGACGCGATCGTCCCGGTGGACAGCGAGCACTCGGCGATCTTCCAGTGTCTGATCGGCGAGCGCGCCCGCGACGTCGCACGTATCTGGCTCACGGCATCGGGCGGGCCGTTCCGCGGGCGCGACCGGGCATCGCTCGGGCGCGTCACGCCTGCGGAGGCGCTGGCGCACCCGCGCTGGACGATGGGTCCCAAGATCACGATCGACTCCGCGTCGCTCATGAACAAAGGACTCGAGACGATCGAGGCGCATCACCTGTTCGGCGTCGGCTACGACGCGATTCGGATCGTCGTGCAGCCTCAGTCGTGCGTGCACTCGATGGTGGAATTCACGGACGGGTCGGTCAAAGCGCACCTTGGCGCCACCGATATGCGCGTGCCCATCCAGTACGCCCTCAGTCACCCGGAACGTTGGGACGCTCCGGTCCCACCTGTCGATTTTGCCACGCTGTCCAGGCTGGACTTCGAGGAACCGGACTACGAGGCATTCCCGGCACTGTCGCTTGCGCTTGAGGCCGGCAGAATGGGTGGAACGATGCCGGCCGCGATGAACGCGGCCAATGAGGTGGCAGTCGCTGCGTTCCTTTGCGGCAATGCCGGGTTCCTGGACATTCCGCGCGTCGTAGAGGCGGTCATGAGCGCACACGACCGTCAGCCGCTTGAAAGCGTGGAGCAAGTGGAGAAGATCGACGGGTGGGCTCGGCGTATCGCGACGAGCGCGCTGTAGCACTGGGGTGGCGCAGCGTTTGCTCCTTGGACGCGTGACACCAAAGAGGCGAGAAAGGCGGGTCCTATGAGCGCGGTTCTCGGCACACTCAACGTCGTGTTCTGGGGCGTTGTCACCTTCTCCATCCTTGTCGTCCTCCACGAGGGCGGCCACCTTCTTGCCGCTCGCGCGTTTGGCGTGAAGGTACACGAGTTCATGATCGGGCTTCCGGGCCCGGCGTTGCGCATCAAGACGAAGAACATGTCATGGGGTATCACGGCGATCCCGCTTGGCGGATACGTCCGCATCGCCGGCATGGAGCCTGGTGCTGAGGACGAACTCCTCGGCGGTGCGCTCCACGCTGTCGCGACGGCCGGGCCTCTGGACGCGACCGGCCTCGCTCAAGCGCTCGACGTCCCGCACGACCGCGCGACGGGCCTGCTGACAACGCTGGAGGACTGGGCCGCCATCGTCCCGGTGAACGAGCACGCTTACGAGGCGGCGCCGTCGGTGGACCGCTCGGCTGATGCGGTGACGATGCTCGATGCGGCGCGTGCCATCACGTTTCGCGGCCTTAAGACCTGGAAGCGCATCACGGTGCTTGTCGCCGGCGTGGCGGTCAACCTGATCACCGCCATCCTCACGTTCACGATCGTGCTCTCCGCGTTCGGCGCGTACCGCGCCTCGCAGGAGCTTGCCACCGTGCAGCCGTCGTCACCCGCCGCAGCGGCCGGGCTGCGCCCCGGTGACAAGCTGGTCTCGCTCAACGGCACCAAGATCGAATCGTGGGACACGTTCCTCACGATGATGGGCACGACGCACGCAGGCGATAAGGTCACGCTCGGTATCGTGCGCGACAAAACGCCGATGGCAGTCACCGCAACGCTGCAAGACAAAGGCGGGCATGGCTTTCTCGGCGTAGGGCCTGGTGCCGAGAAGGTGCGCTACACGGTGGCGCAGGCCGCGGGGCAGGCATTCACGTACACCGGCATGGTGTTCGCCGCCATCGTGAACTTCTTTCGGCCGTCGACCTTCGCGCAGTCGGTCGAGGGGTCCCGAAGCGTCGTGGGCATTAGCGTCATGGCGGCGGATGCCGCCAAGGCGGGCCCGCTCGACTACGCGTGGCTGATCGCGCTGCTCTCGCTCTCGCTCGGCGCCATGAACATCCTTCCAATCCCGCCCCTTGACGGCGGAAAGGTCGCTATCGAGGTCATCGAGCGGATCGCGGGACGGCCGCTGGGCAGGCGCCTGTCGCTTGCGGTGAGCGCCGCGGGCGCCATGCTGCTGTTCTCGCTCATCGGCTACTTGATGTACACCGACGTGATGCGGATGGTCCGCTAGCGCCAAGAAGATCGGGGGAGGCTATGATCGAACGTCGCCAGGCGCGGCGCGTTGCCGTCGGCGACGTCGCTATCGGCGGCACCGCGCCGATCGCCGTGCAGTCCATGACCAACACCGACACGAGCGATCCCGCGGCGACGCTCGCGCAGATCGCGCGGCTCTCCGACGCCGGCTGCGAGATCGTCCGCGTCGCCGTCCCGCATGCGAGCGCGTTGGCGGGCTTCGGCGAGATCTGCGCCGCAAGCCCGCTGCCGGTCGTCGCCGACATCCACTTCGACCACCGGCTCGCCATCGAGGCGATGCGCCTGGGGGCCGCGAAGGTGCGCATCAACCCAGGCAACATCGGCTCGCTGGCGCGCGTCGACGCCGTCATCGACGCGGCCGGTGCCGCCGGCATCTCGGTGCGCCTCGGCGTGAACGCCGGCTCGCTCGCCGCCGAGTACCAGGACCGCGACTGGCCGCTTGCCGAGAAGCTCTTCGCAAGCGCGTTATCGTTCTGCGAGCACATCAGCGGCCGCGGCTTCGCAGACCTGGTCGTCTCGGCCAAAGCGTCCTCGGTGAACTCCACCCTCGACGCATACCGGAGGCTCGCTCCCGCGCTGCCGTACCCGCTCCACATCGGCGTGACCGAGGCGGGAACGAGCCGTTCAGGCACCGTGAAGTCGTCGGTCGGCCTTGGCATCCTGCTTGCCGAGGGGATCGGCGACACGCTGCGGGTATCGCTCACCGCCGACCCGGTCGAAGAAGTGCTCGTGGGATGGGAGATCCTTGGGGCGCTCGACATCCGGCGACGGGGACCGGAACTCATCAGCTGCCCAACCTGCGGCCGGTGCGAGGTCGACATGGTGCCGATCGCCCAGGAAGTGGAACGGCGGCTTCGCGGCATCCGCACACCCGTGAAGGTCGCCGTCATGGGGTGCGCCGTGAACGGACCGGGCGAGGCGCGTGACGCTGACGTGGGTGTCGCCTCGGGCAAAGGCGTCGGCCTGATCTTTCGGCACGGAGAGATTGTCCGCAAAGTGCCGGAAGCCGAGATCGTCGACGCTTTGATGGCCGAGGTCGAAGCGCTCGGTCGCGAGATGGCCGATCCTGCCGGCTAAACCCGCCAGTGCGTAGCACGTGTTACGGGGGACTGCTATCCTGCAAGCGGAACGACGGGCGGTCCGGGAGGGGGTTCATCATGGCAGACACGGTTCGCGTCGCCATCGTCGGCGGCGGACGTACCGGCTTCCCGCTGCTCCAAGACTTCCTGAAGCGGCCCTACGTTGAAGTGGTGGGCGTGGCGGACCGCGACCCGTCCAGTCCCGGCGCGAAGCTTGCATGCGAGAATGGCATCTTCTTCACTGAGCATCCCGACGTGCTGGCCGCCAAAGCGTCGCTGATCGACGTCATCATCGAGGTCACGGGCGACCCGTCGGTGAAACCCTCCCTGAAAGACGCGTTTCAGGTGCAGGGGAACCGGCATACGATCATCTTGCAGGACGTTGTCGCCAGGCTGTTCGTGAGCATCATCCAGAACAGCCAGGAGCTCGTCGACACCTTCCACCCCGAAGACGACGGCATCGGCTAACATTGCGTGTACCAGAGCGCACCGGGCGCCGGTACGACCCGGCGCCCGGTCGCTATCACCGGCAAGGGAGAACCCATGGCAGTCGCACTTACGATGTCCAGCCTGTACGCCCCAACGCTCAAGGAGGACCCCTCCGAAGCGGAGGTGACGTCGCACCGGTTGTTGCTGCGCGCTGGCATGGTCCGTAAGGTCGCGGCCGGCATCTACACATTCCTGCCGCTTGCCTGGCGCTCGATCCGCAAGATCGAGCAGATCGTGCGCGAGGAGATGGATGCGATCGGCTCGCAGGAGCTCATGCTGCCCATCGTCCAGCCGGCCGAACTGTGGCACGAGTCTGGCCGTTGGGACCTCTACGGCCCGGAGCTGGCCCGCCTTCAGGACCGCAACGGCCGCTATTTCTGCCTCGGCCCCACGCACGAGGAGATCGTGACCGCCCTTATCCGCGACGAGGTCCGCAGCTACCGGGACCTGCCGCTGTCGCTCTACCAGATCAACATGAAGTTCCGCGACGAGGCCCGGCCGCGCTTCGGCCTGCTGCGCGGTCGCGAGTTCATCATGAAAGACGCGTACTCCTTCCACGCCACACAGGCGTCGCTCCAGGAGCACTACGACGCGCAGGCAGGCGCCTACAGCCGCATCTGCGAGCGTCTTGGCCTGGACTATCGCCCCGTGCAGGCCGACTCCGGCCAGATCGGCGGCGAGGTCACGACCGAGTTCATGGCGCTTGCGGAAAGCGGCGAGGCCGCCCTCGTCTACTGCGACTGCGGATGGGCCGCGAACGTCGAGGCTGCCGAGACGGTCGTGCCGCGCTCGCCCGGCGTCACCAAGCCCCAGCCGCTTGTGAAGGTGCACACGCCCGGGATCCGCACCATCGCGGAACTCGCGGATTTCCTCGGCACCTCGGGGCACGACACCGTCAAGACGATGGCGGGCAAGACCGCCGAGGGCCGCCTTGTCTACTTCTGCATCCCGGGTGACAGGGAGCTCAACGCCATCAAGGCCGAGTGGGCCGTCCCGGGCGTGACGCTGCTAGACGAAGACGACTTCGCTGCCTTCGGCATCCCGAAGGGGTCGCTCGGCCCGGTCGACCCACCCGCCGACACGCTCGTTGTGGCCGACAAGAGCCTTGAGGACGAAGTAGCCTGGGGCGTCGGCGCCAATCAGAACGACTACCACCTCCTCGGCGCCATACCCGGCCGCGACTTTGAAGTCGAGCTGTGGGCGGACCTCGTCCTGGCGCAGCCCGGCGACGCCTGCCCGGTCTGCGGCGGCACGCTCAAAGGGACGCGCGGCATCGAGGTGAGTCAGGTCTTCCAGCTGGGCACGCGCTACTCCGAGCCGATGGGCGCCACCTTCACCGCAGAGGACGGCTCGGAGCAACCGCTCATCATGGGCTGCTACGGCGTGGGCATCACCCGCTCGCTCGCGGCGGTCATCGAGCAGTACAACGACGAGAACGGCATCAGGTGGCCGGTGGCGGTCGCGCCGCTGGAGGTCGCCGTCGTGCCGCTGAGCGTCGGCGAGGACGTCGTCTACCCGGTAGCAGAGCAGATCTGGCGCGAACTGGCGTCAGCCGGCGTGGAGGTCGTTCTCGATGATCGCGACGAGCGCGCCGGCGTGAAGTTCGCCGACGCTGACCTTATCGGCTGGCCGTACCAGGTGGTCGTGGGCAAGAAGGGCGTGGCCGCCGGTGTCGTCGAGGTGAAGACCAGAGCGACAGGAGAACGCGTCGAGGTCTCGATCGAAGAGGCTGCAGCGATGGTCGCCGTGATGGTGCGGGCCGCGAGAGGGTAGGGACTCCAGGCGAGCGAGGACACTCGTTTGCGGCATGCGTGATTCAGGCTCGCCCGGACCTTGCGGCGCGGGATCATGACTTCTGCGCTACATGCCCTCGTGCGTCCGCGGGTCTCGGATCCCAGGCTTTTCCGCGGCGGGGTCTCAATCCCGCATGCCTGACGGGACTCCGACGACGGGAAGGACATCTCATGGACCGCCCGCTCACCGTTCGCATCGCGTCCTTGAGCGCCTCCGGGAATTCCGCGGCAGCAAGAACGACTTCGCGAAAATCGGGGGTAGCGTACTTTGCAACATCTGTTACAATACCCCTGCTTGAGCAAAGGGCGGGCCTTAGGATGGGTCCGCCAACAACGAAAGGATACGCTGATGGGACGAGTTAGTGGAAAGATCGCAATGGTTACCGGCGGCGCGCTCGGCATGGGCAGAAGCCACTCACTGCTGCTCGCACGTGAAGGTGCCAAGGTCGTCGTCACGGATGTCAATGAGGCAGCTGGGCAGGCTACGGTCGACGAGATCAACGCCGCTGGCGGCGAAGCGATATTCATCCTCCATAACGTAGCAAGCGAGGCCGACTGGAAGCGCGTCGTGGCTGCCGCCGTTGAGCACTTCGGCAGGATCGACATCCTGGTCAACAACGCGGGTATCCTCATCATGAAGCCGCTGCAGGACACCACCGAAGAGGATTGGGATCGCATCTTCAGCATAAACGCAAAGGGCGTGTTCTTCGGATGCAAGACCGTGGTGCCCGCGATGAAGGACTCCCACAAGGGCTCGATCGTCAATATATCGTCCATCTATGGACTCATCGGTGCGCCGAGCGCGGCCGCGTATGAGGCTACCAAGGGAGCCGTTCGGCTGCTGACGAAAGCTGCGGCAGTCGACTTCGCCCCGTTTGGAATCCGTGTCAACTCCGTGCATCCTGGTGTCATCGCCACCACGATGACTAAGGATATCTTGGCGGATTCTTCTGCCACGAAGGCAATGTTGGGGACCACCATACTCGAGCGGCCGGCACAGCCGGAAGAAGTATCGGCAGGCGTGTTGTTCCTTGCCTCAGATGAGGCATCGTTCGTCACCGGCTCCGAGTTGGTTATCGACGGCGGTTACACCGCGCAGTAATCCCCGACGCAGATCGCTGTGCCATCGTAGAGCCCCTTCACCTGAGCAGTCGGGTGAAGGGGCTCGATTCGTCGCCCTGCAGGCGATTGCCGGTCCGCGCCGCGTTGAGTAACGCAGCCGAGCGGCCACGCGCTACAATCGCTGATGAACGCCAAGCGTCCGGCGCAACGTGGACGCCCCTCCGCAGATACCCTGAAGGTGACATAGGAGATAGGTCATGCAGAGCTGGATCAGGCGGTTCCTGTCCGTTGACGACCTCTGGTCGGTCCTCGGCTATAGCTTCATCATCATTCTCACGCGCGCGGCGAACCCGGCGATGGACGTGGCTCTCGCGTCGTTGCTTGCTTCCGGCATGCTCGCGATCTTCTGGCTCGCGAGCGTAAGCGTCAGGGCGCGCAACCGCGAACGTCGCCCGAACGTCCGCATCCTGGTCTGGGGCATCGTCGCGGCAGTATCGGCGTGGGTGGCCTTCGGCATGTAGAAAGCCGTCGTGGCAAGCCCGCGTAGCGTTCCGAGAGGGGATACCGATGGCGATCCGCTTCGCAGACGCACGCTCGGCCAGCCGCTCCTTCTCGGCCTGCGTGTGCGCGCAATGGCCACGCGCGACCGGGAGCGGATCTGCGCTGCCGATCCCGGATTCTCACTAGTCCCGAAGGTCGAGGCCGCGCTGGCCGAGTAGGGCGCTCGGGCTCTTTTCCCGCGCCCGCACCGTGTGGTAGAATCTCGTTGTACGAACAGAAGTGTCCTCGCGAGAAGTGGGCTTACCCCCGCTTCTTTTCGTCTGGAAGGAGGTCGGCTGCATGACATCAGATACCGCTGCCCGTCTCACGGCGATACTAGAACCGCTTGCGACCGACCACGGTCTGGAGCTCGTCGCCGTCGAGATCGTCGGCCAGCCGGGTTCGCGCGTCGTTCGCGTGTACCTGGATCGCGAGGGTGGCATCGACATCGAGACCATCGCCCGGGCCAACGCCTGGATCTCGGACGCCCTGGATGACGCGGACGTGGTCACCTCCGGGTACACGCTGGAGGTTTCCTCCCCGGGGATCGAACGGCCGCTTCGCAAGGCGTCAGACTGGGTGCGTTTCTCGGGCAGGACCGCCGTGGTGAAGACGACACATCCGATCGAAGGCCGCTCGACGTTCACCGGCGTGATCGGCGGACTCGAAGGCGACACCGCTGTTATCGACATCGAGGATGCGACGTTTCGCATTCCCGTGGACGCGATACGTAAGGCACATCTCAAGATTGACTTTGATACCATCGAAGAAGGGAAGACGCGATGAGCTCGGAACTGATGGACGCGCTTCGTCAGCTCGCGCGTGAGAAGAATATCGACGAGTTGGAGATGCTCGACAGGCTCGAGTCCACACTCGCGACCACCTACAAGAAGACGCTCGACCTGGAGAACGACGCGCGAGTGACCATCGACCGCGAGAACGGCCGCATTCGCGTCTTTGAACTCGTGCCGGTCGGTGGCACGGAAGAGGAGCCGATCTTCGAGGAGAATGACATCACTCCTTCGGACATCTCTCGATTCGCTGCCCAGGCCGCAAAGCAGGTCATCACCTCGTCAATCCGCGAAGCCGAGCGCGAGCAAATCTTCGACGAGTACGCGGACCGCATCGACGATATCGTGACCGGAACGGTACAGCAGTCGGATTCGCGCTACACGCTCATCAAGATCCGCGAAGGCGTCGAAGCGCTCCTGCCGCCCACCGAGCAGCCGCCCAACGAACGATATGATCACAACCAGCGCATCAAGGCGCTCATCATCGACGTCCGCAAGTCCTCGACGAACGAGCCCTCGATCGTGGTCTCGCGCACGCACCCGAACCTTATCAGGCGGCTCTTCGAGCTTGAGGTGCCCGAGATTTACGACGGCATCGTGGAGATCAAGAGCGTGGCGCGCGAACCAGGGCTGCGCAGCAAAGTAGCGGTCTCGTCACGGGAGTCCGGACTGGATCCTGTCGGCGCGTGTGTCGGGCCGAAAGGCAGCCGCGTGCGGATGGTCGTCGCCGAGCTTCGCGGCGAGCGCATCGACGTCGTGCCGTGGTCAGACACACCGTCGACGTTCGTTGGCAACGCACTCTCGCCGGCGAAAGTGACCACCGTCATCACCCATGACGCCGAGCACACAGCCACCGTTATCGTGCCTGACGACCAACTCTCGCTCGCGATCGGCAAAGAAGGCCAGAACGCTCGGCTCGCAGCGAAGCTCACGGCATGGCGGATTGACATCAAGAGCGTTTCGCAGGCCACGGAAAGCGGCCTGGCGCAGGCCATCGCTTCAGGCGAGCAGACGATCGACGAAGGCGACGGGCGCTGCATCTCGGAAACCAGCGATGGCATCCGCTGCCGGAACAAGAGCCTTCCCGGGAGCCGCTATTGCAGGATCCACGACAAGGAGGCCGGCGCGTCGGCATGAAGGTGAGGAAGCCGCCGTTACGTTCGTGTCTCGGCTGTGGCCGCGAAGCGGACAAGCGCGAACTGGTACGGTTCGTTAGGACGCCGGATGGAGAGGTGCATGTCGATCCCACCGGCAAGAAGAACGGGCGTGGCGGGTACGTATGCGCGACAAGCCGGTGTTTTGAGGCGGCTGTGCGCAAGAAGCGGTTCGCGGCGGCGCTCCACGCGAATCTGCAAGAAGACGATGTGGAGCGATTGAGAGAAGAATTCGAGCAGACGCTCAGGCAGTAGCGCTGCTTGCGACCAGGACGGTGACGCCCATGCCCGCGATGAGAGTACATGAGCTGGCCAAGGAGTTCGGGATGAGTTCCCAGGAACTCCTCGACCATTTGGCCGAGCTCAAGATCCCAGCGAAGAACCACGCATCAACCCTCGTCGAGGCATACGTGGACAGAATACGAAAGCAGCTTGCACCGGTGATCGCTGAGCACCTGGCGATCGTCGAAGCGGAGCGCGCGAAGGCCGAGGAGCAGCGCCTCGCCGCCGAAGCTGAAGAGGCCGCCAAGCGCGAGGCGGAGCGCGGCGCGCGTGAAGCCGAGCGAAAGGCAGCCGAAGAGGCGGCCCGCATCGCGGCCGAAGCGCGAACCAAAG
>JAJFTE010000107.1 GCA_021373175.1 Actinomycetes bacterium
GGCGGTCCGCGGCAAGTTGCGCGAGCGGCTCGAAGGGATGCCTCCTGAGGTCGCCGCCTACTCGTGGGCGGCACAGGTCAGGCTCAACCGCACCTACCGCACGATCGCGGCCCGCAAGGGAGCGCACACCGCGGTCGTGGCGACCGCGCGGGAGCTCTCCGGTTTCGTGTGGGGCCTCATGACGGGCAACCTCGGTCCTGCGCGGTGAGCGAGACGTGATGCATGCGGGCGGGCGTAAGACTCCGGAGAGATCCTCGATGACGTTATGCGACGTCTGGAAGCGCGCGCCTAGTTCGAGGCTCATCTCCGGTCCGACCGAGAGGTGGGGTTGATATCCCCGGATATCAGCATGGTCGAGCGCCGAATCCATGTGCCCGCCTGCTCGCACCGACGAAGAACCAGAGAGGACCGTGAGCGATCGCGGGTTGACCGGCAATCTCATATCAACGTGTTTGGGCGTAACCTGCAACGCCTACGCCCGGTCCGGACCCGAGATGCTCCTATATCGTGTCAATCCCCCTCCGTGCGCGCAAGTCCGCCACCAGGTCGGCGTAGACCGCGCGTGCCAGGTAGCGCTTGAGGCATCGGATGATCTCTGACTTCGAGAGACCCTCGGCCGTTCGTCGCTGAGCGTAGGCCCGGGTTCGCTCATCATGGGCCAGGCGCACGATCACAGCCATGTACAGCGCACGGTTCGCCTGCCGATCCTAGCCGCGACTCAGCCGATGCCTGTCCGTGCGTCCGCTCGAAGCGGGGACCGGCGCTGCGCCGCACAGCCGTGCGAAGGCGGCCTCCGAGTGCAGACGCTCGATGTTCTGGCCCGCCGTGACGAGCAGCTGTCCTGCGTGGTCGACGCCGATTCCGCATTGGGCCATCGTACGGGGAGCCGCCTTGGGGACCAGGCGCGATAACGCCGCATCGAGCTCGGCGACCTCGGCGTCGAGGGCGGCGATCCTCGGTGAAAGGCTGCGGAGCGCGGCCTTCGTACCTTGCAAAGGATTGTCGAGTCGGATCGGGTCGGCGCGCATCGTCGCACACACTTCGATCCGCTGGGGGCTCGAAAGGGTTTCGAGTCTCTCCCTCAGCGGAGCAGGTGCCGTTGTGACCGTCGCCTTCAGGCTGCTCGCCGCGGCGGTCCGTGCCTTGACGGCCCCCGTACGCGCGACACGAAGAGCCCGGATGGATTCGACCACGCCGGGTGCGGTCCTTCGGGGATCCCGCCGCCGTACGCGCCAGGACGGTCCACCTCAACGACATCGAGCCTTGTGCGGACAGGTAGCGGGCAAGTCCCGCACCGTAGCTGCCGGCACCCTCCACTCCGACCGACGATACCTCACCGTGGCCCCGTAGCCACGTGTGCAGTTCGCGGTAACCACGGCTGTTCGCTTCGAACTGTGCCGTCGCAAGAGCCCTGCCTGCGACGTCGATCGCCGCTGCATGGTGCGTGCTTCCGTGGGTATCGACGCCGCCGATGACAACTCTGCCGCTTCCTGCCATGCTCGACCTGCCTTCCGGTGAAGGCACGCGCCAGCCGGGCGGGCGGACAGGACAGTGACGGGCGCCTTCGCACAGGCTCCTACGAGGTCACGGACGGCCGTCCGGTCTCTGTGCGAATGGATGCGAGCCCCGTCGATCGGGCGATAGATCTCGGGCACGGACACGCTGTCAGTCTACCGCTGGGTCAACCCGATCGACGCAGGCCCGGCACCCATCCTCACAGAGACAGGTGCTGTAGACCATCTTCACTGTCTAGCGCACACGGGCGCGCTTTCTGTGTGGAAGCGCTTGTTAGCCCGATCGTGGGGATTCTTCGCGGCAGTCTGAAGCGACCCGGTCATCGCGACGGCGTGCGCGACGGCTGGCCTGCTTCGCGAGGGCCTTGCGACCCCAGTAACCATTGCCGCGTTTTGCGCCGGCGTGCTCTGACTTGATGCGACCCCATGCCATGGCTACCCTTACGCCGAAACGTGCAGCTTAAGGCCGAGCGAACGAACTACCTTCTGCACGGTGCCGAACTCCGGGTTGCCTTCTAAGGAGAGCGCCTTGTAGAGGCTCTCCCGCCCGAGGCCGGTCTCGCGCGCGATCTGTGTCATGCCCTTCGCGCGAGCGATGTCCCCGAGCGCGGCAGCGAGCAGGGTGGGGTCGTCTTCTTCGAGCGCCGCATCCAGGTACGCCGCCATGGCCTCGTCAGAGTCGAGGTAGCGAGTGACATCCCAGGGATGTGTCTTCGTCTTGGCCAATGCGATCCTCCTTACAGTCCGCGCGCGAGCTCCTTCGCGCGCTCGATGTCCTGCCGCTGGGTCGACTTGTCGCCGCCAGCCAGCAGGACGACCAGCCTCTCGCCGTGCCGTGTAAGATAGACGCGATAGCCCGGACCATACATGACTCGAAGCTCAAGCACGCCATCGCCGACGGCCTTGACGTCACCGAGATTGCCGAGGGAGACCCGCCTGATACGAGCGGCGATGCGCAGCTGAGCGTCCAGGTCGCGCAGCGATTCGAACCACCGCTGGTAGGTGTCTGTCTCCCGAATCTCGAACATCTGCTCAGTGTATCCCACATGATACGTTTTCGCAAACAGCTGCTGAGATTCGGGCCAACGTATCTGCGCATCATCCGCGGGCATGCGGTTTCCATCATGCGCTCTTTGCATGATACGGCGCATCGCTCCGTCGGCTGGAAGCGCTTGTTATGCAGCCGACCGCGTTGCGCGGCTCCTGCGTATCGCCGCAGTGAGCCCCCATCCAAGGCCGACGAGCAGTAGGACACCGCCAGCAAGACCGGCAAGGAGACCCGCGCCGTGCACGGTCGAAAGCAAGTCGAAGCCCGGTGAGGCCGCAGTCTGCTCACCCACGGGGCTGATCAGCAGAGTGAGCAACGCAAGCAGAGGGCCGGTGACCACGAGGAAGAGACCCAGCGCGATGGTCAGCAACGGGCCGTACCCCGTCGGTGCGGGAGGATTGGAGCGCGCGTCGCTCACCTGATCGCCTCGTCGTGTCTGCCTAACGTAGTTGCGCATCAGCCGCGGCCGTGCGCCTCACTTCACAGAATACCGCTTGAGCCGTCGGCTGGATGCGCTGGCTAGAACGCCCTCCGCTACGTCGTCAGCTGGACCTTGAGCCGCTTGCCGATGGCGCTTGCTGCGCGCTCAAGCGTGACGAGCGTGACCGACGGGTTCGCAGGATCGAGCAGGCGCTCGACCGAAGAACGGCTCGTCTTCATGCGACGCGCGAGCTCAGACTGCGAGATGTTGGCGCGCTCCATCTCCTGGGCGAGCTGATACGCGATCACCCGCTTGGTCGCGACGGCCTCGGCCTCGTCGAGGATGCCCTCGTCACGGAGGAAGTCGTCGAAGTCGTTTCCGATATGCTTCTTGTCCACCGTGCTCACTCCTTCCGAAGGTCCGCCAGGCGCTGCTGTGCGGTCCTGAGATCTGATGCCGGTG
>JAJFTE010000117.1 GCA_021373175.1 Actinomycetes bacterium
GGTTCGTCTTAGCTCCCCGCCACACTCGGCACTGAAGATGGATCGTTACCGATCCTGGAACTCGTCAAGAATCGACTGCAGCACGCGACCCGCAGCCTCAAGGGCCTCGTCGGCTTCCTGGCGCGTTGGTTCTTCCCAATCACCCGGGTATCTCGAGGCAACCGCCCACTCAGAAAGCACGCCTAAATGAAGCCCGAGCCGCTTGACTGACCAGTCGTCCGAGAGTAGACGCAAGATCCTGCCGAGGTTGTGCGAGCGTGGCGGATCTTGATTGTCAATCACGAGTGCCGCTTTGAGTGCCTTCTCGGCAGCCTGTTGCGCCAGCGTGCACGCCTGCCGGAGCGGGCCGTCGGCATCCATGATCATGCGCGCAGTGGCCAAGTCCTCCTCGGCATAGGCCAGCCAGCGAGCGGCCTCGTCGCGTGTGTCACGCGGCGCGTTCATACACGACCCTGCCGTCCCGAAGGGCCGACCTCAGGATATCCCCAGGCATATCGCCGCGGCGCTCGATCTCGTCTAGGTCCGTGGGAATCGGATCGACATTCGCATCGACAACAGACACGGCTTCAAGCATCGCCCCGAGCGCGTTCCGCTTGTGTGTCATGTTATCCAGGACAACCAACACATCGATGTCACTCGAGGCGACTGCGTCGCCCCGTGCCTGCGAGCCGAATAGGACTATCCGAATCGGGTTGAATGCAGCGACAAGCACATCGAGCGTGTCCTGTAGCCCTGGGATGTCGTCGTTATTGAGGCGCGAATCCATGTGTGCATCCCCTTCCACCGCCTGCCCGAGTATAGCGCGCCCCTATCCCATCTCGCACTTCATGAGATCGTCGTACGTCTCCCGGCGGACGATCACGCGAGTCTGGCCGTCGCGCACCATCACGACGGCCGGGCGCACCTGCTTGTTGTAGTTGCTGCTCATCGACTGGCAGTACGCTCCCGTGGAGCACACGCACACGATGTCGCCCACCTCGGGCTCCTGCAGCGGCGCGTCGGTCACGACGATGTCGCCGCTCTCGCAGTGCTTGCCGGCGATGGTGGCCACCATCGTCCTCGGCTGATCGGCTTTGTTCGCGATGAGCGCCTCGTAATGGGCGTCGTAGAGCGAGGTCCGGATGTTGTCGCTCATGCCGCCATCGACCGCCACGTAGGTGCGGATGTTCGGGATCTCCTTGATGGTGCCGACCGTGTAGAGCGTCACGCCGGCGTTGGCGACGATGCTGCGACCCGGCTCCACGGCCATCTTTGGGACCGGGAGGCTGTGCTCTTCCACGTGTTCCTTGATGCCGTCGACGATGACCTTCCCGTAGTCCTTCACCGTGGAGGGCTCGTCCGGCAGGCCGTACGCGATGCCGAGACCGCCGCCGGTGTCGAGCTCGCGCACGACGTACCCGGTGGCCTCGCGGATCTCGTCCATGAAGTGCACGATGACCTCGATGGCCTTGCTGAAGCTCTTGAGCGCGAAGATCTGGCTGCCGATGTGCATGTGCAGGCCCGCGAGGTCGAGGCCCGGCAGTTCGAGCGCGCGCCGCACGGCCCGCATCGCGAGCCCCTCGTTCATGCCGAACCCGAATTTCGAGTCCTCGGCACCGGTCTGTATGTAGCTATGCGTGTCCGCGGCGATGCCAGGCGTGACCCTGATGAGGATGCGCTGCTGCATGCCGCGTGCCTTCGCCGCCGCCGAGAGACGCTCCATCTCCTCGAAGCTGTCCACCACGACGCGGCCGACGCCCGCGTCCAGACACTCGGCGAGCTCGACGTCGGTCTTGTTGTTGCCATGCACGTAGATGCGCTCCATCGGGAATCCCGCGCGAATCGCGAAGGCCAGCTCGCCACCGCTTGAGACGTCCAGACAGCAGCCCTCCTCGGCCACGATCTTGCACATCGCGAGCGACATGAACGCCTTGCCGGCGTACACGACGTCGACGTCGGGCCAGTGGAAGCGCGTCCAGTAGACGTAGTCGCGAAGCTGGTGGCGGATGGTCGCCTCGTCCATCACGTAAAGCGCCGTCCCCTGCTCACGGGCGAGCGTGACCATATCGACGCCGCCGATGAAGAGGTGGCCGTCACGTACCTCGGCCGTCATCGGGAGCACAGATGCCAGGTCGGCACCGGTCTTCAGGTCCGGTACCGCTGGAGATTTCGGCGTCGTCGGCTTGCCCATGCCCTTTGACCTCCCTACATCCGTTGCGGTGCGTGAACGCCGAGGAGCCCCAGGACGAGTTCCAGCACGATGCGCGTGGCGTCAACGACCGCGAGGCGCGCTGCGGTGAGTTCGGGCGCGTCCGGATCGACGACCCGGCACACCGTGTAGAACTGGTGGAACGCGGCTGCAAGCTCCTCGGCATAACGCGTGAGCTTGTGCGGCGCGTACTGCGCGGCCGCGATCTCAACGACCTCGGCGAACTCGCCGAGCCTGCGGAAGAGCGCGAGCTCGGCGTCGGCGCCCAGCAAGGCAAGGTCCGCATCGGCGGGCACAAGCGCGCTCACAAGCATGCGCACGTCCTCGGCCTCGGGCATCCCGGCCGCCTTACGCAGGATCGAGCAGATGCGGGCGTGCGCGTACTGCACGTAGTAGACGGGGTTGTCGCTGCTCTGCTCCTTGGCAAGCGCGATGTCAAAGTCGAGCGCCTGGTCGGTGGAGCGCCGCAAGAAGAAGTAGCGGGCCGCGTCGGGCCCCACCTCGTCGAGCAGGTCCTCGAAGGTCACCATCTCGCCGGTGCGCTTGGACATGCGCACGACCTCGCCATTGCGGAACAGGTTCACGAGCTGTCCGATGATGACGTGCAGCTGGCCCTCGTGGCCCAGCGCCGCGCACGCGGCCTCCATGCGCTTCACATAGCCGTGATGGTCGGCGCCCCAGATGTCGATCACGATATCGAAGCGGCGTTCCTCGAGCTTGTTCCAGTGATAGGCGACGTCGGCAGCGAAGTATGTATAGCTGCCGTCGGCCTTCGTGAGCACGCGGTCTTTGTCGTCGCCGAAGTCCGTGGAGCGGAACCACGTGGCACCTTCGTGCTCGAAGATGTAGCCGGCCTCGCGCAGTCGCGCGATCGCGCGCTCTATCTCGCTCGGGCCGCCGTCAGGGCCGGGCGCGTGCAGCGTCCGCTCGGAAAACCACACATCGAAGGTAACGCCCATGCCCGAAAGCACGTGCTTGAGGTGCTCGAGGACCTGCGCGTATGCTCTTTCCTTGAAGTACGACTCGCGCTCCTCGGCTGGGGTGTCGGCCCAACGCTCGCCTTCCTCGGCACGGATCTCGCGGGCGATGTCGGTGATGTAGGCGCCGCGATAGCCCTCGGCGGGGAACGTCACCTCTCGGCCAGTCAGCTCGAGATACCGGGCGGCGACGGACTCCGCGAAGATGTCCATCTGAACGCCCTGGTCGTTGATATAGAACTCGCGCTCTACCCGGAAACCGACGTGCTCCAGGATGCGCGCAAGCGAATCGCCCAGCGCCGCCCAGCGGCCGTGTCCCACGTGCATCGGCCCCACGGGATTTGCCGAGACGAACTCCACCTGCAGCGTACGCCCCGCGCCCGTCTCCGTGCGGCCGAACGCGGCACCTTGCGTGCGTGCCTCGGCGACCACACGCTGGAGCGCGGCATCGGAGAGCCGGATGTTGATGAAGCCCGGGCCCGCGATCTCAACGGCGGCGATGTCGGGATGTCCCGAGATGCGCCCCGCGATGATCGCTGCGATCTGGCGGGGCGGCATGCCGGCAGCCTTCGCCGCACGCATCGCCACGTTGGTGGCCCAGTCGCCGTGCGCGACCTCGCGCGGACGCTCGGCCGTGACCACGGGCATCTCGGCAAGCGTGAGCTCGCCGGAGACCACGGCGGAGGCGAGCGCGTCGCGGATGAGGGTCTCGATCAGATGCTGCACGGCGAACACTCCTCGGGCGATGTTGTGAGTGTTCAGGATACCCTTACCTGGCGGCAGCGACCAGGGTTCTAGCCGCGCTTTCGAAAGGCGTGAAGCAGGTCCATGCTGCGCTCGTAGATGCGCTCCCGTATGCGTTCGGGAGCCGCCCGCCAGTCGTCCGGGTTACGCCCCAACCCGGCGTCGAAGCGCAGATGTGCAAGCCCAAGCACCCCGTGCGCCACGGAGTCCTGGGCGCAGTGCAGTGCCCTGCCGAGCGCCACGGCGGAGTCCTCGCGAACAGCTTGACGCCGATACCGCCACACCCAGAAGTACGACCATGGCGCGAAGTGCATGGTGAGGTTCTTGAGCGACGTCGTGGCGCGGAACTCCCGGTCTACGAGCACGTCAGCACGCGCGATCTGCTCGGCGACGTCCGCAAGACCGGCCTCTTGCGCCCACTGGAGCGTGAGTTCGTAGTGCACAAGCGGTCCCACGACTCAACTCCCGTTAGAGCTCCGGCGGTCCTACCGATGATACGGCTCACCGCGCACGATGCGGAAGCCTCGATAGATCTGCTCCAGCAACACGACCCTCGCCAGCTGGTGGGGCAGCGTCATCGGGCCAAGCGACAACCGCTCGTCGGCGCGCTCGAACACCGCCGCATCCAGCCCCGCCGCACCGCCGATCACGAAGGCCAGCGAACTCCGCCCCTCGATGCCGGCGCGCTCGAGCCACGCCGCCAGCCCCTCCGAGGAGAGCTGCGGGCCGCTCATGTCCATGACGACCACGTGCGCGCCGTCGGGAATGGCACGCAGCACGCCCTCGGCCTCGGCCTTGAGCGCGCCGCGCTCGTCAGCGGTCACATCGCGATCGGGCACCTCGACGACATCAACGGCCGCGTACGGCCGCAAACGTTTGAGATACTCGGCAGCCGCGTCTCGCCAGTGCGGTTCCTTCAGCCGGCCGACGGCGACGATACTGATGCGCACTACCGCGTCGCCACATCAGAGCCCAGCGTCACCTGCAGGGTCAGGTGCTTCGTCCCGCGCACGATCTCAACAGCGACCGTCTGCCCTACCTTGTGAGAGCGAACCACTGTGAAGACATCCTCCACGCTCGCGACGTCCTTGCCGGCGATCTTCACGATGATGTCGCCTTGCTTCAAGCCCGCCTTCTCGGAGGGAGAGCCTGCCGAGACGCTCTGGATGAGTGCCCCTTTGGACACCGGCAGGTTGAACTGCGCCGCCGCGACGGCATCGATCGTCACGGTCCCGACGCCCATGTACGGGTGCGAGACGCGGCCGGTCGCGATGAGTTCCTCGGCGATACCTCTGGCGAAATCGGCAGGGATCGCGAAGCCGATACCCGCCGACTGGCCGGACGTCGACTGGATGAGCGTGTTGATCCCGATGAGACGGCCTTCAGCGTCCGCAAGCGCACCGCCGGAGTTGCCGGGGTTGATCGCGGCGTCGGTCTGAATGAGGCTCGTGTAGGTGGTGATGCCCGACGCGCTCTGAGCGACACTCGAGCGCCCAAGAGCCGAGATGATGCCGGAAGTGACGGTCTTCTCAAGGCCGAAGGGACTGCCGATGGCAACAACCGGCTCGCCCACCTTAAGACTCGCCGAGGAACCGAACTGCACCGCCGGGAGCCCTGTCCGCTCGACCTTGATGACCGCAAGATCGGTAGAGGGATCGGTTCCGATCACCTTCGCCGGAAGGTCCTCGACGCCGACCGTGACCACAAGCGCGTCGGCGCCTTCCACAACGTGGTTGTTCGTGAGGATGTAGCCGTCAGGGCGGATGATCACGCCGCTGCCATTGCCAACCGCCTGCGTGATGGTCTTGCCAGTGAATCGATCGACACCCGTCTGCTCGATAGCGACGTTCACCACCGAGGGCGTGAGCTTTGCGGCGACCCGCTCGGCAAAGTTCGCATCCTGGTCTCCTGCCCCACTCGTCGTCTCGGTCGACGTTTGCACGATGCTCGCCATGGTCGATGTAGAGGGCGTCACGGTGCTTGACGCCGGATAGCCGAGAACGAACACGAACACGAGGGCGACGGCCGCTGCGCCGATGAGCCCGCCGAAGACGGCCGCAAGCAGCGGCCCGGGGCCGCCGCCGCGCCGACGCGCGGGCGGGACCGGCGGCGAAGGCGGCGCAGCGAAAGCGGTGGTCGTTGATCCGGTTTCCTGAAAACGCTCGCTGGGCGTGAGATCATCGCTCATAAGACACCTCGTTCGGACGGGAAAGCTTCACAAGAAACGACTATACCCGAGGCTGTGACATGCGAGCGTATGGGGCACAACCATGGCGCAAGCTCTTCACACGTTCTTCTCTACAACGCCGAGGTCAGGACCTTCAGCAGCGGCCCTGTGAACGCGCCGAGCGCAAGCGTGACCAGCGCGAGCATACCAACGGCGATGCCGGCCGGAAGGGAGAAGGCGATCCGCTCGGCGCGTCCCTCGGCGAAAAACGCCGCCCTGATAATCCGGAAGTAGTATCCCGCCGAGACCACGCTCATCACGACCGCCACAAGCACGAGCGCCAGACGCCCGGCGCCAAGCGTTGCGGTGAAGACCACCAGCTTGCCGAACATCCCGACCATCGGCGGCACGCCCACGAGCGAGAGCAGGAACACGACCGCCGCCCATGCGACCGCAGGCCGCCGGGCCACAAGCCCCGCGAAATCGTCGACGGAGGTGCCCTCCTCGGCCGCGATGAGCATGATCGCCATCGACGGCACCGCGTAGGCGATCGTATACAGGATAGCCGCGGCGTTGCCCGCCGGCGTGCCCGCCGAAAGCGCCAGCAGCATGTAGCCGGTGTGCGCCACGCCCGAGTACGCCATCAGCCGACGCACGTCGCTTTGCGGGTACGCGGCAAGGTTGCCGAGCAGCATCGAGGCCAGCGAAGCGATCGCGATAACCGTGGGAAGCGCGGTCACACCGGGCGTGAGCAGCGCGGCAAGGCGAGCCATCACAGCCGCACCGGCGAGCTTCGGCACCGTGGAGACGAAGGCGACCGAGGCCGCGGGAGCACCAGCATACGCGTCCGGCGCCCAGTAGTGAAACGGTGCCGCCGATATCTTGGCGAAGAGCCCCACGAAGACGAACACCGCCGCGAAGCCGCCGAGTAGCCCTGCGCTCGGAGCTGCCGCGATGCCGGCATACGACGTGGACCCCGAGATGCCGAAGAGGAACGAGAAACCGTAGAGCATGACGAGGCTCGTCGTCATCGACAGCAGGAAGTATTTGAGCGCGCCCTCGAGCGTGCGCGCGTCGTCGCGACGGTAGCCCATGAGCACGTAGGCCGGCATGGTCGCAAGCTCGATGCTGATGAAGAGCACCATAAGGTCGCGCGAAGCGACCATCAGCATGCCGCCGAGGGTCGCGAGCAGCACGAGAGCGGTGGCTTCGCGCGAACGCTCGGGGCCCATTCCGCGGCCCGAGAGCCACAACAGGTACACCGCCGCGAGCGCCGCGAGCACCACGCGCACTGTCACGGCGACCTGATCGAGCTCCAGCACGCCGCCGACGAACGCGGCCGGCCGCACCCCGATCGCCACAGCGGCGATCGCCGCCGCCGCGGCGAAGGCGGCCCCCGCCGCCGCTCCGGCGCCTTCGCGCCGGAAGATCCGCTCGGCAAAGAGTGCAACGAGCGCTCCGGCCAAAAGCAGGTACTCGGGGATGAACCAGCCCACACCGGTCATGCTACGCACCCGCCAACAGCGCGACGATGCGGGCTACCGCAGGATCGGTGAAGCGCAAAAGCGAGTTCCAGTACAGACCGACTGTGAGCGTGAGCGCAACGAGCGGCACGAGGATTGCGATCTCGCGGACCGACAGGTCCGGGATATCGGCCACCGCGTGTGACGGCGTGCCGAGGACGACCCGCTGCACCATCCACAACGTGTACGCCGCGGCGAGCAGCACCCCGACGGCCGCGAGCACGACCCACCCGGCCGGAACCGTCGACTTCCACGCGCCAAGGAGCGTGAGGAACTCGCCGACGAAGCCGGAAAGCCCCGGCAGGCCGAGTGACGCGAACGATGCGAAGGCGAGCAACCCACCGGCGACCGGCACCTGGCTGGAGAGTCCCGAGACGTCCTCGATCATACGGGTATGGGTGCGGTCGTACACCATCCCCACGATGAGGAAGAGCATGCCGGTGACAACGCCGTGCGAGAACATCACGGCGAGCGCGCCGTTGAGCCCCTCGACGGTGCCGGACGCGATGCCAAGCATCACGAAGCCCATGTGCGACACCGAGGAGTACGCCACGAGCTTCTTCAGGTCCGTCTGAGCGAACGCAAGCGCGGCGCCGTAGACGATCGAGATCGCCGCGAGCGCGGTGATGAACGGCGCCCACTGCTTCGCCGCGTGCGGCAGGATCGGCAGCGCGATGCGGATGAAGCCGTACGTCCCCATCTTCAGAAGGATGCCCGCAAGCAGCACGGATGCGGCGGTCGGAGCCTCAACGTGCGCGTCGGGCAGCCACGTGTGCAGCGGGACGATGGGCACCTTCACCGCGAAGCCGAGGAAGAACGCCGCGAACACCCACCACTGGAAGGTGGCGGGCAGGCCGAGGCCGATCATCGCTGTCATATCGAACGTGCCGGTCTGCAGGTACAGCGCGATGATGCCCACGAGCATGAACACGCTGCCGAAGAGCGTGTACAGAAAGAACTTGATGGACGCGTACTCTTTCCTCGGCCCGCCCCATGTGCCGATGAGAAAGTACATCGGAACCAGCACGAGCTCCCAAAAGACATAGAAGAGCACGAAGTCGAGCGCCAAGAACACGCCGTTCATGCCCACTTCAAGCAGCAGCAGCATCGCGAAGTACGTCGTCGGCTTGGTATCCATCTTCCACGACGCCACGACGGCGATGAGCGACAGCAGCGCCGAGAGCAGCAGCATCGTGATCGAGATCCCGTCGACACCGAGATGATACGAGATGCCAAGCTGCGGCACCCACACGGCGCGCTCCACGAACTGCATGCCCGCTCCCACGTCAAACCGGAGCACGACGAAGATGACGAGCACCACGTCCACGGCCGTGACGACCGTCGCAAGCCAGCGCGCGATGCCGGCGCGGTCCTTCGGCACGAGCGCCGCGACGATGGCGCCGATGAGTGGGAGGAAGACGATGGCCGAGAGCAGCATGGGCGTCAGGCCCCTTTCACGACGAACCACAGCATGAGCAGGACGAGCGCGCCGACCATGAGCCCTTGATACGCCTGGATGCGGCCCACCTGGATGCGGCGGACCTTCGCGCCGGCAGCCCGCACGAGCGTGGCGGTGCCGTTGACGGCGCCGTCGATGACGTAGGTGTCGAAGAGCGCGCCCACGTCGGCGCCTGCCTTCCAGATCGCTCCGGCCCCGTTGACGGCGCCGTCGATGACCGTGTGGTCGAATGCCCAGAGCGCATCCGCCAGCCTGGCGTACTGCTTGACGATGAAGTAGTCGTACGTGAGGTCGAAGTAGAGCTTCATCGCAAGCGCATCGTACACGAACCCGGCCCGCTCCTTGAGCGGCCGCGTGTTGATGACCTTCGTGCGGCGCCCGTATGCGCACCAGCCAAGCGCCAGGCCAAGCCCCGCCACAGCCGTCGAGGTGAGCGCGATGCCTGCCTCGGGCCATGCGCCTGTGTGGCCGAGGAACCGCGCGAAGTACGGCGAGCCGAAGCCGATCACAGCGGTGATCGCCGCAAGGACGCCCATCGGGACGAGCATCTCGGCGTGCGCTTCTGCAAGTTCCGGCGTCTGCTCGGGACCGGTGAACACGCGGAACCATAGCCGTGCGACGTAAAACGCGGTCACGAACGCCGCAGCGAGCGCAAGCGCAAAGACCACGTAGTGGCCCTCGGTCCACAGCACCGTGAGAATCTCGTCCTTGCTCCAGAAGCCCGAGAACGGGAAGATGCCCGCAAGCGCGAGCGAACCGATCGTGAAGGTCGCCGTCGTGACCGGCATCTTCTTCGCCAGCCCGCCCATCTCCCGCATGTCCTGCGTGTGCGCCGCGTGGATGATCACCCCGGCGCCGAGGAACAGCAGTGACTTGAAGAACGCGTGGGTCATCAGATGGAAGATGCCAGCCACGATGCCGCCGGCTCCCAGCGCGAAGAACATGTAACCCAGCTGGCTGATGGTGGAGTACGCCAGTACCTTCTTGATGTCGTGCTGCACCGCGGCAAGCAGCCCTCCCACGATGGCGGTGGTGACTCCCACGATCATCGTGACGGTGAGCGCCACGCCGCTGGCTTGAAAGATCGGCAGCGCCCGCGCCACCAGGAACACGCCGGCCGCGACCATCGTGGCGGCGTGGATGAGCGCCGAGGCGGGCGTGGGCCCGGCCATCGCGTCGGGCAGCCAGACGTGCAGCGGCACCTGCGCCGACTTGCCAATCGCGCCGAAGAGGAACAGCAACGAGACCGCAGTGGCCGTCGCGGGCACCCACGTGAAGCCGTGAAGCACCACCGCGAAGTCGAACGAGCCCGCTGTCGCATACATCACGGCAAGGCCCAGCACGAAGCCAACGTCACCCACGCGGGTGGTGAGGAACGCCTTCAGGCTCGCCTTCCTCGGCGCTTCCTGTTCGTGCCAGAAGCCGATGAGCAGGTACGAGCACAAGCCCATGACCTCCCAGGCCATATAGAGCTGCAAGAAGTTGTCCGAGAGCACCAGCGCGAGCATCGCAGCGGTGAACAGCGACAGCACCGCGAAGTACCAGCCGATGCGCTCGTCGCGGTGCATGTAGCCAACCGAGTAGACCTGCACCGCCGCACCCACCAGCGTCACCACCACAAGCATGACCGCCGAGATGGGATCGAGCAGCACGCCGGCGTGCAGGTTCACGCTTCCGAGCGTGGCAAAGACCGCCGAGGCGCGGTAGACAGCCTCGCCCTCGTGGCCGCCCGGCCACACCCGCGCGAACGCGGCAAGCGACAGCAGCAGCGAGCCGCACACGGCCGCGACCGGCACCCAGATCGCCGCGTTGCGAGCGCGGTTCGAGAGCGGCGCGAGCACGCCGAACGCGAGCGCCGGTAGGAGCGGTATGGCGATGACGTAGCCCACGGTTACCCCTTCAGCTCCTGCATCGCATCGATCTCGACGGTCTTGCGCTGGCGGTAGAGCGCGAGCACGAGCGCAAGCCCTAGGCCGATCTCGGCCGCCGAGACCACCATCGAGAAGACGGCGAAGAACTGGCCGGTCATCTCGGCAGGGGCCGAGAAGCGCGAGAGCGCCACGAGGTTGATGTTGATGGCATTCGCCATGAGCTCCAGCGACATGAGCACCATGACCGTGCTCCGACGCGAGAGCGCACCGTACAGCCCCAGAGCGAAGAGCACCGCCGAAAGCGCCACGAACGAGAGCACGCCAACCGGTTGCATGATCGTCACCGGCCCTCACCCCCCGACCACCAGACAGCGCCAACGAGCGCCACGAGCAACACGAGCGATGCGATCTCGAAGGGGACCGCCCACGTCCCGAAGAGCTTCTCGCCGAACGCCGCGACGTCCGGGACCGTCTCGGGCATGACGCCGGGACGCGGTTGCGAGAAGAAGCGCTCGGCAGCAAACAGCACCGCGCCGCCAAAGAGCGCCGCCAGCACCCCCGCGGACCAGCCCGGCTCGAACGGCCGGATAGCGTCTTCCCGACGCCGGAGCGTGAGCATGATCGTGAACAGCACGAGCACCGAGACCGAGCCCGCGTACACGAGCACCTGCACGAGCGCGAGGAACTCGGCGGACAGAAGCAGGTAGAGCCCGGCGGTGGCGATCATCACCTCAAGCAGCCAGAACGCCGCGTGAACGACGTTGCGGGTGGAAAGCATCATCACTGCGCCGCCTATGGTGGCGAACGAAAGCGCGAGGAAGACCGCGCCGTTCACGGTCTCAGTCACTGCCCTTCACCTCCCCGGTCGCCGCTTCCTTCTCGGCCCTGTGCCGCGCCGTGCTGGCGGCATCCACGTCCTCGAGCAGGTTCTCGTTGAGGTCCGCCGGATCCGTCACGGCGAGTTCGTACTCATGGCTCATACGGATGGCGTCGTACGGACATGACTCGACGCACAGGCCGCACATCATGCATGCCCCGATCTCGTAGCCGAAGCGGTCGATATGCTTGCTCTTGTCCTCGGCGGTGGTCACGTCGATGCTCAAGATGGCGTCGGGGCACGTCCGCACGCACGTCATGCACGCGGTGCACCGAGGCGAGCCGTCCTCGAAGTACTTCGGACGCACCGCCCAGCGGGCGCGTTCGGGGAGCGTGAGCTTCTCGTACGGATACCTCACCGTGATGGGGCCACGGCGAAGATTGCGCATGGTGATGCGCAGCCCGTTGATGAGCCCGTAGCCCCACATGGCTAGCTCCACACCTTGATGACGATGCCCGAGAACACGATCCAGACAAGCGAGATCGGTATCAGGCGCTGCCAGCCCAGCTGCATCACCTGGTCGATGCGGACGCGGGGGTACGTGCCCCGAATCCACATCATCACGAAGATGCCAATGTACGTCTTGATCATAAAGATGAGCGGCCCGAGCGCCGAGACGACCGGCGCAGGCAGCCACGGGAGCGTCCAGCCGCCAAAGAACAGCGTGACGCCGAGCGCCGAGATGATGAACCCGTTGCTGAACTCCGAGAGGTACAGCAGGCCGAACTTCATCGACGAGTACTCAGTCGAAAAGCCGGAAACAAGCTCGGATTCTGCCTCGGACATATCGAACGGCGTCTGGTTGGACTCCACAAGCGACGCCACCACGAAGATAAGGAACGTCGGCCAGAAAAGCGGGTTCAGGATGAACCATCTTGGCAACACGCCGAAAAGCGTGCCCTGCTGCGCCTCGACGATCGTGCCCAAGTTCGCGCTTCCCACGAGCATGACGATCGGCAGCACCGACAGGAGCAGCGGCACCTCGTACGCGATCTGTTGCGCCGCGGCGCGCATCCCGCCAAGGAGCGACCACTTGTTCGCGCTCGCCCACCCCGCCATCAGGACGCCGATGGGCACGATCGAGAGCGCGGTGAAGGTGTACAGCAATCCCGCGTCGAGATTCGTGATGCGCCAACTGTCCGAGAACGGCAGCGCCGCATACGCCATGAGCGAGGGCACGAACACCATAGCGGGCGCCAACCTGAAGAGCCAGCGGTCGACGGCCCTGGGCGTGATGTCCTCCTTCGTGACCAGCTTGAGCACGTCCATGGTGGTCTGGAGCGTGCCCTTCCACCCCACGTGGGTCGGGCCCAAGCGCAGATGCAGGTGGCCGAGGACCTTGCGAAGCATGTAGATAAGGACAACGCCGTTCACGAGCATGAGCGCAAGCGCGGCGAGCACCTTGAGGGCGCCGATGCCGATGGCGTTCATCGGTCGATCTCCCCGAGCATCACGTCGGTCGAGCCGATGATCACGACAACGTCGGCGATGAGGTGACCGGGCAGGATCTCCTCAAGCGCCTGCGCGGCGAAGAGCGACGGCCCCCGATAGTGCATGCGATACGGGTGCTCGGTGCCATCGCTCACGAGATGGATGCCGGTCTCACCGCGGGTCGATTCCACGCTCGCGTACACCTCGCCAGCACGCGGACGGATGATGCGGGGGACCTTCGCCATGTGCGGGCCCTCGGGCATACCGTCGATGAGCTGTCCGATCATGCGCGCTGACTGGCGCATCTCGGCCATGCGAACGTTGTAGCGGTCCCACGCGTCGCCGTTCGTGCCAAGCGGCACCTCGAAGTCGAGTTCGGGGTATGCCGCGTAGGGGCGCGCCTTGCGGACATCGAAGTCCACGCCGGCTCCGCGCAGGTTCGAGCCCGTGAGCCCGAAGGCGAGCGCCGTGGACCGATCGATGACGCCCACCCCTTTCACGCGCGCCTGGAAGATCTCGTTGCCGCCGAGCAGCTGGTCATGCTCGTCCAGGTATTGGTCGAAGGTGCCAAGGAACGCACGGATCTTCGCATCGAGCCCGGTCGGCATATCGGCGAGAACACCGCCGGGACGGATGTAGTTGAACATCATGCGCGATCCACTGAGAGCCTCCAGGATGTCCAGGAGCGCCTCGCGATCGCGCATCCCGTACAAGAACTGCCCCATACCGCCGGCATCAAGACCGAACGTGCCATACCAGATGAGGTGGCTGGTGATGCGGTTGATCTCCGAGGCGAGCGAGCGAAGCCAGTGCGCCTTTCTCGGCACCTCGACGTCCATGAGCTGCTCGGTGGCAAGCGCGAAGGCGAGCTCGGCCATCATGCCCGAGATGTAGTCGCCGCGATCCAGAAGCGTGCCGACCGCGTCGTAGCGCCGATATTCGGCGAGCTTCTCGATGCCGCGGTGCAGGTAGCCCACCGAGACCTCCGCGGCCACGACCTCCTCGCCGTCCACCTCCACGAGCACGCGCAGCACGCCGTGCGTGGACGGGTGCTGCGGGCCCATGTTGATGATGAGGTGCTCGGTCGTGAGCCCGTCGACGCCGGCCGGTGCGCGGCGCAGGCCCGCTGGCGGCGTACCGGGATCGTGCCGGCCTTCGCCAAGGACGCCTGTCGCAAGCGTTTCTTCGGAGCCACCGTTCATCGGGCCTTCACCTCCTCCACCGTCCGAATCGCGACGTCTTTGCGCAGGAGAGGTTCCACGCCATCGGTGGTGAGCAGGCGCTTAGGGTTGGGATGCCCGGCCAGGTGGATGCCCAAGAGCTCGGCCGTCTCGCGCTCGGGCATGAGCGCCGAGGGATACTCGTACCACACCGATTCGATCGTGCCGCCGTACGCGACCGTCGACTTCACGTGCACCTCGAGGTCAAGTGAGAAGGACCGAAGCCGGTAGGTGAGTTCGATGAGCTCACCTGTGTCGATGCCATCGAAGTCGACGAGCGACTCATAGCCCGCCGCCTTGATCGCCCCAAGCGCTTCGTTCACTGCCGCAAGCGGCACCCGCGCGATCACGCCGAGGGCCTCCTCGGCCACCGTTGCGCCGTCGATAGCGGCAAGGAGCCGCTTGATGTCAGCCGTTGCGGGCAGCAAGGCGCTCCTCCGTCCGCTTCGCGATCTTCTTCTGCAGTTGGATGAACGCGTACTGCACTGACTCTGGCCGAGGCGGGCAACCGGGCACGTAGACGTCGACGGGAACGATCTTGTCCACGCCGAGAACGACGTTGGGATACTCGCGGAACGGCCCGCCCGTGCTCGCGCACGAACCCATCGCGATGACCCACTTCGGCTCCGGCATCTGGTCGTAGAGCCGCTTGACCGTCTCGGCCATCTTCTTGTTCACGGTACCGGCGACGATCATCACATCCACCTGACGTGGAGAGCTGCGGGGGAAGACACCCATGCGGTCGAAATCGAAACGGGGGCCGCTCGTGCTCATCAGACCCTCGATCGCGCAGCACGCGATGCCAAACGAGAGGTACCACAGCGAATGGCGGCGCGCGAGATCAAAGAGCTGCTCGCTGCGGACGAAGAGCATGGAATGCTCGCCGGTAAGCCGTTCTATCGCCAACGGAGCGCGCCCTCCTTCCAGGCATACGCGAATCCGGCGGCGATGATCGCGATGAAGACGACCATCTCCGCGAGCACGAAGACGCCCATCCGGTCGAAGGCGACTGCCCACGGGTACAGGAACACCGTTTCGATGTCAAAGACAACGAAAAGCAGCGCGTACACATAGTAGCCGACCCGGAATTGCACCCAGGGCGGACCGATAGGCTCGCTGCCGCACTCGTAGGTGTCGAGCTTTCGGGGGTGCGGGTTGGACGGTGCGAGGATGTGCGAGACGGTGATCGTGAGCGGCACGAAGATCGCGCCGATGATGACGAACAGTGCCAGCACGATGTGATCGGCGGTCGCGCCCTCCATGATCAGGCCAGCCCTCCTCTCCCGGTCCCAGCATGCCGAAGCACCGTCCCCGGGTGCGACGACATCCACGCGACGGGCCACCGGGAAGACCCGTCCGGGATGAAGGTCGTAGCAATGTAGCACGCGTCACAATCGGGCTGCAAGCCTCCGGAGGTATTCGCCCGGCGAGTTGCGCGATGCCTGTCTCGGCGGAGAACCTCGGTCGTCCGCATCCGCGATACGCGCGTTCGAATCAACGCGATGCGATACACTGAGACATCCCTGTATACGTACCCCAAACGTCGTGTGGCAACAAGCGAGGAAAGGCGCCATGCCGGAGAAGAAACGATTGCCGATCGCACTGCGTCTTGCCGCGGCGTTCTTGATCGTGGCGATCGTGCCACTCGTCATCGCCGCCATCGTGGGCGTCACCGGGTTTGAATCCGCGATGGAGCGTGAAGCCGCAAACGTCGTGGATGCCAACATGAAGACCGTGCGCAACGCCGTTGAGGAGCGGCTGAGCGGCATGGTCGCTTCGCTCAAGACGTATGCGGGCGGCTCCCACGTGAGCGCGGTCCAGCAGATGACCGCCGCTGACCTTCAACAGCTTGCCTTGGATATGCGCGTCACGTACGTGTACTCGCTTGACGCCAGCGGCAGCGTGCTGCGCTCGAGCGCGGGCACACTCGCGGGCACGCGCACCGCCGACCCTGTGATTCGCGGCGCGACCGGCGGTCAGTACAGCGCTTCGTGGGTGGTCGTGCCGCAGACGGAACTTGCGCAGGCAGGCCTAGTGGCGAAGTCCGGTGTGAAGGTGAAGAAGACCCCCAAAGGGACAACGTCGAAGACCGCCGTGGACGGCGCGCTCAGCCTTGAGGCGGCGATCCCGTTCGGAACCGGCGCCGGCCGCGGCGCGCTTGTCGCGGTGGACGTCATGAACAACGCCACCGACTACATAGACTTGCTCGGTACCCGCATCAACGGGTACGCGACCATCTTTCAAGGCGAGGTCCGCGTCTCGACAGGCGTCCTTGACGCGCACAAGAACCGCGGGGTGGGGACGGTCGTCTCGGACGAGGTCAGGACCAAGACGCTGGAACACGGCGCCAGCTACCGGGGCCAGGCGTTCGTGGTCGACCGAAGCATGTATGCAGCCTACGAGCCCATTCGCGGCGCGGACGGCAAGACGCTCGGCATGCTCGCCGTCGCGGTGCCGAAGGACCGCTATGCGAGCGCGCTTACGTCGTTCGAACTCAAGCTCGGGCTGGCGCTTGCCGCAGGGCTCGCGCTTGCCGCCTTCGCGGCGGTCGCGACGTCCCGGCTGATCGCACGCCCGGTCGGCGCCATCGCCGACGCGGCCGAGCGGGTCGCGGCTGGCGATGTAGCGGCACGCGTTCCGGTCGCCGGCGACCGCGAGATCGCCGCGCTCGGCGTGTCGTTCAACGCGATGTCTGATAGCCTTTCGGCGCTGATCCGCCGCGTGCGCGACGCCGTGGGCCACCTCCGGGGCGCGTCGGAAGAGATCGCTGACGCCTCGGAGCACCAGGCCGAGATGGCCGGGCAGCAGGCCGCGGCGGTCGCTGAGACGACCGCGACGCTCGAGGAGATGACGGCGTCGTACCGGGCGGTGGCGGCGTCAGCGGAGACGGTCATGCGTCTGGCCGAGGATACCCTTGAAGCGGCGGAGTCTGGCCGCGGCGGGCTCAGCGAGACGATGCAGAGCGTGGGCATGTTGCGCTCGAGCGCCGAATCGATGGCCAGCGCGGTGGGAGCGCTTCAGCTGGCGACCTCGGACATCGGTGAGGTGCTTGCATTCATCAACGATATCGCCGAGCAGACGAAGATCCTCTCGCTCAACGCCGCCATCGAAGCCGCGCGGGCTGGCGTCGCGGGCAGGGGCTTCGGCGTGGTCTCGACCGAGATCAGGAAGCTTGCCGAGAGCGTCTCGGCATCGACCACCCGCATCGGTGCGCTCGTGGGCAGCATCCAGCACGCCGCGACCGAGCTTGCGCGCGACGCGGACGGGCAGGCGCGGCTTGCCGCTGAGAGCGTGGAGCAGACCGAGCGCTCTGGGTATTCCTTCGGCACGATCGTCGACCAGGCGTCGTCGACCGCCAGCGCGGCTCGCGAGATCGCGAGCGGGGCGGCCCAGCAGCGCGCCGCCTCCGAGCAGGTTCTCTCGGCGATGCATCAGGTGAGCGCCACGGCATCGGAGACAGCGGCGGCGGCCAAGCACGTCGCGGACGCCGTTCGGGAGATCGACGTGCAAGCCCGCACGCTTGAAGAAGGCATGCGCGGCTTCAAGGTATAGCGACATCACGGTCGGCAATGCCAAGAGGGAGCCTGCAGGCTCCCTCTTGCACTTCACATGGAGCCGACGCGGGGATTCGAACCCCGGACCCCCGCATTACGAGTGCGGTGCTCTGGCCAGCTGAGCTACGTCGGCGCGAGTACGAAGTATACCGAAGGCTATTCCGCTTTGCCAGACGGCCCCTCGGGCCTTCTGTGGCGACGCCTGCGGGCTGCCGGCGGCCGGTTCTCGCCGCTCCCCTGTGCGCTTGCAGGCTTCGGCTGCTGACCCGCGTGCGCACCGGGCTGCCGCGGCGGATTCTGCTTCTGGGGGCCAGGCTTCTGAACCTGCTGCGGCGCGCTTTGCTGTTGCGCGTCCGGAGCCGCACCTTCGGCGGGCTTCTTCTGAGGGCTGCGACGACGGCGCTTGCGCTCGGTGTGCTGCTGATCGGCAGCGGGAGTTGAAGCGACCGCCGGGGTCGTAGACGGCATGTCACGGATGAAGACCGGCGCGAAGGCCGGGTCGTCGACGACAGGCAGCGCCTCTGCCTTGACACGGCACGGGCAGCCCTTGCCGCACGAGCAGTCCATCGCTGAAAGCGGAACCTCGATGCGCGCACCACCCTCAAGCAGCAGTGTGATCATCTCTTTGGGCGTGTTCATATCGATGACTTTGCCAAGACCCTGTGGCGTCTCGATGATGGCGTTTCGCCGAGGCGCGCGGGTCTTGAAGTCCTTGTACGCCTCAAACTCGTAGCGCAGGCAGCACATGAGCCGTCCGCAGAGCCCGGATATCTTGAGCGGGTTGAGCGGCAGATCCTGTTCTTTGGCCATGCGGATGGAGACCGGCTGGAACTCCCCGCCGAAACGGACGCAGCACAGCTGCTGACCGCAGTGGCCGAGGCCTCCCACGAGGCGAGCTTCGTCGCGCACGCCGATCTGCCGCATGTCGATGCGGGTCTTGAACTCGGAGGCGAGGTCGCGCACGAGGTCGCGGAAATCGACGCGCTCCTCGGCAACGAAGTAGAAAACCATCTTGCTGTCGTCGAAGAGCGTCTCGACGCCGATCGGCTTCATGTCGAGCTTGTACTTCGCGATGAGCCGGCGAAACGTCTCCATCGCCTGCGGCTCGCGTCCGTTCAGCTTCTCGGCACGTTCGAGATCGACGTCGCCGGCAACGCGCAGCACCGACTTGAGACCCGGCGGCACCGCGGCGGGCTCGACCTGTTTGGGTGCGAGCACGACCTCACCGAACTCTTCGCCGCGTTCCGTGGTGACGACCACATGATCGCCCTCGGTCGGCTCAGTGCCGGCCGGGTCGAAGTACAGGACCTTGCCTGCATACTTGAACTTGACTCCCACTATCGTGGGCATCGGAGGACCTCCCGGATGTCGAACAGCATGGCCTCGATGGCCAGCTGGGGGCTCACATTATACGAGATTCGCCGCCGAGCGGTGTCGACGGCCTCCATGGCCGCCAAAGCGGCCTTCGGCGTGATGGCTGCTGCCACCTCATCCATCGCATCTGCAACATCGGCGTTGGCCACGTACACGCCAGCGCCCTGTGATACTGCCAAGCAATCCCGAAGCCAGCTCTGCGCGACGCCGAGAATCTCGCCGACGCCTTCGCGCTCACGGGCCGTCAGCTCCCGCCTATGACGCTCCTCGAGCGGCCTGGTCGAGACGGTCTTGCCGAGAACCGCACGGTACTCCTCAAGCTCGTCGCCCTGGGCGGACTTGACTTCGTCGAGCGGCGCCTTCACGGCGGCGAGCAGCGCACGCGCCGCTTCCAGCACGTCATAACTGTCCATGAGCGGCAGACGCTTCAGCGACTCAAGGCACAGGTCGCGGGCGGCGAGCCGCCCCGGCGATCGCAGCAGCTCCTCGGCACGCGGTACGACGCCGCCGGCCGCCGCGAGCGCAGCCCGCGCCTGTCGCGTGTCCACCCCAAGACGCTCCACCAGCAGGGCCTCGGCCACCGACGGCGGCACCGGGCGGAAACGAACAACCTGGCAGCGGGACGCGATCGTAGGCAGCACCATCTCGTACGAGCGTGTCAGCAAGACGATGACGACGTCGTCTGGCGGCTCCTCGAGCGTCTTTAGAAACGCGTTCGCCGACTCGGCATTGAACCGGTCAGCCTCCTCGATGACATACACCTTATGCGAAGCCTGCACCGGCTTCAGGTTCACGTCGCGAATGATCTCCCTGGCCTGCTCGATGATGTACGTCGCGGCGCCTTCGGGACGAACGACGTGCACGTCCGGGTGATGCCCGCCGAGGACCCGCAAACAAGTCGCGCACGATCCGCACCCGCCGTCGTCGCAGAACATGGCACAGGCGAGCGCGAGCGCCGCGGTCTTCTTGCCCGAGCCGCTTGGCCCCACGAACAGATATGCGTGCGACACGGTGCCGCTTGCCACTGCGTTGCTCAGGAAGCTGGCGACGCGCGTCTGTGAGGGGATCTCGTCCCAAACGCAGGTGCCAGCCATCACTGCTCCAGCCGCAGTCCTGCACGCTCGAGGACCGGCGCCAGCGCAGCGCGCACGCTGCCCCAGACGGCGTCGGCGCGGTCTCGCTCGATGACGACCCATCGTGCGGGCTCCGCTCGCGCCAGTTCGAGATAGCCGGCCCGGACACGCGCGTGGACCGCGAGCTCCTCGCGCTCCAGCCGATCGGCCTCGGCCGGTGCCGCGGCTGCGATTCCCTCACCAGGGTCGATGTCGAGCAAGATGGTGCGGTCGGGGACGAGTCCTCGCGTGGCCCATTCGTTCACGCCGCGCACCGTGGCAAGGTCGAGACCGCGACCGTATCCCTGGTACGCCACCGTGGAGTCCGCGTAACGATCGCAGATGACCACGCGGCCGGTCTCGAGCGCCGGTCGGATGACCGTCGCGCTCAGCTGAGCGCGACTTGCCGCGAACAGCAGCGTCTCGGCAACCGCGTCGAGGCCTTCGTGCCGCGGATCCAGCAGGATGTCCCGGACGCCTTCTCCAACGATCGTGCCGCCAGGTTCGCGGAGCACGAGCGGCTCGCACCCGATATCACGAAGCGCCGAGGCAAGCCGCATGATCTGCGTGGTCTTGCCGGAGCCGTCGCCACCCTCGAAGGTGATGAAGACGCCGCTCACAACCGTGCCTTCCACTCGGCAGGCGCAATCGCGTACAGGTCGTGTCCCTCAGCGTCAATCGCCACGAATGCCGGGAAGTCCTCGAGTTCCATGCGGACGAGCGCCTCGGTGCCCAGTTCCGGCCACGCGACCGTCTCGGCAGAGCGCACGTGCGTGGCGAGCAGCGCCGCCGAGCCCCCCACGGCCGCAAAGTAGACCGCGCCGGTGGCAATGCAGGCATCCCGCGCGGCGGCCGAGCGGGCGCCTTTACCGATGGTCGCGGTGATGCCTGCAGCGAGCAGCGCGGGCGTCCAGGCGTCCATCCGCCTGGCGGTGGTCGGTCCGAGCGACCCGACCGGACGACCGGCGGCACGCGGTGTCGGTCCGGCGTAGAAGAGCGTCTGTCCGGCGAGTCCGAACGGTAGCCTACCGGTGCGCTCAAGCTCGGCGACGATGCGCTCGTGCGTGGCGTCGCGGGCGGTAAAGACTGTGCCCGAGAGCAGCACACGATCCCCTGCGGCAAGCGCGGCAAGCTCGCCAACGCTCGCGGGAAGCGAGATGCGTGTCGCCTTAGTTGGCATCGACGGTCTCCTGCTCCGTATCGAAACCACGCCAGTTGAGCGTACGGTACGCGTAGAACGCGGCACCCAGCACGATGAGCGATGCCAACACGAGCGTCACCCGCGGGCCCGAGAACCACACCCTCGCCGGGTCGACGCCCTGCGACTTGGCTATAGCGAGCGTCGCCCTGCCGACCAGGTCGCCGATTGGCGCTACGACCACCATCGATAGTAGCAGTGAGACCCTGATGACCGATTCCATCGCGGTGAAGACCCGGCCGCGGATCTCATCGGCCACCGTCTTAACCACATAGGTGTTTCCCGAGACGGTGAGAGCAGCGATCGACAGCCCCGCCACCAGGGCGAAGACAGCCGCGACCCAGTACTGGCTGCTAAGCGAGAAGACCAGCATGCCGCCACCGAAGAGCACCACGCCGCCCAGGAAGAGCGCTTGGAGCGGCACGCGCTCCGCCAACTTCGGGACGAGAAGCGCTCCGGCCACCATCCCAAGCGCGATGAAGACCAGCATGAACGTCTGCGGCGCCGCGATCAGCCTGCGCATCGCCACGACCTTGTCGAGGAACGGCACGCCACCCGAGAGGTTCTGCTGCACGTGAACCAGGCCGACCGTGATGATGGCGCCTCCGCCCAGGATGGCGGTTCCGACCGTGACCAGCAGCCCGCGAAGCTCGCGGTGCTGACCCAGGAACCGGAACGACTCGATCGCGTCCTTGCCGAGAAGCGAAAGCGTGAACTTCCCGTCGTGCGCCACCTTCGAGCGGACCGAGATCGTCGTCACGGCGATCGCGGACACCACGAAGCTGAGCGCGTTCACGAACACGCCGGCGCGAGGACCCAGGAGCGCGGGCGCGAGACCGCCCACAAGCAGGGCTACGACCGGGAAGTTCGACGCCAGCATCCAACGGATGATCGCCTCGAACGCCGCGAGGATCGCACCTGACATCGTCAGTCCGATGAGCATGCTCGCTTGCTGCGTCGTGTACGAAAGCCCGTTGGCAACGGTGATCTCATCCTCCTCCACAAGATGCGGGATGAGTGCGTTTTTCGCGGGCGTGAAGAAGAGCGACGCCACCTCCATCGTAAAGACCACAAGGTAGATGACAGCAAGGCTGTTGGTGAACAGGAGCCCAAGCGTGAGTACGGCGCGCACCACGTCACATGCGATCATGAGGCGGCGGCGATCGAACCGATCGACCAGCACACCGATGACAGAGCTCAGGAGCAACGACGGCAGGATCTTGACGATCATGATGCCGGCCACAGCGAACGCAGATCCGCCCGAGAGCGTCGTGACGAGCGGGATGAGCAGACCGATAACGAGCCAGTCGCCGATACCGCTCACGAACTGGCTCAGCCACAGGTTCCGGAACCGGCCGTTGCGAAGCAGCGGCAGATATGCCGCCTTCACCTCAAGTCGCTGCATCTGTGTCTCGGCCATCAGACCACCTCCAGCGTGACGCTCCGCATCGCGCAGCAGCCAAGGTTGACCGCCGCCGGCAGCGCGGCGATGTGGCACGGCGCCGAGATGACGCGAACGCCAAGCGCGGTCGTAACGCCGCCAAGCCCCGCAGGCCCCACGCCCGTGGCGTTCACGACGCCGAGGAGGCGTTCCTCGAAGGCGCGTACCCTCGGATCGAGCGAGCGCTCGTCCAGCGGCAGCAGAAGCGCCCTCTTGGCGAGCTTCGCGACGCTGTCGAAGGTCCCGCCAACGCCAACGCCGACGATCAGCGGCGGGCACGCCCCGCTTGCCTTCGCCTCGACGGTGCGTTCGACGATCTCAACCACGCCATCCGCCCCCGCCGAGGGGTCGAGCATGGCCACGACGCTCGCGTTGTCGGAGCCGCCGCCTTTGAGCATCACATGCACCGTGGCCCCGCTGCCGCGACGGAGTGTCACGTCGAGAAACGCCGGCGTGTTGTCGCCAGTGTTGCCACGGTCGAAAAGCGCATCACGCACGACACTCATACGCAGGCCGTTGTCCGAGTAGGCCCGCGCCACAGCACGATCAATCTCCGCTTGCAGGCCGACCGGCGCGCACTCATCGGCGCCGAGCTCCACCCACACCCAGACCGTGCCGGTGTCCTGACACAACGGCACCCGGTCCCGAGCGGCGATCTCGGCGTTTTCAAGAAGCTGTCCAAGCACCGCTCTGCCGCGCGCCGAAGGCTCGCTATCGTACGCCCTGCGCAACGCCGAGAGCACGTCGGGCCGCAGGGTGACCGCTGCTTGCGCCACGGCATCCTCGACGGCCGCCGCGATGGCTGTCGCGCCTGGCACGCGCTACCCGCCCAGCCCGAGGGAGGCCACGGCGTCGATGACGCCGGATGCCGAGTCCTGAAGCGCGCAGAGTTCGTCGGCGGTCAGGCCCCACTCGGGGACCTCGATCACCCCCGAGCGGCCGAGCACGGCCGGCACGTTCAGGTACACGCCGGAGAGTCCGTACTGCCCGTCAAGCAGCACACACGACGACATGGTCTCGTGCGTGTCGCCAACGATCGCGGCGACCATCGCGGCCACCGATACGCCCGGCGCAAAAAACGCGCTTCCTGACTGAAGGAGCGAAACGACTTCGGCTCCTCCGTACACGGTGCTCTTCACGACCGCCGCGACAGCCTCGGCCGAAAGCACCTCCGTGAGCGGACGGCCCGCGACCGTGGAAAGCCGCGGCAGCGGCACCATCGTGTCACCGTGCGCGCCCAGAACCACAGCGTCGACATCGGAGAGCGCGGCGCCGGTGGCACGTGCGATGAAGTATGCGAAACGGGCCGAGTCGAGCACACCCCCCATGCCGAGCACCCGCGAAGACGGCAATCCGGAAACCCTCCACGCGAGGTAGGTCATGACGTCGAGCGGGTTTGTGACGCAAAGGAGCACCGCATCGGGCGAGACCGCGACAGCCTGCTCGACAACGGAGCGCATGATCGTGCCGTTGATGGTCAGAAGGTCATCACGCGTCATCCCCGGTTTGCGGGGCACGCCCGCCGTGATTACCACGACATCCGATCCGGCGCCGGCCGCGTAGTTGCTCGAGCCAATGACGCTGCCCGGGAACTGCTCGACAGAACGGGCATGCATCATATCGAGCGCCTTGCCCTGCGCGATACCCTCGGCCACGTCGACCAAGACCACGTCGGCGGTTCCCTTGAGCGCCATCACGAACGCCGCCGTGGCGCCCACCTGACCCGCACCGGCGACGGTCACTTTCGCCTGCGACAATGCACGTCCCTTCCCGCGTATGAGCGCGGATTCCCAGGTGCAGCGGAGTCGCCGCGACCTTGGTGCATTCTACCATGCGCAGAAGTGGGGACGACGCTACGACAGGTCTGCGGGGTACTGCACGACCGGGCGCTCCCCGCGATGGTGCGCGAGGCGCTGGGCCAGGATCGGCGGGAGTTCGGGAAGCGGTGCCCGTGGCTCCGGAGCGAACAAGGGAACGGGCACCTCGGCAAGGAGCATGTCTTCGTCCGAGAGCGCCTCGGCAAGCACCTCACCGAGCAGCACGACCGCACTTCCGCCGTGCCCGGGCTCGCCCGGGGCCGCGCCGGAACGCTCGCTGATGATGATGAGGCCGGCAAGCGAGACCGACAGCGCAAGCGCCAGTTCGAAGACGGCCTCGGCCTGGATGTCCGATTCAGCGCCCGGGCTCAGCACGACCACGTCGGGCGGTGCCGAGGCGAGGCGTGCGTGTTCGACCGGATCGATCGCGGCGTCTCCAACGAGAACCTCGACCCGTCCGAGCGCATGGATCGCGTGAAGCCCGAAGGCCTCGTCCAGCACGAACCCGCCAGGCGACACGACCGCGTCCACGCCACGAGCGACCGCACGCGCTGTCGCTTCGGCAAGTGCGCGGCGCTCTGAGCGCTCATCAGATCTGACCAGCAGCTGCAGGACGGCGAGTTTCATAGGGACACCCCGGCTGATGCAACGGGCTTCACGGGGTTCTTGCCCCGTACGACCTCCGGCGTCACGCCTCCGTGGCCTTGGGCTTGGGCGTGGCTCTCGGTGCAGGCTTCTTGCGAGCCGAGGGCCGTTTCCTCGGCTTCGAACCGGGCTTCGCCATGCCGTGCTTGGCTGCGGCGGCGGCCTTCTCGGCCTTGAGCGGACATGCGGGATCCACACAGATGCGCCACGGTCCCTTGCCGGTATGCACGACGACCATCGGAGCGCCACACGAGCACAACTCGCCGGTCGCTTCGAGCGCGCCGTTCTGCGGCAGCGGATAGCTCGTGTTGCAGGTCTCGTGATTCGTGCAGCGCGCGAACCGCTTGAGCGTGCGCGGCGAACGCTGCGCGATGAGCCTGCCGGCATTGCCAGCGGCAGCGCACGTGGGGCACGCGCCGATGTCCACGGTGGCTTCGAAGTTGGTGGGGCACGCGGGGTCGAGACAACGCACTTTTGGCCGCTGCTGGAACTGGACGATCTTCACCTGGGGAGTACCGCACGTGGGGCACGGCTCGGGCACGGTCTCAATCTTGCCCTGCGGCAACGGGAACGTGACGTCGCATTCGGGCCAGCCGGCGCAGCCGACGAACTGCCCCTTCGTCTTCGGCGACGATTTCACGAGCAGATCATGCCCCGACTTCGGACAGACGCCGACCTTGGCGTCTTCGACGGCGGCGTCCTTGAGCAGCTCGCCGACCTCCTCGGCCTTGGGAAGAAGCACGGCCATGACGCCGTTGAGCAGCTCACGCGAATGCCCCACGACCGTCTCGCGCACCGTCCGCCCGTTCGCGATGTCGTCCATCTCGGCCTCGAGCTCGGCCGTCATGCCCGGCGTGGTGATGCGCTCCGCGAACGTTGAGAGCGCCTCGATGACCGCGCGGCCAAGCTTCGTGGGCTCGATCGGGTCGTTCACGATGTACCCGCGCGACGCAAGCGTCTCGATGATGTCGTGGCGCGTGGCCTTCGTGCCCAGACCGAGCTTCTCCATCTCCTGGATGAGGCCGGCGGCTTTGTAGCGCTTCGGCGGCTGCGTCTGCTTCTCTTCACTCGTCGCGCCGAGGAAGGCCACGACATCGCCCTCGGTCATCGAGGGCAGATGCTCTTCCTTCTTGATGCCGTACGGGTAGATCGCCCGGAATCCCGGTTCGATGACAACGTCGCCGCGCGCGACAAAGCGCTGGCTCGCGACCGCGATGCCGACCTTCGTCGCCTCGAGAACGGCAGGCGCAGAAAGGGTGGCCATGAACCGCCTGGCCACTAGGTTGTACAGCTTCCACTCCTCGGGCTTGAGTTTGTCGGGATCCGGCGCACCGGTGGGATGGATCGGCGGGTGGTCGGTCGTCTCTTTCGCGCCGCGTGTGGCGCTGAGTTGGCCGCTCTTGTGAAGGAGCGATTCGGCGTACTGGTGGTACGCAGGCACGCCCGCAAGCGTCTTGAGCAGCTCACCCAGGTCCAGGCTCTTGGGGTACACCGTGTTGTCGACGCGTGGGTACGAGATCCACCCGTTCATGTACAGCGATTCAGCGATACGCATCGCACGCGCCGGATTGATGCCTTCAGAGGACGCAGCGGCCTGCAGCGCCGTGGTGTTGAACGGGGTTGGTGCCTTGACGGTGCGCCGTGTGGTGGTAACGTCCGCGACCGTGCCTTCGCTTGCGCCCGTCACGGCATCGAGGACCGCCTGCGCGGCCCCGGCCGATAAGAACCGCTCGGTCTCGTGCCCCGCCACGAATTCCGTGCCGCCGGATGAGAACGTCGCGTCAACGGTCCAGTACGTTTCGGGACAGAACGCGTCGCGTTCACGTTCACGGTCGACGATGAGCTTGAGTGTCGGCGTCTGCACGCGGCCCGCGCTTCTCGGTCGGCCCACGCCGGCGAAGCGCACCTTGGTGAGATAGCGCGTGAGGACGGCGCCCCAGACCAGGTCGATGTCCTGCCGAGCCTCTCCGGCGGCGGCGAGCTCGTCTGAGACCGTGCCGAGTTCGGCGAACGCGCGCTCGATCTCGTCGTTCGTGATGGCCGAGAACCGCGCTCGGTGCACCGGGGACGTCTGGTTGACCTCGCGCACGACACCGCGTGCGTCCGCTCCGATGAGCTCGCCCTCGCGGTCGAAGTCGGTCGCGATGATGATCTCGTCGGCCTTCTTCGCGAGCGTCCTGAGCGCACGCACGATCTCCTTCTCGGCCGGGAACTTGCCCACGGGTGCCCACACGAGGAACGGCAGCGACTGCAGCTTCCAGGTCTTAAGATCGATGCCGTCGGCTGTGAAGGGCTTCGTGCGCTTCTCCCAGGGCGGCGTGGGCAGGGTTGACGGCAGCGACGCCGGACTGAGGCGGCCGTCCTCCCACTTCGCGGTCCACCGGGAATCGCGGTACTCGAGCCCTTCGGGGAAGTCCACTCCCAGGATGTGGCCCTTGAGCCCGATGCTCACCCACTCCTCGCCGTCGCGGCGAAACGTGTAGACGGGCGTGCCGTAGACCTTCTCGGATTTCGGCTTGCCGACCGCCAGGATCTCGGCGATGCGGCGTGCCGCGATGTTCTTCTCGGAGACGACAAGTCGCATTGGCGCGGGTCCTGTTCCCTTGGGGCCGTGAACGTCCATGCGAGTATATACCGGCTGTCAAACCGAACTCTGAACCGAAGCTGACCCCCGCCCGCGTCGCGCTACAGGCCGATATCGCCTGCTCGTGCCTTCATGGCATCAAGCGCTATACCAAGGAATTCCTCGCGCGGCAAGCCGATCTCCTCGCACACGGCCATCTGCTCGCGGCTGGCGCCACGGGCGAACGCCTTCTCTTTCCAGCGCTTGAGCAAGGAACGCACCTCAACGCCCGCGAGGTCCTTCTCGGGGCGCACGAGCGCCGCCGCGACGATGAAGCCGGTGGTCGGGTCCGCCGCATACAGCGCGCGGTCGAACAGGCTTTCAAGCGGCGCCTTGCCGGCATGCGCGAGGATGGCGTGCAGCATCTCTCCGTCGATCTGAGAGCCGAGCAGCTCCGCGGTCACAAGACCGTGACGCTCGGCTGCCTCGGCGGTCTCGGCGTAATCCAGGTCGTGCAGCAGTCCGGCGAGCGCCCATCGCTCCACATCGGCATCAGGCAACTCGAAGCGGTGCGCAAGCGCCTCCATGATGATCTCTGTGGCGACGCAGTGATTGATGAGATTGCGGTTGCCGACTCGCTGCCGCACGAGTGCCAGCGCCTCATCGCGGCCGATCACGGCTGCACCGCCTTCGCGGCCTCCACGCGTGCGGCGAGCCACTCAGTCCACGCCTCGACGCCCTCGCCCTTGGTCGCCGACAGCGCAAAGACCGGGGCGTTCGGGTTGAGGTCGTGCACCACACTGCGGAACTCGGCCTCATCGAAGTCGAACACGCCGACGGTGTCGTGCTTGTTCAGGATGACCGCTTCTGAGACCTGGAAGATCCCCGGATACTTGTATGGCTTGTCGTGCCCCTCGGGCACCGAAAGGATCATGACCTTCGCGTGCTCGCCGAGATCGAAGTCAGTGGGGCAGACGAGGTTGCCGACGTTCTCGATGATGAGCAGGTCGATCTCGTCAAGGTCAAGCGTATCGACCGCCCGCTTGATCATGTCCGATTCAAGGTGGCACGCCCCACCCGTATTGATCTGCACCGCTGGGATCCCGTGCGCGGCGATCTTCTCGGCGTCCACGCGTGACGCGATGTCGCCTTCGATGACCGCGATGCGATAGCGGTCGCGCAGTGCCGCGATCGTGGCCAGGATCGTGGACGTCTTGCCCGCGCCGGGGCTCGCCATCAGATCGACGACGAACACGCCGCTTCGCGCGAAGCGCTCGCGGTTCTCCTCGGCAAGCGCGTCGTTCTTCTCAAGAATGCCTTTCGCGATATCAACTTGCACGACGACCCCCTAGTCGATGTCGATACTATCGATTTGGAGCTCACGGCCCGCCACGAGCGTGCAAACGTACGAACCGCACTCCGCGCACTTGGCGTCGAATCGGCCGTGGACGAACTCGGCCGAACATTCGCCACAAACGGAGCGCGCGGGCACCATGGTCACATTGAGCGTCGAGCCCTCGGCGATCGAGTCTTTCGTGAGCACACTGAAGGCGAACTGCAGTGCGTCTTCCTGAACCTCGGTGAGCACGCCGATGGTGACATTGATGCTGTTGATGCGGCTGGCGTTCTCTCGTGCGGCCGCTTCGAGCGACGCGGTCAGGATGCCGTCACAGATGCCCATCTCATGCACGTGGCAATCCCTTTCGTGAAGCGGCGTCAGGACTCGTCGGCGGTGCTGTCGTCCTCAGATTCTCCCTCGGCCGCACGCTCCGCTGCGATCCTTCTACCCATCAAGACGCGGACGAGCCCCATGCTGATCTCGTACAGCAAAATCATCCCCGCGGAGAGGGCGCCCATACTCACCGGTGACCAGTCCGGGGTGATCATGGAAGCCGCGATGACGATCACGACCCACACGACACGCCAGTTGTGACGGAGCTTCGCGTAGGGGATCACGTCGAAGTACGTGAGGTAAAAGACGATGATCGGCGTTTCGAAGGCCACACCGAATCCAATCAGGAAGTACGCGACCACCGTCATGAGGTCGGTGGCCTGCGCCTGGTACTGCATGATGCTGCCGGACTGCGCGATCAGCCAGGAGAAGCTCGTCGGCAGGATGAGCCAATAGCAAAACGCGACGCCTATCAAGAACAGAAGCACGGCCGCGACGAACGTGGCCATGAACCACCGCTGCTCCTTGGGCCGCAACGCTGGCAGGAAGAAGCTTAGGGTCTGCCAGATGGTAACGGGGCTTGTCAGGACGAGTGCGCCCCACAGGGCCACCTTGAAGCGCACCATCATCGGATCGAACGCGCGCAGCGCGATGATCGGGCGATCGCCAAGAGCCGATCGCACGGGATCGACAAGCCAGTTGAAGATCGGATCAGCGACGAAGTACAAGCCGAGCGCAACGACGATCAACACCGAGGCCACGATGACAAGCCGACGCCGCAACTCGGCGATGTGACCGAAGAAGGGCATGCGTTTGGGGGCAATGGGCATGGCGTCGGGACCGGCAGCTACTGCTGCTCTCCCGCCTCCTGTTCATCATCGGCGGCGGGCTTCACACCGGGAGCGTCCGGCGCTCCGGGTGTCCAACCGGCATCCTCGGGCGCGATGGGCGCATCCTCATCTGTCTCGTCGGGTCGCACGCTCTCATCGTGCGCTGCTGGCGTCTCTCCCGGCACTGCCACACCGGCCATCCCCTGGTATTCGCGGGCCTTTTTGTACGGGTCGCTCTTATCGGGCTTGGCTTCGTTCTCGGCCATGTACATTTCAGCACGGAAGGTGGATTCCATCATCGCCTGATAGCGCTTGAACTCGCGCATGAAACGGCCGACCGTTCGCGCCGCCTGAGGGAGCTTGTCGGGACCGAATAGCAACAGCGCCACAAACACGATGATGATGATCTCGTTACCACCGATGCCGAACAACGCTTCAACTCCTCTATGCGCGCAAGCACGACCGGACCGGTCGTGGTCATGCGAATGAGTCTAGGGTCGCAGCCGCAGCGACACAAGACGTGGGGTTCAGAACCCCTCGGCATCAGGGACACTCGAGAAGATCGGAAAGACCTTGTCGAGCCCTGTGATGCGAAGGATCTTCAGAATGCTCTCTCGAGTGCAGACGATGCGCATCGAGCCATCCCGCTCCTTCACCCGGCGCAGACCGCTCACCAGCACGCCGAGGCCCGAGCTGTCTATGAACGTAACGCCCTCGAGGTCGACGACAAGATCGACGCACCCGGCATCGACCGCATCGACGATGTGTGACTTGAGCTGCGGCGATGTATAGACATCCACTTCGCCACCAACCGTGATCCGGCACTTCGCTGCGTCACGTTCGGTTGAGATATCCAGTTCCATGCTCGCACCTCTCGGTCGGGCTTTGTCGGGCACTTCGATTGTAACCGTCGTGCACTCCGGTGAGAAGGCAAGGTGAATCGGGTAGGTAGAATTCGGCGACAACGAATGGAAGGACGCCTGTGCCTCTCACCATCCAGCTCGATCCCGGCGAATCGCACTGGACGCTCACTCTGATCGGCGATCTCGACTACGGCGAGTGCGCGACGTTTCGCATGACGATCGACCGCGTCCTCAAGGACTCGCCCGGATCGACCATCGTCGATCTATCGCGCTTGGACTACCTTGATAGTTCAGGCCTGGGGTTGCTGCTGTCGCTCTCGAAAGAATACGGCGCGTCCGGCGGGCGGCTCGTCCTTGTGACGAACGACGCGGTCGACAGCATACTCGACCTCACACGCCTCTCCGGCATCTTCTCCACGGCCTCGACGCTCGACGAAGCGCAGACCATGTTCGAGGACACGGCGGGCAACTGAGCCACCCTCAAAGCGAGGAACAACGGCCGACCGCGCTTGCGGTCGGCCGTTGACGATTCCTGCAGAGCGCTGTTAGGGCGTGCCGCTTGCGGGAGCGGAGCCGGTAGTCGCTGACGACGTGATCTGTGCGAGCATCTGCTTCGCGTTGTCGATTTGCGCGGTCAGGGTTGGGTCATTCGTGGCAATGAATGCTTCCAGTGCGGCCTGCGCGTCCGGGCTGCCGGCGTACGTCAGCGCGAAAGCCTTGTTCCCGATGACGACGTTGTCCTTCGGATTGATAGCGAGTGCCTGGTCGTAGTATGCCACCGCCGACAGCCAGTGGGGCCTCGAGACGTCAACCGCACCGCTCTCGTATTCGGCCACCGCCCACTCGTAGTACACGTGACCCACATTCGCGACAAGCGTCTCATTGCCCGGGTCCGCCTTCGAGGCGGCCAGCGCCGAGTCCACCTGCGGCTGGTACTGCGCCGAGAACGAATCGGCCCCGGTCGAAGTGCTCTTCGCGACGTTGTTGCCGCCGAAACCGGAGTAACCGACGAGCGCGATGCTCGCAACGAAGGTAACCGCCACCAACACGATCACGACTTTGGTCCACACTGGAGCGCTCTGCTTATTGATTGCCATGCTCATACCCTTCATGCGGATGAGCGCACGACAGAACCGGCCTCGTCCGGACCGGGCCTCCCGAACGCGAGGTCAGTTGCCAGTGGCGGTAGTGGAGGCGGTGGCAGTGCTTGAGCTTACCGCCCCGCTCAGATCGGGGTGCCCCGGAGGCAATGCTCCCGAGTTGATCTGGTCTTGTGTAAGTTGCGGCGCAGTGCTCGATCCCGTGCTCGACGTTGGGCTCGAGACTACGGGGGTCGTATCGGCCGAGGGGATGACGTAGCCGATGATGACGCCGAGCAGCAGCGCGATGACGGCGATGAGAGCCGCGATCGTCATCGACACGCTCTGTTCGAAGAACGAGCGCTTCACCGCTGCCGCCTGGCGCGCCGAGACCTGCTCGTGTCCCGTGGACGCCTCCTTGGGGGCTGGCTTCGCGTCCTCTTCCTCATCGAAGAAGAAATCCTGATCGCTCACGTAGGGATACCTCCTAGCTATCGTCCACGTCCGATGCCGTGCCTGTCCTGCCAGAACCTCGCGAGATTATAGCACGCACCCGAGGGGTGAACCGCCCCGTGCGCAGCACAGTACGCTCCGCGACTCGTGTGGCCGCAAACGCCACGGTCGCCAGCACAATGCCCACGAGCGCACCGGTGACGTCGGGATCGATCCCAAGCCTTCGGCCAAGCAAGGAGCCCGCCACGTATCCGAGGATGAGACCGCCGAGGGGAACCACGTACACCGCCAGCGCGGCTCTCATCCGCAGGCTTTCCGGAATCAGCACTTCGACCTCGTCACCCAGACCGATCCCCGGTTGACCGGCCACGTCACGGAGCAGCAGCTCACCACTGTCGGCCGCATGACACGCGTTACAGCCGGCGCAGGCGGCGGATCCCTGGAGCACGACGTCCACACTGCCGCTACGGACTGCGACCACCATGCCGTGCTCGATCATCAGCCGCGCCCCTCGGTGAGTTTGAGGTGGGCGTTCGCAACGTCTGCGTACAGCGTGCCGGTGTCGACCGTCAAGCACGTCCCTTGCTCGTACAGCACGCGTCCGTCGACCATCGTCATGATCACGTCTTCCTGGTTGCTTGTGTGCACCAGCGCACTGTACGGATCCTGTGTGGGCTTCTGATGGCTGCGCGACAAGTCCACAGCGATGATATCCGCGCGCTTGCCAGGCTCCAGGCTTCCGACGAGGTGGTCGATCTTGAGCGCACGCGCCGCCTCCAGTGTCGCCATGCGCACGAACTGACGCGCGCGGTAGAATCGGGCCTCCCCCGCGACGCCGCGCTGGACGAGCAGGCCGATCCGCATCTCATCGAAGAAGTCCATCGTGTTGTTGGACGCCGGCGAATCCGTGCCGATCCCCACCCGAAGCCCATGCTCAAGGAACGACTGGAGCGGTGCGATCCCCATCCCGAGCTTCAGGTTGCATCGCGCGCAGTACGCCACAGCGACGTCGTTTCGCTGAAGCGTGTCCACATCCGCTGGATCGACATGCACACAATGCACGGCCAGCACGTTCGGCACCTCAAGAATGCCCCATTGATGCACGTATTGCACCGGGCTCACCCCGGTCGGGAGCCACACGACCTTGGACCAGCCAGACTGCGTGCGGTAGTCCTGGGCGAGCGACGAGGACCCGTACTTCACGAAATCGTACTCGTCGCGTGATCCCGCCAGATGGATCGCGACCGGCAGACCACGCTCCCCTGCTTCCTTGGCCACAACTTTAAAGAGCGTCGGATGGCACGAATACGGCGAGTGAGGCGCGATACCGATCGTCAGGAGCGAGGGATCGACAGCCTCTTGCCAGGCCGCCACATCCTCGAGGCCCGCGGCGACCACGCTAGCTACCTCAGACTTGTCCATCGTTGAGACTTCACGGTAGATGACGCCTCGAAGCCCGGCGCGTGAGGCCGGCGCTACCGACGTGCCCGAGTTGGTCACGTCCGCGAAGGTCGTGATGCCAGAGCGGATCGATTCGACCACGCCGAGAACCGCTGAATCTCTCCAGTCCTGCTCGGTAAGAAGCTCCTCCAGACGCATGACCTGCATCTTCCAGCGCGAGTATGGCAGGTCATTCACAACACCTCGAAACGAAGCATATTCGAAGTGCGTGTGCAGATCGATAAAGCCCGGCATGAGCGCGGCGAGGCCGTAGTCGCGGACTTCCTCGGCGGGAAACGCGGCCATAAGGTCATCACGCGCACCGAGAGCGACGATCGCTCCATCCTGCACGACAACGCCGCCATCCTCGAAGTGCGGGCCGGAAACAGGGAGAACGTAGCGGGCCAGCAGCAGCATGTCGCACCCTTCCGTGCGTCGTAGAACCGTTCCAACATGGTACACGCTGGCGCAAGCGCGGTTCCAGCTTGCGTCAGACCTCGGCGATGTGCACCGCGACAATGCCGAACGTGAGGTTGTGCCACGCCACCCGGGTGAAGCCGGCCGCGCGCAGCTCCGAGGCGAGTGCCAGCTGCGGCGGAAACGCGCGGATCGAGTCATTCAGGTACTGGAACGAGGGCCTGTCGCCGGTAAGCAAGCCGCCAAGTGCCGGGATCACCGCATGAAGATAGCGGTGATACAGCCAGCGCACGAGCGGGTTCGGGGGTCGCGTGAACTCAAGGATCACGTAGCGTCCGCCCGGCTTAAGGACACGGCGCACTTCGCGGAAGTTCGCCGAACGGTCGGGCAGATTGCGAACGCCGAACGCCACGGTCGCGATGTCGAACCGCCCGTCGTCGAAGGGCAAGTCCTGCGCGTCGGCGACCTCGAATTCGATCTTCGTGGGACCGTCGTAGGCCGCCGCTTTGCGTTCGCCGACGTTGAGCATCTCGGGAACGAAATCGGTGGAGAGTATGGAAGCCGGCTTGCCGAGGCGGGCGAACGCCATCGTGAGGTCACCGGTGCCTGCTGCCAGATCGAGCACCACGCTCCGATCGTCGACCCGGGCAAGGCGCACCGTGGAACGACGCCACAGCCGGTCGATGCCGAAACTCGACAGGATGTTGAACAGGTCATATGCCGGCGCGATGCGTGTGAATATCCCTTTCACACGATCGGTCGTCGGAACGCCCGGCGCTGGCTTCCCATCTTCGGACATCAGCTCTGGTGCTCCGCCGGTCGGGGCTCGATCTTGCGGGTCTTCGGGAACAGGGTCTCAAAATTGACCCTGAACCACAGCGCGATATTGCTGAAGACATGCGTGGGACGCACCGAAGCGGGCCACGTGAGCTCTGACTTCTCGCACACCGTGTTCTCGTTCAGCCGATCGACCTCGCCGCGCAACGTGTCGAGGGCGATCGCGCGGCTGGTGCCCGTGGAGCTCTCGACAATCTCGTCTATCCGGCCCATCGCGCGCTGCGCCTCTCGGATACGCTGCTCCGTGATTGCCGCGGCCGCGGCATCAGCCACGCCCGTCTCGGCCTTGATGCGGTTGAGGCCGACGGCGGACTCGTAGATCGTGTCAACCATCTCGTCGCGTGTCATGCCGTCCGGCTCGTAGTTCAAGATGTGCTTCCATGACGGCTCCAGCAGCAACTGCCGATGCTCCTCGAGCGTCTTCGCGCGAAGCTTGTAGCCGTACGCTTCCGGATTGTCGAAGACCATCGATCCGGGGTCAAGGAACGGCGCCATCGGCGAGATGAACGCGAGCAGACGCTTGTCGTTGCCGAGACGGGCGTACAGGTCGCGGACCGCCGGCACGGTGTCGAGCACCGACTGTGCTGTCTGCGTGGGAATACCCGTCATGAAGTACAGGTCGAACCGCGAGCAGTTGTGCTTGAGCGCCACCTCGATCGACGTAGCCACTTCCTCGAAGGTGTAGTGCTTGGCGAACGCCTCACGTACCGCGTCATCGTGGCTCTCGCATGAGACCTCGACCGACCAGTCGTTGAGATTCTCATCGAGCAGCGCGCAGAACTCCTCGGTGGGTGGCGTGAAGAACTCAAAGCCGATGGGATTCCTGAAGTTGATGCGCTTGAGGCCCGCCAGGAACGTCTCCACATACGCTCGACCGGCCTGCTGGAAGTCGTTCAGCACGAAGACCGGACCGGGGATGTGCTTCTGCACGTGAGCGATGTCCGCGACAAGCCGATCGGGATCTCTGAACGCCGGCGCACGTCTGCCGAAGTGCTTCGCGAAGGTGTATGCCGAGCCGCCGCAGGTGGGACACTGCCTCGTGCAGCCACGGCACGTCAGCGAAGCCGTAACCGGATAACCAAGCCACCCCCTGAACGGGAGCGCGCTCATCATGTCACGGTCGCGGATCACCGAGCGCATGCTGAAACTGTAATCCAGCTTCACGTGGTCGAAGGTATCCGGAACCCATGAGAGCTCGTTCACGACGACTGAGCCCCCGGCTGTCTTGTACGTGAGGTTAGGGATGTCGGCGACGCTGCCGCGACGCTTCAGCGCATAGATGAGCTGCGTGAATGGCTCCTCGGTGGAGTCGCCCCGAACCACATAGTCGACGCAGTCGTACCCGATAAGCTCCTCGTGGAAGTACGACGACGACAGTCCGCCGAAGACCACGGGCGTGTCCGGATGGTACTTCTTGCATATTCGTGCGATCTCGATCGATCCGTGGGCGTGTGGCAGCCAGTGCAAGTCGATGCCGAAGGCGACCGGGTCGAGTTCACGGATAGCCTTCTCGACGTCGAACTTGGCGCTCGAGAGCATACGCATCGCAAGGTTGACGATCCGCACGTACAGGCCATGACGGTCCATGTACTCGGCCATCGTGGTGAAGCCGAGGGGATACATCTCAAAGATGGGGCTTGACGGGACAAGGTCCGAGACCGGGCCGAACATGATCGACCGCTCACGAAAGTCGTACACGCTCGGAGCGTGCAAAAGGACGAGATCGGGCTGTGGCAAAGCGCACTCCTCCTCCACGTCGCCGCCGGGGGGTTGGGACACGGCTTGCCGGAGCCATCGGAAGGTGGAAGTATACCACGTCACGCGCCGGTTCGCCGTCTCTTGGTGACGCCGTAGGTCCCCTACCGGTTGCCCACTGCGCCAACGGAGACACGGCACTTGCACGCCAACGACTTGATGTCGCACGGCATGCGGATCTGGCTGATCGTCATGCCCTCCGGCTTGCGGATCTTGATGATCGATGTGAGCAGGAGCACGCCGGTGATCCCGGCCGCTGCGAGCAGGTCGAGAGAGATCTGGACCCACCCTGGTGAGCACGCTACCAGACCGACCGTGACCTGGAGTGCAGGATCGAGCCGCTTAAGATCGGTGAGGTGCCCGACCTCCAGAGCGCCCACCACCAGACCCGCATCCTCCGGCAGCTCGGAGAACAGGCCGACCGGCTTCACACCGTAGCGCTCGGATGGGAAGACGACCTGGAGCGCCTCGAGTGTCCGTGCCGTACCCACCATCACGATCGGATACTCATCGCTCACGCTGAGAAACTCCGTGAACTCGCGGAACAAGACCAGCGGGTCGTACCCCGCGCCCGGACGACCGATGTCGCCCACGAACGAGACATCCCGGCGGACCGTCTCTTCCTTGATGCCCAGCTCGTCGGCCAACTGCCGCGACGTGATCCGATCCGGAGCGCCCACCCGCAGGAGTTCGCCCAGGTAGCAGTGGTAAAGCGAGAGCCTGTAGAGCGTTGCATCGGGAGCGGTACGGAGCTGTGCCACCGCGGCCTCCTGGGTGTCGACTTCGTGAAGTGCTATTAGGATTCTACACGCACATTCCCCAAAAGGTAACGATTTCAGGGCGCCACATGACGCACGATCTGACTACTTCGTTACTTCTCAACGCTTTCGTTCGAGACGCCGCGTAGAGCGGCATCTCCGAGCGGCGGCGACATCCGTGCTGTCGTGCGAACGCAGCTCCAGAAGACGTGCGACCGTGGTCGCGGCGTCGTGGCTCGTGGCAGCCGCGCCGCTCGCACATCCGGCGAGGCAGAGCACCAGCGCGGCAAGGACGGCGAAGCACGCCAGGCGTCGCATCATGTCGGGTCTGCGCTACGAACCCGCCCGATGGCAAGCCACATCGCACCGCCGGCGGTCATGCCCGCCACGGAAGTTGTTGATCATGATCACGATCGAGGTCATGGCGTCGTCACTTCGCTCGGGGTTGTGGTTTGCGATGTGCCCGTGGTGTCGAGCGATCGTACGTCGCTCACCAGCCAGCGCTCATCGCGCAGTACCAGCTGATAGCGAAGGCGGTATGTCACGCCGCTCTCGGTTCGAACGGTCTCGCTCGTGTCGTTCGAGACATGCTTGTAGTCCCACGTCTCGGTCGTGTCGGCGGTCGCGCTCGCGTCGCCGGAGAACGACACCGAATCGAACGTGATGTCGCGCAGGGTCGCGTGAAGCGTCAATCCCGACTCGCCGAGCGCCGCCATCTGAGAGTATTCGGTGTAGGCCTGGTCCCGGGTCGCGACAGTGCCGAGCAGGTTCATGTCGTGCGCCGCGAAGGCACGAACGAGCTGCGTGTTGTAGTCGCGAACAGCAGTTGTGACGCGCTCTATTTCACGCGAGTCCGAACAGCCCGACCCCACGAGGGCGAGTGCAATGCACACAGCCGCCAGCAGGCGACGCGCTCTACTGGAAGTAGACAGCATGGATCGAATCCGTGAGGATCGAAGTGCCGAAGAGCGACCAGAAGGCCAACACAACGCAGACGATCAAGAGCATCGCGGCGGGTTTGCCCTTAAGTCGATAGAAGCGCCGGGCATGGAGGTACAACCCGAACACGAGCCAGGTCACGAGCGACCACGTCTCGACGGGATCCCAGCCCCAGAACCTGCCCCACGAGTAGTACGCCCACACCGAGCCGGTCAACATTCCAACGCCCCAGAACGCGAAGGCCAGACCGCCGAAGCGGTACGCGATCGCGTCGAGTTCAGCCGGGTCTGACGGCAGGCGCCCTATGCGCCGCGGCGAGAGCAGCAACAGCGCCGAGGAGGACAGGCACGCCGCAGCGGCCGAGAAGGCGATGGAATAGAAGCACACGTGCAGGACGAGCCACGTCCCGCTGAACGTCGGTGGAAGCGATCTGACCTCGGGCCCCGTGTAGAGGCCGATCGCCATGAGCATCAGCACCACCGGGTACAGCACGACATCCAGCCCCCGACCGCGCATGCTCCTGATGCGAGTGGAGGCCAGCGCCAGGATCGCCGTGGCGAGTGCGTAGGAGGAGAGGTTCTCGTACTTGGTGATGAACGGGCCGTGACCGACCGCCGCCCATCGCACCGCAATCGCTGAGATGTGAACGAGCAGTCCGGCGGCTGCCAGCCACGGCGCCAGTCGCTTGAGCATCGTGCGGTCCAGAAACGCGCCGAGCAACGCCACGGCAGATGCCACGGCGTAGAAGATGATCGCGATCAGGTGCAGCCGTGGATCGAGGCTAAGGAGCGACGCTGTCATCCTCGGCCCCCCTAACGCGAACGGTTGCGGCACGTGCTGGCTTCATCGGCGCAGCGTACAACATCATCGCACCGACGCCCACGATGAGGAACGACGCGAACAGCGGCCACACGGACGGCTGGCGGGAAATGATGTACGCGGCCCACGTATGTGTGCTGTCGAGGCGGACCGACCAGTCTCCAACGGCCTTCGTCGTCCCGACACCGAGCGACTCCACTGCGCTCTCCTGCCCGCCATGCGCGATCTTGACTGAAAGGACCGTCGCCTCACTCGTAGTCGAAACCACTTCCGAGCGCGTACGAAGCACCACATCGGTTCCGATCGTCACGTCAAGATACGTCGGTGAGCCGACCCCGGGCTGAGATAGGTCCACCCGCTGTTTCTGCACTGATCCGTCGGGGGAGGTCAGCGTGAGGAAGTATGCAGGCCCAAAGCGCTGGTCCTGGAAGTAGCGCACTCCGTGAATCGTCTTGGAGCCATTGACGGCCAGCGCGAGCGATCGTGCAGGATTGCCGAGCGAGAGCTCGCTCGACAGCTGCTTGAGCGTTCCGTCGGCCCACCATGATGGAGACACATGCAGCAGCGTCAATGGCTCCGGCAACGCGAACGCATCCGCCAGCGGTCCGCGCACGAGTGTGATGGGCGCACTGCCCGCGGGAAGCGTCTGACCTTCGAAGATGGCGTAGATCCCCTGACTCTCGCCGAGCAACGCGACGGCAGAGAAGACCAGTGCACACACGAGGCCGACGTGCAGGACAGTACCACCACGAACCCTCGGCCGACCCCGCTGGCGCGAAACGCGCACATCGCGCGCGATCATGCCCAGGGTGGCAGTCGCAAGCGACAGAAGACAGACCGCGGCGCACGCGATGAAGTACCACGAGTAGAGGACGCGCTCGACACCCACCACCAGGGCCAGGAGGATGATCGCGACGAACGCGGCAGTCTCCGAGACAATGGTCGCCGGCCGGATGAGCAACCGCTCAACCTGCTTCACGCGCTTGCGCACCGTCACCATCCGTTTGCTTCTCGGGCCTACCAGTTCGTTCCGCCGGTGGTGTTCGTGTTGTGGCTCGCGGCGCATGGCGTACCGCCCAGCACTGAACAGTTGTTCCTAGCGATCGAAGTAGAGTTCCAGGTGTACTGACTCACGTACGTGTCCGTCGAAACCCCGAGATACGAGTACCGCGCAGGCATGGTGCTGTTGCCATCGCCTATGAGTCGGCTCAACTTGCCGCCATGCGGCACGATGATGTGACAGCGATAGCACGCTGCGGATGAGTGGTTTCCGGCACCGGCCGAGTGCGCTGTTTGGTTCTGGAAGCCGTTGTGGCATTTGTCGCACAGGATGCCGGTTTGTGTTCCCGCGGCCAGTCCGTTCACCGTGTAGGCCGCGTCATCGCCGTTGCCAAGAATGCCGTCGACTCCCGGGTAGATGGGCCAGTAGCCCTTGAGGACATGCGGAATCGAAGACCCGTGCGGCCCCATCGCAGCAGGAGTGGCCAGCGAGTCTCCGTGACAATCGGAACACGTCATCGTCTGGGTGCCGACGTTCTGCCAGGCCGCGTCCATCCACGAGGGGTCCAGCGCTTTGGTGGAGCCGAGCGCGCCCATTACCGGGTGGAACGAACGGTTGGCAGTGTTGAACTCGAGCGCGACATCGGTCCACGCGTTGACGCCCGACCCACCCCAGCTCGTGAGCGCCGAGTTCGCGCCGATCGTGTGGCACTTGAGGCAGACCTGATACTCATAGGTTGCCGTCTCAACCCACGAATAGGCGCCAGCCGTCGGCGTGGTCCACTCGGTGCCGGGAAGCGTGACGCTGAGGGCCTGCACGCCCGCAAGGGCGGGGCCCACCCTGTTCCCGTTCGTAGTTCCGACGCTATGTGTGCCCTTGCCTGCGTCATGCGCATCGTGACAGTCCGTGCACTCGATGTGCTTGTTCGCACTCTGGCCGATATAGGCCAGCGTCTCATCCAGGCGTGAGGCTTTATGAATGCCCGCGTAGCTGGCAACCTTGTGCCCGTACGGAAGCTGCGTCTGCGCGAAGATCGCAACGGAAGTCGCCGACATCGATGCAACGCCGTACTGGTCCTTCATGAACGACGCTGTCCACGTGGCGCCCTGGCTGTCGTCCGCCGTGCTGTGACACTTGTAACAGAACTGCTCCTCGTATGGGTTTGTCAGCGTCCCGCCCAGACGCGCGAGGATGCGCGCCTCGGCGCTCGTGTGGACGCCAAAGTCCGTCAGCGTGCCGCTCACGCCTGACTGCCACGCCTTCGTCAGCGTGTCGTTGTGGCACTTCACGCAGTTCCCTTTGAAAGTGGAACCAGAGAATGCGGATGCCGCCGTATAGTTGTGTGCCGAGGCGGCGAAAGCAGCGGGCCCGAGAACGACCGTGTTGGTCGTTCCAGTACTCGCCTGATCGGCGTTCTGCTTCATGAGTGAGGTCGTGTGACACGACACGCAGACGCCGGGGCTCCCTGCAGTGCCGGGGGCGATGAAGTCGGTGTTCGTAGCATTGACGCTCGACGCCGAGATGCTGCTGCGCAGGTTGGCGCCCTTGTTCGCGTTGAACTGGTCATGATCCACGTGACACGACACGCAGTAGACGTCCGTTGTCGAGGTCGGGTACGACGAGGTCGTGGCAGGAGCATAATCGCCGTCACTCGTGGCAGAGCCCATCACATGATGGTATGAGCCGAGACGCGCGGCTCCGCCCGTGACGCTTCCGATGTTGTCTTCCATCGGCTGGTATTCAGAATGGCAGCCGTAGCATGCGGTCTTCCCGCTCGAGACTCCCATCGTGGGAGCGTGAACGTTGGCGGCTCCAGTGCCTGCGTAGCTCTTGCCATGGCAGTCGTAGCAGCTCTTGGTCCCCGCTTGCGCGTGCGAGTCGACCCCACCGAGCGCCTTGAGGCGCAGGTAGTTCAGGTTCCGAGTGGTCTCCGTGCTCGGCCGGGTCTGGCCCGCAAGCAGCGTCCCGTCTCGGCAAAGGCCCTGAACGAGCATCGAGGGCGTCGCGTTCGTATACGCGCCGACCGATGAGTCCCAGACCTTCGCGGCTTCGTCGGATGTCGAGTGGCACGTGAAGCAGAACTCGCGGACGCGGCCCGCAGCGGTCACCACGACACCGGCGCTCACCGTTGCCTCCAGGCTCTGGCCGAGGGTATCGGCAAGCATCATCTTGTTGTTGCGGGTGGAGCCGTGGGGGTTATGGCAGTCGTAGCACGGCAGCGGCGAGTTGGGGGGCAGCGCAGCGCCCGTCGTCTTGATGCGATGACCGGACGTGACATTCGCGTCATCGGGCGTGGTCACCGCGTACCGCTTGATGTCGACCGCACCGGATGCGACCCACGACCCACCGCCGTGGCACAGGAAGCAGGCGGCTGCATAGTCGCCGCGTGTGCGATCGGCTGTGACCGTAGAGGTAGCGGGCGCTCCGAACGTGGCCGGCAGGCTGTCGTACCGGCTCGGCCCACGATGCGCCAGGTGGCAGTAGCGGCAGTCGCCGGTGACCCGCGGCGTCGTCTGAGCCGGCAGCATGGAGTCCGCCGTCACACCCGGAGGTATCGCGGCATGTCTGTTCTTCGTGGTGTCGCTGTAGACCGTCGTCCCGGGAAAGGTGCCCGTGACCGGGTAGCCCGATGCGTCACGGGCCGGACCCGCCAACGAAGGATACGGCGTCGCGGTGGTCGACTTGTACCAGTCCTGGCCGTCGTTGTGACACGCGAGGCACCAGGTGTTGTTCGCGCCGGTCACCGTGTACGTGCCTGACGAGGTGACGACGGAGCGCACAGGCAAACGCCGATCGGTGACGTAATCGGAGTGCGGTGAGTGACAGCTCGAACAGCGGTTGCTCAGATCGAACGCCGAGCCCGCCGTCTCGGTAGCATCCTCGACCCTGTGGCCGCTCTGAAGGGCGAACGAGTTGTTCGCTCCTGTCTTGACGTTGGTCGAGGCACCCGCGCCGTCGTGGCACGAGTAGCACGCGGCGATCTCGCCCGACGTGCCCTCGGTGGTGACGACCGAGAAGAGGAAGTCTTCGCCGGGGGACCGGTGAATCGTGTGGCAGTTCGCGCACAGGGTCGTTGCGGCGCTGTATCCGCCGTGAGGCAGCGCAGCGAAGGCCGGGGCCGGCACGAGGAAAAACACGAATAGGGCGACAACAACCGCCGCCCACATGCACGCGGAGTCGAGGCTCCCGTGTTCGTGATGTCCAATTCGCCTGTTCGCTCAGTCACGTCCTTCGCGGTGACACTCCGGAGAGGCTGCGTTGGCGGCATGTCGCATCGTGGTTTCCGCACGTGCACGACACGTGTACGTTGACCCCCCGGCGTGCCCTGTATGCCTTCTCCATTCTCTCAGACGCGGCGGCGAACCGCCACCTGCTGGAGCGCTATTTCCGCACTTCATAGTGGTTAACTGCGTTCAGTCCGATACTCGCATATTGAATACGACGACCCTGCCGGCCTGGGCGTCCGTCACATATACACGGCCGGTCGACGCCACCCATGTGGTACCTCTCGGACTACCGAGCGAGCCCTCAGAATCCGTGCTGCCGTCGATCACGTCGACAGGGGCTCCCGCCGGGCTGAGCAGCTTGACAACGCGCTGGAACGTGTCCACCACCAGGAGATCGCCCGCGATACCGACCCCCACTCCTCGCGGAAGCGCGAACGAGCCGGGGAACGTGCCTTTCGTGGTGCCCGTGGCGATGTCGAACATCACCATGCGCCCCGCGTTCGAGTCGGTTGCGTAGAGGGTTCCATCAAGCATCACGAGGCCGCCAGCGTATGCGGCCGTGTTGACAGAACCCTTCACGACGGTGCGGAGATACGCGCCGTCGGAGCCGTACGCCTTGATCGTGAGGTCTCCGCCGTCCGCGACGTAGATGGTCTCCCCGTCCACCGCGACGGCGGTCGGCGATTTCACACCGTTCGCCCCGCTCTCGCCGATAACGGTCGCACCCGGCGATTTCGCTTTCGGATCCGCGTCGAGGATGAGGATTCGTGATCCTGAGTTGTCCACCACCACGAGCCGGTCGGTTCCAAGGGTAGCGATGTCCGAGGGATACGCGGTAGGCGCGCCTGCGCGGACCGGAAGCACGATAGAACCCTCGTCTTGGCCGCGCAGTCCGAAGACCCTGATGCGGCCCGCGTCCGACTCGGACACGTAGATGTTGCCGGCGCGCGAGACGATCCCCAGCGGGTTCAGCAGGTTCGGTTCGCCTTCGGCCGGAAACATGCCGGCATAACTGACGGTGGCGGTGCTCTCCTTCGAGAAGCCCACCAGTTCGACGCCGCCCCGGGGATAGTACAGGAGAACCGCCACCACAATCGCCGCCGCGATGATGATGAGCGCGATGATTCCCAGCAGCGTTCTTGGCCTCACGCCGCGAGACATGCCCTTGAAGGTAGCCATATCAGTCCGATCGATGCTTCGGCGTTCATCCCGACACGCGATGGCACGCGAACGTGGCCTCACAACCACCCTAGCACCATCGGACGTCTGTGACTCGCGGCTGAGGCACCCGACTGCCTAGAGCGCCGACCGCACGTGGCACTTCGCGCAATATGTGGGCTCGTGGCACTGGAAGCAGGGCTCAGCGCCCTTCTTCTGCACGACGACGAAGTGCTGCGGTAGCCACGACTTGTTCGGGTTTCCGTCGGGGTGGTGGCACGCGTTGCAGAACTCGGTCGCGGAGGCGTTCTTCGTGCCTGGCGTGGCGTGACAGTTCGCGCAGACCGTCGGCTCCTTCTTGCCAAGCGCACCGTGGCTCTTGGTGAAATCGGCGGGGTGCGGCATCTCGAGGCCGTGGCAGTCGTTGCAGAACGTGTTCAGGTCGTGACAGGTACTGCAGTAGTTGACAGCGTCCACCGAGACAAGCGCCAGCGCTTCGGCCGTGCTCTCGCCCTTTCCCTCGGCGGCACCGGAGGCCTCCTCGGCAGACGTCGCAGCCTCGAGCACCGGCTTGCCGGTCGCCCTGTCGATCCTCGCGAGGGCGAGTTTGGCGTGCCCCTTGGGATAGAAGCCGGTCACGCCATGGTTCGCCGGCTTGAGCTTGAAGTCGGCGGGGTGGCAGGTGGAGCACGTGCCGGACG
>JAJFTE010000013.1 GCA_021373175.1 Actinomycetes bacterium
CGATCGTGTCTTTGTGCACGTCGAACCCGATGTGAGTACACTCGCTTATGGCCGGTCCCTCCGTATGTCGGCGCCGCGGGGTCATTCCCGCCGTGATCCACGTTATATGCGGATTCGGGCCGGCCATCTCATAGTGACTAGACAGAGAAGGCCTCCCGCGCTGAGTGGGGCCCTCAGCCTCTTGCCAGGTTCACAAGCAATTCGCTTGCGCGAGCAACTGGATATGTCAGGAGCAGCCGGTCCGCGACACCTTCACCATGCGAACTGGTTCCGTTCAGCTGGAACCGACGGAGCATCGATGGTCCTTTGTCCACCAGTAGCTGTGTCTCGAAGAGGCCATCGGGAAGGGTGAGTTCGAGCAGGTGTCGCCCGGATTGTTTGTGACCGTCGATGCTCAATACGACGAGGACGCCGCGATTCTTGGCAGTCATGATCTCCCGCAGCAGTGCATCCAGAGAGAACCCCTGGGCACCGTAGAGAATACTCTGGGAATGCGCGTACGGAGGGTCGCAGTAGATCAAGTCACCCGGCTCCGCCAATGCGAACGCTTCGGTGTAGTCAGCGTGCGCAAAGCGGCAGCCCTTCATCCGCACGTGCCACTCTTCAACGCGTGTTCGGAATGACTCGGGGCTGATCGGGTTGTGAGCACCGATCGGCGTGGACATGTGTCCGTCAGCCTTCCGGAACCTGACCACGCCTCCATAGCAGGAGCGGCACAGGAACAGTAGGTCGGCGCCGTTGGGACTGGAGTTGAATCGCTCGCGAATCGCGGTGTACCGGCTGGTCTTGTCCCCAGACATGAAGTAGTACCAGCGCTCCGCGTACCAGCGTACGAGCTCCTCGGGCGTGTTTGCCAGCGCATCCCATATCTCGATGAGTGGGCCATAGGTGTCTGAGCCGAGGCCATCGTGCGGCGCCACCGTGGCCATGACTGCACCCGCACCCAGGAATGGCTCGAAGTACCGACCGTATTCGTCGGGAAACACGCTGGCGATTTCGGCCGCCGAGCGCTGCTTGTTCCCTATCCACTTCAGCAGTTGCCCGCGCGGCGGCTGATGTTGATGAATAATGGTGTCGGACAAGAGATTCAACCTCCTTGTTGATGTCAGTATACGTGCCGCTCTGACTCGCTCGGCCCGACGGATGGGGAATCGCGTGCAACCCAGCGACCGTTTCAGAAAGATGCCGGCCCAATTCTGGGCGTACGTCCGCCTTGTCAGCCAGGACGTCGGCTACTCGCGTGATGGGGCGATTGTCGTGCCAACGCTCGACCAGATCAGGGCCGCACTTCTGGAGCGGGACCTGAATACCGACGAGGTTATGGTCTCGGGGGACGCAACGCTGTTTGGCACCGATCTGATCGACTACTTCGCCTATCGAGCTGAGATCCTGAACGGAGTAGTTGAGCCGCTCCTTCGAGATGCGGATGCGGCACGCCAAGACTACCTAGCGCTGCGCCGTCGGTTGTCGCCGTCATCGCCCCAGCCCATGAACAAACAGAAGGGGGACAAGCGCGCTCCGGCGTATCTCACGTGCATGGTGAACATGCTGATTGAGGAGGCGCTCGACGGAATGGATTGTGACTACGACCCGCGAGAACTCCTCGTCGTCTCGCTCGGGGGCAACCCGTTGCGCACGTTATCTCGCCGGGTCGATGGTGCATGCCCCAGCGCAACCGACCCCATCGCTATCTGGGAGATCAAGGAGTACTACTACACGACGACGTTTGGAAGTCGTGTAGCGGACGGCGTCTACGAGAGCCTACTGGATGGAATGGAACTCGAGGATCTCGAGGCTGCGTCCGGACGCCGCATCGAGCATCTACTGATGGTGGACTCACACTTCACCTGGTGGGAGTGCGGCAAGTCGTATCTGTGTCGCCTCGTCGACATGCTGAATATGGGATTCGTGGACCACATCCTCTTCGGGCGCGAGATTGAGTCTGACCTCCCGCGAATCGCCGCGAAATGGCGTGAGCGCTTGCGTGCCATGCGTTCAGCCGAGCCGGCCGGGCAAGCCGATCTTGCCGCCGAGAATCGACCTGGGTGGTCGTCAGCACCCGAGTAGCCAGAGGGGCTGTCGCGGCGACCAATGCGACGGATCCGACTCCTCGGAGAGCGGAATCCACCGCTATCGCGTGTCCGAGCTTTGGGGCATGATGTGAGCTAGGTGATTCGAGGGAGAGTGCCGTGCTCACGCAGGACGAGGCCGATCAGTTCACCGCCGAGCGCAAGAGGTTCGCTGCGCAGACCGCAGTGTCAATCCCGCCTGGTGTCAGGAACGCCTATGACCTCACTGGCACGGACACTGGCACCGCATATCTCCTCGACGTGCATCGGGGCAGCCTCAAGCTATCCAGAGTGATGCTCCAGAACCGCGTTCGTGTCGCCGTGGTGCTCGTCCGCGTGGATGTCAACGGCGCGCCTCACACCAATCCCGACCAGCAGCGAATCGACGGCTCGCATGTTCACGTCTATCGCGAGGGATATGAGGACAAATGGGCGCACCCTCTCGACCCAACCGTGTTTAGCGATCCGGGGGACATCACGCAGGTCCTTCAGGACTTCTGCAGATTCTGCAATATCGATCACGGACAGATCTCGGCACAGGTTGGCATGCTGTGAACAAGACTGAATGCGACACCATAGTAGAGTCGTACATCTCGTGGCTCCGGTCAGGGCTTAGTGCGGAATGCCTCGAGACCGCTTGTGAGCTGACCACACCCTTCCTCGACCGGCACAACGACCACCTGCAGGTGTACGCAGAGCGGCGTGGCGACGAGATCATCCTGAGTGACGACGGATACGTTCTCGGTGACCTCCAAGCGAGCGGCCTTGAGCTGACCACAGAGAAGCGCAAGGCGGTTCTGGACGCTACGCTGAATGGCTTCGGCGTCAAGAGTGACCAGGGTCGCCTCGTCGTTGAAGCGAGCGATCGCAATCTGGGTCAGCGCGTGCATGCTCTGATTCAGGCAATGCTCGCTGTGAACGACATGTTCATGATGACTCAGTCGCGTGTCTCGGGGTTCTTCTTCGATGATGTGCGCGCCTTCCTTGAGGAGAATGACATCCGATACACCGAACGCATCAAGCTGACGGGCAAGTCAGGTTTCGACCACGGCATCGACTTCCTAATCCCGCGCTCCAAGTCGCGGCCAGAGCGTGTGCTCCAAGTCATCAATGCGCCAAACAAGAACAGCATTGGCGCATATCTGTTTGCTCTGGACGACACGCGACAGGCACGGGCAGAAGGGTCTGAGGCTTACGCGGCGCTCAATGACATATCGCGCGTAGTGACGGGAGACGTCACTGAGGCGCTGAAAGCGTACAAGGTGTCACCCATCCTCTGGACCCGTCGCGATCAGTACATCGAAGCTCTTGCCAGCTAGTGCGGTGGCATGCGGGACCTGTCTAACCCGGGGATCAACTCGACTCGCTTCGCTCGCGAGTTATCCCCAAGAACGTTAGGCAGGAGGCACGGTGAGGCTGTATGTGGGCGAGCAGATACTGGCGGTCGAACTCGACGTCGCCACTCACATCTTGTGTTCTGAGTCACCTTGGATCTACTGGTATGACGCGATGCAGACCGATCCCTTGTCGCTGTCGGTCGCTGACCTCGCGATTCCCGCGTTCCTGGGCGCCGTACCTAGGTTCTCCCGAATCCTTAACGGCAAGACATGGACCGCTGTCCAGGCCTCATTGGATCACGCAACACTCCTCTTGAATCAACTGTCCCTCGAAGATGAACTCGCTCATTGGGAGGACACACAGGCCAATCGACGAGTACTTCGCGAACTGTTTCGCCTCACCACTGGCGGTGCCAATGGCGGAATCCCCGGATTCGGCCCAGCTTGCTGCACGAAGATGTTGCACAAGAAGCGTCCTCATCTCATACCAATTCTCGACCGCACCGTGATGCGTGCGCGCGGCTACTCGGCGACGCGATGGCGCACGGATGACATGGTTGATGCGTGCTTCGCCATCGGTCGAGACGTCGCAGCGAGCGAGGCAGACCTCCGCATTCTGATTGACTCAGGGCCACGTCCCGTCAAGTGGTGTATGAAGCCCTCTGCTCCCACCTCGAGCCTCTCGCTCAGCCGGCCATGAGCGCGGGCACCACCTCCTGATCGAGTCCGTCCTGCACCACGAGCATCGGCTGCATGGTCTTCTCCAGCGACTCGATCGACATGTAGCGCCTGGATACCTGCCACTCGTCGTGCTGTTCGGAGAGCACCGAGCCGACCAGTCGGATGATGCTCTCGCGGTTCGGGAAGATGCCCACGACGTCACTGCGGCGTCGTATCTCTCGGTTGAGCCTCTCCTGGGGGTTGTTGGACCAGATCTGGCGCCAGTGCGCCGTCGGGAACGTGGAGAACGCCGTGATGTCGGCTGCCGCGTCCTCGAGCATGGTCGCCACATCCGGGAAGCGGTCCTCAAGCTGTTCGACGACACGGGCGAGCTGGGCGGCCACCTCTTCCGCACTCGGCTGCGCGAAGATCGTGCGTACGAGCGTGGCCACGAACGGCTGGGCCGACTTCGGTACGCGACAGAGCACGTTTCGCATGAAGTGGGTGCGGCAGCGCTGCCAAGCGGCCCCAGGAAGCACGGCCTCGATCGCCGAGACGAGTCCCTTGTGGGAGTCGGAGATGACGAGCTTCACGCCGGAGAGTCCTCTGGCTGTCAGGTCTCTCAGGAACGCGGTCCATGCGGGACCGGACTCCTCCGTGAACGTGTCGAGGCCGACGATCTCACGACGGCCCTTTAGAGTTCACCGCGGTGGCGACGACACAGGCCACCTTGACCACGCGACCGCCTTCACGCACGCGTATCGCCAGCGCGTCGACCCACAGGTACGGATACGCCCCGTCGTCGAGCGGACGGCTGCGGAAGGCGGCGACCTCCTCGTCGAGTGTCTTGGCCAGCCGCGAGACCTGCGAGCGTGAGATACCCTCGATGCCGAGCGTCTTCACGAGTCCGTCGACACGTCTGGTCGACACGCCCCTCACGTAGCACTCGGCGATCACCGCCACGAGCGCACGCTCCGCGCGACGCCTGTTCTCGAGCAGCCAGTCAGGGTAGTAGCTGCCTTCACGCAGCTTCGGAACGGCGAGCGGGATCGTGCCCACGCGCGTATCGAGTTCGCGCTCCCGGTAGCCGTTGCGTCTGTTCACGCGCTCGTCACTCCGTTCGCGAAAGCCGGCG
>JAJFTE010000022.1 GCA_021373175.1 Actinomycetes bacterium
CCGCCCGGGCCCGGCAGATCGGTGTACGTCACCCACCCCGGCCCCTTCTTCAGATCCGAGGTGGCCACGCCCTTCACGACGATCGAGTCGAGTCTCATGCGGTTGATGACGAGCCGCCCGAAGACGCCCCCGTCGGCAAGCCCCTGCCAGTACGCTTGGTCCTCGGCCTTCCAGCCGGTGAAATCGAGCGCGGGGCCGTCCGCACGGACGGCGATATCGCCGGGCGTTGACGCCGAGACCCCGCCGAATCGCTCCAGCTGTCCGCGGAGCTTCGCCTGGTCGAGCCAGGACACCAGGTTGGTGAGCCCGTAGTAGCCGAGCAGGCCGATGGCGACGCCGAGGAAGACGTTTCCCAGGACTCGTGAGAGCACGCGTCCGGCACTGCGCACCTGTCACCTCCTTGACGACCTGGCGGCCGCTGTAAACTGTGACGTAGCCCACAAAACCGGTAAAGACGCAGCACGCCACTGCCGATACTGACAGTGTAAAGCGATTGACAAGCGAACATCGGAACGAACCCCGAAAAAGGCACTCCCGCCAAAAGGCGGGCAACGCAAAGTCACGGGTCTAACGGGAGCGTCACCTCCCCACGACAGCCGGACCGCCGTAGGTCGAGCCACCGAGAAATCGGCCCGATCCCCAGCGCCTCAGGGAATCCGGCCGATTTTCGCGCCCGACCACGGATAGGGGCGTTTCGACGTGAAGCACGGAAAGATCAGGATCGTCGCGGCGGGACTCGTGTCCGCCATCGCCGTCTCCACGGCACTCATCGCGGGGTTCGTCCCCACCAATGATGCTAAGCAGGCTGCAGCCGCAGTCGGCCCCCTCACCCAGGCAGCTCCCGTCGTGAAGATCGCTGCGGAGCCAGCTGTCACGGTAGCAAGGACTGCAGTCCGCACGCGCACCCAGGTCGCGGTGGCTCCCGCGGCAGCACGTCCAAGCACCAAGCAAACACGCACCGCGGCCTACCAGTCCACAAAGCCGTCCACAACGAGCGAACTTAGCCAGGCGAGAGCCATTCTTGCCGGCCTCATCGCACGGCACTCGATCCTCAGAGGCACGACCGTGACGATCGGTACGACTCCCGGCGGATACCAGGCTGTGAGCTACTACAAATCGGGACGCATCGTCGTCAACCCGAACCACACCGCGAGCCTTTCGCGGATCCTCAACCACGAGATCTGGCACATCATCGACTGGCGCGACAACGGTCGCATCGACTGGGGCGAGAACGTTCCCCCCAACTAGGAACGAGCGCGATCACAACGAGACCCCGGAGACCTCCCTCCCCGGGGTCTTCGTTCGTCCAGGCAAAAGGAAGGGGCCGCTTTCGCGGCCCCTTCTCCATGCAAGCACGAGGTCACGAGGCTCGGGCCCTCCGGCTGAACATGACCCCGACCAAGGCGGCGCCTGCTGCGATGAGGAGCAGCACAAGCGCGTCGCCGCCGGTGAACGGCAGGAACGGCTCGTCCACTGTGACGTTGACCCGCCAGTTGGCCTGGTGGCCGCCAGGCGTGATGACCGCGACGTTATCGACGTGCGTGAGCCCCACCGGCATATTCGCGGACACGCGCATCGTGTAGGTGATGCTCCGCTGCTGGCCGGCCGCGAGCGGCACGTTGTCGACCCATGTGAGGGTCCCGCCAGCGACGGTGGCTCCGGAGACGTTCACCGGGGTCATGTAGCGCTGGTCGTAGTCGTCGACGATGGTGATGCTGTCGATCGTACCGTCGCCGATGTTCTTGTAGGTCAGCGTGTAGGTGACGATGTCGCCAGGGCTGGCGGTGGTCTTGTCCGCCGACTTCGTGAGATCGGTGTCGGTGAACGGCAGGAACGGCTCCTGGTTACCGAAGTTCAGGTTCACCAGTGCCGTGCCGTTGCCCACCTGGAACGGACCGCCAGGACCGACCGTCATCGTCCAGCCACTCTGCTGGTCCTCGGCAACGTAGTAGGTGCCTGGGAGCAGACCGCTGAACATGTACGAACCGTCGGCGCCCGTCACCGTCGAAGCTGCGAGGACGTACCCCGCCTCAGGTGCCGGCAGTGCGCTCGGCGCCACTTGGTCGCCGGACTGACGATACAGTCCGATCGTCCAACCGGGCAGTCCGACTTCGCCGGGGGCGTTCCAGATGCCATTGCCGTCATCGTCCGAGAACTTGAAACCGCTCATCGAGGCGGTATACGTGAACGAGTTCGTCACGTCGCCTTCCAGAGTCTCGCCGGCCGTCTCGCCCAGAACGAACGTCTCGCTGCCGAGATGCGCGTACCAGGTGACCGGACCGATCTCCCACGGATACACAACAGGCAGTGTGGCCGTGAACGGCCCCGTCCCGTCGAGCGCGACATCCATCGGCTCGCCATTCACAGCGAACGCGGCGGAGAACGTGGTGCCCTCAGGCGCGCCGGCGTACGTCAGTTCGAAGGTCTTGTTGTATATGATCTGATGGTTGCCGAAGTCGGCATCCGTCACGACCGTCTCGCTTGAGACCGGGATGTCGCTCGGCGAAGCGGTCATGCTCCAACCGGGCTGTTGGACTTCCTGGACCCTGTAGACACCAGGAGCCAGACCACCGAAGTGATAGCTGCCGTCGGAACCGGTGACCATCTCGTCCACCAGTGTCCAAGCAGCCGGAATCACAGCAGCCGAGATGCCCACAACGATCGGCTCCGACTTGAAGAGCTGGATCGTCCAGCCCTGAAGCGCGGGCTCGCCTTCGTTCCAGACGCCATTGTTGTCGAGATCTCTGTACTTGTGTCCGGAGATCTCCCCCGGCACGTACGTGAACGGGTTGGTCATCGGACCGGTGAGCGTCTCAGGACCAAGTACGGCCGAGAGCGCAACCTCTTCGGTGCCCATCATGGCGAAGAACTGCCAGCTGGCGATGGTGGTGTCGTACGGCAACACCACGTCGGCCCCATACACGCCGCCGTCAAGCACCAGCGACAGGTCGTGCGAAGCCGAATCCACCACGTAGCGGACGAAGTAGCTGTCCGCTGCCGGCATGTCGCCGTCGATGGTGAGCGCGAAGGTCTTGGTGACTTCAGCGCCAACGTCTGCCGAAGCCTCATCGGAGACCTCGCCGCCGAGGACGTCGATACCGCTGGCCACGACCGTGTCGTGTGTCGGTGAGCTTACGCTCTCGACCCACTCATAGTCCTTGTGTGCCTGCGGTGCGAGCACAAGCCCTGTGTCGAGCGTCTTGTGAACCGCATCGTCAACGTAGTCGACGACATCAACGGTGAGCGTGGTGTTACCGGTATTTGTGACCGTCACGTGGTACGTGACGTCGCCGGAATCGGTCACCATCGTGGGATCGACGGACTTGGTCACGTCGATTGCCGGACTCAAGATGTCGACGTGAGCACTGTCGGAATCACTCACGGGACCAAACACCGTGGTGCCCTGAGCGAGCGCCGTGTTATCCACGGAGTCTGCGTCAGGCGCCGGGATCTGAAGGACGATCGCCATGCCAAGATCGGACAGCGACTGCCCCGGCAGCAATGCGACTGATGCCGTCAAGAGATTGGCGCCGCCCATGAACATCGGATCGGTGACCGACGTGAGAAGCACCGACACTTCGCCAGTGTTCTCGACGTCGATCGTGTACGTAAGCATATCGCCCACGTGCGCGAGCGTCGGGTCGACGCTCTTGGTCGTAGTGATGCCGATCGGCTTCTCTTGGTTGAGGAAGTCGACGCCCGTGACGATCGCACCGCTCACGATGGCGAACGGGCCGAGGAACGGGCCGCTCGGCGCGATCTTGATGTAGTCGGACTGCTCGGCCTCTTCAAGCGTGTACGAACCCGGGAGCAGACCGTCGAAGCTGTACGAGCCGTCTGCGGCGGTCGTGGCCTGGGCGTAGAACTCGCCGTCACGGAAGAGCTTGATCAGCCAGCCCTCACCGGGACCGTCGGCCTCGTTGTCGCCGTTCGCGTCGATGTACTTGTGTCCGGAGATCTCCCCCGGCACGTACGTGAACGGGTTGGTCATAGGACCGGTGAGCGTCTCAGGACCAAGTACGGCCGAGAGCGCAACCTCTTCGGTGCCCATCATGGCGAAGAACTGCCAGCTGGCGATGGTGGTGTCGTACGGCAACACCGCGTCGGCCCCATACACGCCGCCGTCAAGCACCAGCGACAGGTCGTGCGAAGCCGAATCCACCACGTAGCGGACGAAGTAGCTGTCCGCTGCCGGCATGTCGCCGTCGATGGTGAGCGCGAAGGTCTTCTTCACGTCCGGACGCCTGTTGCCGACCTCGATCGGACCGGTCGTCTGGCCGTTCACGACCGCGATCGAATCCGACAGATCGGTCGTGAGTACGTACGGACTCTGCGACACCTCGCTCAACATGTAGTTCCCCGAGGGGAGATCGGTGAACGAGAACGTGCCGTCTGCTGCGGACGTCGCGGTGAGCGTGAACGGGAAGTCCGGATCGAGATACTCCAGATGGAAGACCCACCCACTGAGCGGGTTCTCACCCGCATCTTTGTTGCCGTCACCGTTGAGGTCCTCGAACTTGAGACCGGAAAGGACGCCAGTCGGCGCCGTCTGCTTTCCAACCGGGAACGGGACGGTCTTGTCGCCGATGCCCACGCCGTTCCACTCGACGAGCCGGGCCTGAGCGCTCGATCCCGGATATCCGGACGCGCCGAGATACGACGGATCCTGGGTGATCCAGTACGGCGTCAGAGCGAGATGCCCTTCGAAGTAGATGTAGCCGATCTGGCCGGCGGGAATCACGAATCCGGCCACCTCGGGCAGCTGGGTCGTGAGGTACATCGGATTCGACGTGCTGTCCTGAACCGTAGGCGTGTACGCGGTCACAGGACCAGAACCGATCTGCCAGCGCCAGCTCGCCGTCGAATCCATGGCGACGGCGCCGCCATTGATGTGGTCCACCTTGTAGACCATCGAGGGCACCTGCACGTCGACCGCATTCCCCTTGCTGTTGTCGATCGTCAGCCTGAAGGGAATCCAATCGCCTTCGAAGTATCCTTTGACATCGCCGGCCGTCCACTTGGCGTGCGGTGCAAGCGTCCAGCCTTCAAGGCTTACTTCGCCCACGGGCGCATACGGAAGCACCGAGACAAGCGAGGGCACCGTCGGCACGGCGGTCCGAGCGACCGGTGCTGCGGTACTGATGGATTTCCGCTGCTTGACCACTGCGGACGGCGCCGGCGGTGTCGGCCCGGAGGACGATGCGGTCACTTCGGCCGCGGGATCCGCGACCGGCGCGTCCGGGACAGGCACGACTATGGGCGCCTCAGGAGCAGGCACGATCACGTCGCCCGTGACGGGAACACCCGGTGGCACGGTCTCTTCCGCATGTACGGTGATCCCGGGGCTGACGAGAGCGATCATCAGTGCCAGAGCCACGTACGCTGAGAAGTAGCGACCGATCCCACCTCCATCTTTTCTCCAGTGCATCATTTCCAACACCCCTTTCAGCATGGTCATGATTGACCATGCGGCCCGAACCCTTGCGGCGGGGTGGTCCTGACGCACAAAAGACAGAGACCGACTCCGTGTCGTGCGGGTCGGTCTCACCATTGACTCAGCGCCGTGTATACGGTGACCGGTGCTTGCCGCGGCGCTTCCTAGTCTCCCTGGTCTTAAATTCTAAACGTTCTCTTAGAATCCGTAAGGAGTATCTCCGCCATTAGAGAACTCTAATCTTCCCTGCTGGCACCGCCGACAGGCGGTTTATGGCACCGACGAGCGGTCATCTCGTCGCTCCTAGATCAACGCCCGGGCGAGCACCTGGTCCATCGTGCTCACCGGCACGATGTGCATCTCGCTCCGCACGTGTTCCGGCACGAGTTCAAGGTCCTGCTCGTTGTCGGCAGGGATCAGCACGACCTTGATGCCAGCTCGGTGCGCCGCGAGAAGCTTCTCCTTGAGCCCGCCGATCGGCAGAACGCGCCCGCGCAGCGTGATCTCGCCAGTCATCGCGATGTCGCGTCGCACCTTGCGCCCCGTCAGCACCGACACGAGCGCCGTCGCCATCGTGATACCCGCCGAGGGACCGTCTTTCGGGATAGCAGCCGCCGGCACATGGATGTGAACATCGAGTCTGTCGTTGTATTCGGGGTCGATGCCAAGCACGGCCGCATTGGCCCGTGTGTAGCTCACTGCTGCCTGCGCAGACTCGCGCATGACATCACCGAGCTGACCGGTGAGGCTCAGCACGCCCTTGCCCTTCATCGTCGTCGCCTCGATGAAGATCACGTCGCCGCCCGCCTCGGTCCAGACGAGACCGGTGGAAACGCCGACCTCGTCGCGCTCCTCGGCCAACCCAAACGAGAACTTTGGAGGACCGAGATATTTTCGGACCGTGCGCTCGGTCACGACACTCTTGCCCTTCTTGCCCTCCACCACCTTGCGCGCTACCTGACGGCAGATCGTCGCGATTGAACGCTCCAGGTTGCGCACGCCCGCCTCGCGTGTGTAGCGCCGGATGATCTCGCTCAGAGCCGGGTCCTGAATGTCGAGCTTGCCAGGGGTGAGACCGTGCTCCTTGACCTGCTTAGGCACAAGGTACTTACGCGCGATGTGGAGCTTCTCCTCCTCGGTGTAGCCAGGGAAGTGTATGACCTCCATGCGGTCGCGCAGTGCCGGCGGGATCGGATCGAGCAGGTTGGCCGTGGTGATGAACATGACGTCCGAGAGGTCGAACGGCGCCTCCAGGTAGTGGTCCTGGAACGCGAAGTTCTGCTCGGGATCGAGCACCTCAAGCAGTGCCGAGGTGGGATCGCCGCGGAAGTCCATGCCCACTTTGTCGATCTCGTCCATCATGAAGACCGGGTTCCTGGTTCCGGCTTGATCGATCGACTGGATGATGCGGCCGGGCAAGGCACCCACGTACGTGCGCCGGTGCCCGCGGATCTCAGCCTCGTCGCGAACACCGCCGAGTGAGATTCGGATGAACTTGCGGTTGAGCGCACGCGCGATCGAGCGGCCGATGGAGGTCTTGCCGACCCCGGGCGGCCCGACGAAGCACAGGATCGGACCGCGCATATGGTCGGTGAGCTTGTGAACGGCGAGGTACTCAAGCACCCGCGCTTTGACGACCTCGAGGCCATAGTGGTCCTCATCCAGGATCTCACTCGCTTCGATCAGATCGAGCTTCTCGGCATCCTCGACCTGCCACGGCAACCCGCTCAGCCAGTCGAGATAGGTGCGAATAACGGCTGTCTCGGCGGCGGCCTGCGGCATCTTCTCAAGCCGAGACAGCTCCTTGAGCGCCTTCTCCTCCACGCCCTCGGGCATCCCCGAGACCCGGATCTTCTCCCGGTATTCTTCTACCTCCGCCTGGGTCTCATCGAACACGCCAAGCTCTTGCTGGATCGCCTTGAGCTGTTCGCGAAGAAAGTACTCGCGCTGCGTCTTAGACATCGACTCCTTCACGCGGTTCTGGATCTTGCTGCCGAGTTCAAGGATCTCAAGCTCCTTGCGGAGGTAATCCGTTGTCTTCTGGAGCCTGACTTTAGGATCGATGGCTTCCAGTATCTCCTGCTTCTCTTCGACCTTGAGACTGAGGTGGAAGGTCACAAAATCCGCGAGGCGTCCGGGCTCCTCGATCGCCGAGGCGGCTCCCAGCACCTCCTGCGGAATCGGCTTGCCGAGCTGCGATGCCTGCTCGAAGTCAGCGATGAGGTTGCGCATGAGCGCCTGAGCCTCAAGGTCCGCGTGCTGCTCTTCCTCGACCAGCTCGACCCGCGCCTTCAGGTACGGCTCGAGCTGAAGGAACTCGACGATGCGGACGCGCTGCTTCCCCTCGACCAGAGCCTTTGCGGTGCCGTCGGGCAACTTGAGTTCCTGAAGGACGCTGACGACGCATCCGACCTCGTAGATATCCGCGGGCCCCGGGTCCTGGGTCTCGGCCACCTTCTGCGTGACGAGCGCGACGAGATGCTCGTCACGCATCGCCTCTTCAAGCGCGGTGATCGAGCGCTCGCGGCCAACGAACAGCGGCACCACAAGGTTCGGGAACAGGACGAGGTCACGCAACGGGATCAGCGGCAATACGTCCGGAATCTTGTTCTGTTCATCAAGTGACGACATCAAGGCAACGTCCTTTCGTGCGGGCGGGGTCGGTCGTGAGATAATCTTCCCCAGTACTTCTCCTTCGAACATCGCGACCCTGCCTCCGACTGCCGGAGGCGGCCGGCGAGGCGGCCCACATGCACAACAGGATCAGACAGCGTGCGCTCACGATTCTCGTGTCGACGACGCTTCTTGCGTCATCGGGGCTTGCCGCGCACGCCCAGACTCCATCACGCGAGACAACCGCCGTGACCTTGACCGGTCAGCAGGTGACGGCTCGGGTCGTGCAGCCGCAGCCATCCGTCACCACGTCTGGCACCTTACAGGCCGATGTCGTGACCACGCTCTCCGAGAATGCTGAGTACTTCGAAGTCCGTTTCCGTCTCAAGAACGAGGATGATCGCCTCCTGTACCAGAAGACCGAGGTCCGCCACAGCGTGACCGCGGGCGAGCAGATCATCAGGTTCTCGCACGGACTCAAGGATCTCGGCCTGCGTCCCGGCCGCTACCCTATCGAGGTCCGCGTTCTGGCGACCGGCGCAGGCGCTACCGAAGTCACAAGCCGGATGCTGGTGCTCGACCAGGTGCCGGCCATGGTGCCGGTGGCGATCGTGGTGCGCTTGAGCTGCTCGCCCAGCGTGGACCCGAACGGCAGGTTCCTC
>JAJFTE010000097.1 GCA_021373175.1 Actinomycetes bacterium
GCCGTTCTGGCCGGTGGTCACATCGAACTCCACGGCCTGGCCCTCATCGAGGGTCTTGAAGCCCTCGCCCTGGATCTCGGAGAAGTGGACGAACAGATCGTCGCCGTCCTCACGCGAGATGAAGCCATAGCCCTTGTCCGGGTTGAACCACTTGACGGTACCCTGTGCCATGCCGATCCGTCCTTCCCCCCCGCGCACTCATCGCGGGCTCACACTCGTGCGACGTGCTTGTCCGTGCTCGTGCGTCTCTTGCCACGCGTCCTTGCGGGGGTGGACTGATGGCGCCAGTGGTACCGACAAACCGTTTCGCAGCCTATCCGGGGCTTGTGCCCCCGATCGGTGACAATGGTAGCACAACGTCGCAAAGCGCACGCATGTCAAGACCGCGCGCCCGCGGATGTGCGAACGCGGCTAGTCCCAGGTGAACGTCTCGTCATCTTCGGCTGACGCGGACTCTCCATCTGGCGGTGCCGTCGGTTCACCGCTTGTACGACTCGTGTCGGAAGCGGCCCGCGCCGTCGGTCCCGTTGCTGGCCTGGGGCCTCCTGACTGGCGCTGCCTCACCACAACGACCACCAATGCGGCCACAGCGATCACGAGGAAGGTGACCGCGACGATGAGCACCGGGGAGGAGCCACCCGCTGGCACGCCGGTAGCGTCGGCACCACGCCGGTACGAGACGTCCACCGCGAACGTACCGCCCTTCTCAAGCCGTACGGGCGCAAGCGTGTAGAGCGACTCGCCTTCCGCGTTGGCCTGCGGCGCACCCACCGGTTGCGGCACGATCTTGAGCCCGGACACCTTCGGCTCGATGCGCACCGAGAAGGTATACGTTCCGGCGTCGGTCGTGTTGATCCAGTCGAGCCTGGCCTTGACGTTATCGCCCGAGATGCTCGGCGCGCCCACCTCGGCCTCGACCTGAGCGATCCGGACCTGTTTGAGCGTCAACTCCGCGTACTGCGCACCGCCCACCGTGGTGAGCGTCGCCTCGCGGCTTGGATCGTTAGCGGGGTCTCCGCCGAGAATCTCGCCGGACCACAGGATCGTGGCGCCAGCGGGAAGCGGCACATGAACCGTCGCGGGGAGCTTGGTGTCGGGAGAGAGCACCACATTCACGATAAGGTCCATCATGCCCGACACCCCGGCGGGTGCGAACTGCACCTGATACTCGCTGACACCAGCGAAAGCGAGCGCCGGCACGCACACGATGGAAACCACGAGCAGCAGCGCGACGGAGACGGCACGCACGCGAAGGCGGGACATTGGTATCACCTGCCGGGCTCGAAGGACATGTCGAAGCGGTATTGTATCCTACCGGCCGGCAGATTCGGCCGCTGCGAGCGTGTTCTTCAACAGAATCGCACGAGTCATCGGGCCAACGCCCCCGGGCACAGGGGTTATCGCCGAGGCGATCGGCGCGACCTCGGCGAAAGCGACGTCACCAACGAGCCGATCACCGACGCGGTTGATGCCGACGTCTATGACCACAGCGCCCGGTTTGACATAGGAGGCGCTGATCATCTCGGGCCGCCCGATGGCAGCTACCAGAATATCGGCCTCGCGGCACACGCCCGGCAGGTCACGAGTGCGCGAGTGGCACACGGTGACCGTCGCGTTCGCCGCTATGAGCAGCAGGGCCATTGGCTTGCCAACGAGCACTGAGCGGCCGACGACGACGGCTCGCTTCCCTTCCGGATCGATGTCGTACGCTCTCAGCAGCTCCATCACCCCCTCGGGCGTGCAGGCGTGTGCCGAGGGAAGCCCCCGGACAAGCCGCCCGATGTTCACAGGGTGAAAGCCGTCGACGTCCTTCTCAGGAGCGATGCGCGCGATCGCCGCCTCGGCATCGAGGTGCGCGGGAAGCGGCAGCTGCAGCAAAATGCCGTGCACGGCCGGATCACCGTTGAAGCCGTCGATGATCGCCTCGAGCGCCTCTTGGGTCATGTAGGCGGCCGTGCGCGTATCGAACGAGCGGATGCCCACCTCTGCGCAGTCGCGCTCCTTCATGCGGACATACGACTGTGAGGCGGGATCATCACCCACAAGGATGACTCCGAGCCCGGGTTGGATCCCTCGCTCGCGCAGCGCCGCTACCTCGCGGGCAACCTCCGAGCGCACGCGCGCCGCGACCGCCCGACCGTCAATGATGATGCCAGCCATCAGAACAACCCCACTATATTGCCGTCTGCATCGATGTCTATCTTCTCGCCCGCGGGTCTGCTCGGCAGACCGGGCATGGTGACGACATCCCCGCACAGAGCGTACAGGAAGCCAGCCCCCGCTGCGAGACGCACATCGCGAACAGGCAGCCGCCAGCCGCTCGGGCAGCCGGTCAATGCCGGGTCGTGAGAAAGCGACAGGTGGGTCTTCGCCATGCACACGGGCAACCGGTCGAATCCCATGCCCGTGAAGACCTGCATCGCGCGCTCCGAGGTGGCCGAGAAGTCAACGCCAGCCGCGCCGTACACCTTTGTCGCGATCGCCTCGATCTTAGCTGAGATCGGCAGCTCCAGGTCGTACGTGAGCCTGAAGTCATGGTCGAGCTCGCACGCCTCCTCGATCGCCGAGGCCAGATCGGTGCCGCCAGATCCACCATCGTCGTGCATCGTGTGGCTCACGGCAGCGTACGCGCCCGCGCTGGAAGCGACGTCGCGGATGAGCTGGTGCTCGGCCAGCGTGTCCGTGGGGAAGTGGTTGATTGCGACCACTACCGGAACGCCGAATGAACGCACATTGGCGATCTGCTTGACGAGATTGCAGCAGCCCTCCCGGAGCGCATCGAGATCCTCCTCGGCAAGCGCGGGGTCGAGCGGACGGCCCGGCTTGATGCTGAAGCGGCCGGAATGCATCTTAAGCGCCCGCACCGTGCAGACAAGTACGGCGGCATCGGGTTGCAGGCCGGACGCCCTGCACTTCACATTGGCGAACTTCTCGAACCCCATGTCGGCGCCGAAGCCGCATTCGGTGATCACGTAGTCGGCGAGTCTCAGCGCAAGGCGATCCGCGATGATCGAACTGTTGCCGTGCGCGATGTTCGCGAACGGGCCCGCATGCACCAGCACCGGACCGCCTTCCAGGTTCTGCAGCAGATTCGGCTTGATGGCGTCACGCATGAGCACGGTCATCGCACCCGCCACCTGCACGTCCTCGGTGGTCACGGGCCGACCGTCGCGCGTCGTCGCGACCACGATCCGTCCGATACGTGCCCTGAGGTCGTGCAGGTCCTCGGCAAGCGCCAGGATCGCCATGAGCTCGCTTGCCGCCACGATATCAAAGCCGCTCTCTCGCGGCATGCCGTTCGCCCTGCCGCCGAGGCCTACCACGATGTCGCGAAGCGCCCGGTCGGACACGTCAAGGACGCGACGCCAGGTGATCGAGTGAGGATCGATGCCGAGGGTATTGCCGTGGTGAAGGTGGTTGTCGAGGAACGCGGCGCACAGGTTGTGCGCGGCCGCAATGGCGTGTGCGTCGCCGGTGAGATGCAAGTTGAAGTCCTCCATCGGCAGCACCTGCGAGTAACCGCCACCGGCCGCACCGCCCTTGATGCCGAAGACCGGGCCGAGGGAAGGTTGGCGGATCGTCGAGATCGCGGTTCGACCGAGTCTGCGAAACGCCTGTCCAAGCCCGACCGTGGTAAGCGTCTTGCCTTCTCCAAGCGGGGTCGGCGTTATTGCCGTGACGGCAACGTATCGGCCGGACGGGCGCTCCGCCAACCGGCCGATCGCCGAGAGCGACACCTTCGCCTTCGTCGTTCCGAAGAGCTCGACCTCGCCCGGGAGCAGCCCGAGTTCCTCGGCGACGTCGGCCACCGGAAGCGGCACGGCACGCTGCGCGATCTCGATGTCAGAAAGCACGTGGGACCCCATCTCGACGAGCGCCGCGTACGGCGCAACGGATCATTCGGACGCGGCCGCGTTCACGACACCGCGACATCAAGCGCCTTCACGAGGTCGAGAACGGATCGGAAGGTGCCGGTTCCGGCACCTCCTACGGCCTCGTACAGCAGCGCCTCCAGTGTCGTCACGGCCACGCCGGCCTGCTGCAACCGCGCAAGCGCGACCGTGGCATCGCTGTCGCGACGCGAACACGTCGCATCAGCGACGACGTGAACGCGATAGCCGTCCTCGAGCAAAGCCAGGGCGGTCTGCGTGACGCAGATGTGCGTCTCCATGCCCACAAGCACGACCTGGCCCCTCCACGTCCCCGCCAGCTCGGCCGAGAACCCGGCGTCATCCCTGCAGCAGAACGTCATCTTGTCGATGGGCGCATGCTCCCCAACCGCCGCGGAGACGTCAGACACGGTGTCACCCAGACCTGCGGGATTCTGACGGGTCACGAGAATGGGCATGCCCAGAATGCGAGCCGCCTTCGCTAATGCCACAATCCGGGGAACGACTTCATCACGTCGTGTCATGCTGGCTGCCAGACGCTCCTGTACGTCAACGATGACGACCACGGCATCGGCGCGATCAGCTAACCATGGGCTGAGTGACGACATGCGACCCCCTCTGGGATTTGTCGGCATCGATTGTACCTTGGCGCGAGTCGCACTCGATCGGATTCGGGTATGTAGACATCAAACCGCACGAACCTCGTATCGACAATCCCGTTCAAGGAGGATCACCATGCCTGAAGCTCCGATTCTCGGTCCTGTGAACTTCGTCGCCGATTTGTCCACGGCAGGCGACTTCGAGAAGAAGCACACCCCGCACATCGAAGTCAGCACCGCCGGTGGGGTCACGATCGTCTCGGTGACCGTCGGACAAGACGTGCCCCACCCGAATCAGCCCGACCATTACATCACATGGATCGAGCTGTTCGCCGACAGCGCGTCTATCGCGCGATTCGACCTGTCCGCGGTGGTCACGTCGCCCAAAGTGTCGATCCCGGTCGACCTGGACGCTGGCACGGTGCTGCGCGCCGTCGAGAACTGCAACCTGCACGGTCTGTGGGCCGCCGAACTGGTTCTCTAAGCTAGCCGAGAGGACCCGCCCACGCACACACCGAGTCCCCGCCCTGGCGGGGACTCGGTGTGTCTACGCTTCGTCCCGCCGGCGCTTCGCCGCTTTCACGCCAAGGTACGTCCCCAGGCCGATGATCAACAGACCGAGCAGGACCCCCGGCATCGTCTCAGCAGTGAACATGCTCGCCCTTCCCGGACAGTCGAATGCAGCATGTCGCGCAAAGCGGGAGCGCCGCTCTCGCGCTCCCGCCGCATGCGCGTCTTGCATACTACCAGAACAGTGAGCCAAGCTCGGTCGCTACATCAGAAGAGACAACCGACGTCGATCCAAAGATGTCTATACGAAGAACAGAACTCGAGTGAAGCATGATCCGCGCCCGGGTGGGGCCGCTAAGCGCACCGGGACTCGTCATGAGCAACACACCACCGTTGCGACCACACGCCGGCCCGCCTACGAGCGAGTCGGGGAAGTCGCGTCCTGTCGCAATCCCGACGTAACCCCATGTAGCCCATCCCCGGTCGACCGCGTCCTGTGCGATCACCCCGGCCGTCGCGTAGCGGTCGCCGCCAGCGAGCCGCGTCACGTGGACACCGGGGATGGCATCGATCGCGCTCGCGACCGATGCGGACACCGCCGAAGTGCCGCCAGCCAGCATCACATCAGCGACCTTTAGATCCACGATCGCACTCTTCGTCGCGCCCGGAAGGCTCCCGGGCTTGGTCAGGAGTACCGGTACCTTGTGCGCGAACGCATACGGTGAGCACGCAAGCCCATCGGGGAAGTCGTCCCCACGCGCAACGTATACCGCGGTTGTGCCCTCACGCTCAACGACGCGACGCGCGACCAGCGCGGCGGTATCGTACCGGTTGGCGCCCGCGATCCTGAACGTCGTGACGCCGGGAAGGTTCTCGATCGCGTTGACCACTGTGGCCGAGACAGCGGGCGCCCCACCGATAATGATGACGCGCGAAGCGCCGAGCCGGACGACCTCGTCACGAACGGACGTGGGCAACGCGTCAGGCCGCGTCAACAACAACGGCGCATCATAGCTGCCCGCAACCGCTGAAGCCGCAAGCGCATCGGGGAACTGCGCGCCGGTCGCGAGGATCACGACGTCCGATGCGTCCCAATTCTCGCGACTGATCTCGATCGCGGTCGCATACCGGTCGTGACCGGCGAATCGCAGCACCGAATCGATCGTGGAGAAGGTCCACTCGGTGCTCAACGTATCACCATCGACCGAGCTGACGCCGTCGACCACAACGGTGTACTCGGTTCCTGAAGCCAGCGGCTCGTTCAGCGTGAGATTCGCCGTCGCGCTGTCCTGATCGTATGCCGTCGATGCGGCAAAGACGTTGGTTCCGTCGGTGACGTACAGCGTCGATTCGGAGAGCGTGTCCATGTCCACCCGCTTGGAGAATCTCACGACGATCGGCGAATTCGGGTTGTTCACGGTGTCCGAGCCCGTCGGTGTCGTGTACTCGACCTCGAACGGATAGCGCAGCGACACCGGAACCTGGATAGCGGACGGCGCCTCTGCCGGGCCGAGCACGACGAGTCCCTCGAACGTGCCTTCGCGATCAGGCAGGTTTGCGGAACGGACCTTCGTCCAATCGACGTCCAGCGTGAAGGCGCCATCTGCCGGAATCGCACCGGCAGGCACGCCGGAGAGGCTCAGATCGCTGCCCATCGGCGAGCTGATGCTCACATCGAAGGAATCGGCTCCGCCCATAACGCTGTAGCCGTAGACCTCAACCGTGTATGTGCCATCGGCCGGAAGCTCGATGCGCACATACTCGTCACCGGAACTCGATTCCGAAGCGCCGATCATGTGCTTCCCGCTGTCGTACACATACAGGTCGATGTCCGAGTCGGTCCCGGACGTCGCGACCTCGAGGTACGCGGCATCAGTGAGCGTAACCTCATGGAGCCAGGAGTCGCTTTGGCTGACCGAGTAGTTCCCCTCGAATGTGCGCGAGAGGCCGTACGCTCGCGCCGAAGCGCCGCTCAGTGCGAGCGACGTCGCGAAATCGACCGACTCCACGCCCGAGTCGGCTGCATCGACGATGTCGAGACGCGAGGGCTCGACGGTCGCCATGCCGGCTTCGCCCGCGAACGAGAGCTCGCTCACCGAGCCGGGCCACACGACGTTGTGGATCATCACCTGGTTGAGGCCGCTCTCGACAGGCGCCGCCACCCACTCCGACGTCTGACCGGTGTTCGTCTGCGGCAGCCAGATGCCGCCTGAGACGTTCGTGCTGGCCGATCCGCCAGTGAAGCTCAGCGTGCTTGGGCCGAAGGTTGCCGGGGCGTAGTCCGAAAACTCATCGGGCGTCGCACCGTACAACAGCGTGTCATTGTCGGCTTGCATCGATGACGGAGCCCCCACGTCGGGCCAGTGTGTGTGCACCAGCCACACCGCGCCGTCGGGCAGCGGGTCTTTGACGTCGGTCATGAAGAACCGCCAGTCGCCTGACTCGGCACGCCAATTCCAGTCCTGATAGCCGAACATCGTGCCGTTCGGCATAAGTGTCTGAGGGGCGCCCGTCACGTTGCCGAACTCGAAGTTGGTTCCCGACGCCGCAACGTTCACATGGACCGGCACCACGGTCACGTTCGTACCGTCATCGATGCGGTATTCCCCTTCGTAGATGCCGACAGGCGTATCGGCGGGAACCTTCACGCTCACGGGCACGTCCCTCGACGCACCCGCGTCCAACACGAAGTCCGTCGCGCCAGCGGACAGCCAAGGCTGGTCGACACGCGACCAGAACTCGATTTTGATCTGCACGCTCACAGAAGGAGAGGACTCCGCACGGGAACTATGCTGCAACCCGAGGAAGACGCCGTCGAGCCGCCGGTCCTGGGGCCGCTGAACGCGCACCTGCTGGCTGTCGGCGAAGTTGTTCGCGTACGTGAACCGCATGTACTCGCCTTCGTCGATCTCGCCCGCGTTGACGAACCCGTTCGAGTCCGAATCGGTCCAGAGCCGTCCGTTCGCGTCCTGGTCCTTCCAGTTGTACACGAGGAGACGCAGGGCGTTGTGATCGGTTGAAGCGGTGCTGAACGCACCGGTCGGCGCGAACTCCGCGAACGCCTCGTTGGCTTTGACGACCATCAGGTCCGCATCGGCGGCATCCACGAGCGCCGTGATGTCGCGCAGCGCGTCGGGACGATTGAAGTCATAGGACGATTCCTTCGTGCCGTCCAGTACAACCGTCGTGGTTTCTACGCTATCAAGCTGTAGCCACGAGTCACTGACCGTGACAGCTGCCGAAGCGCTTCCGGTATTGGTGAGTGTCAGATGATCGTTGAACGTGTCACCGGGCCGAACGAGGTTGACGTACGAAACGAAACGCTCTCCACGGTACTCACCAGGACACCATGCTGCCGGTGAGACAGCCAAACCGCCCAGGTCCGCCGCAAGCGACACAGCACGGGACGCGTCGATCATGCCCGAACCCTGCGTAAGCGTGTCGTAGTTGAGATCCTTAGCGCCATTCATGAGGAGGTTGCGGGCAGTGCTCCAGTCGGGCCATGTACCGTTCGTGTCCTTGTACGCCTCGAACACCAGCGCGAGGTTACCGGTGGCCACGGGGCACGACCTGCTCGTCCCGCCCCACACTTCCCAGGACCGCCATCCGTCGCCCGACCCCTGATTGAGCGCAAGCGCACCCGAGGAGTAGGCGCCGTCAGCTACGACGGCGGGGCCAGGATGCCCGGCCGCCGAGGGACCCCTGTTCGACCAGGGGATCACGTCACCCGCATTCACCTGATCGGCATCGAAGATCGAGTCCCATCCACCACAGGCGCCCATCTGCGTCGATGCGCCCACGCCGATGCCGGTCGCCGGCGTTGGCGGAGCATTCGTCCCGTAGCCGGGAGCACCGTTGCCCGTCGAGAACAGGAACGTCACGTTCGGATTCACTTCGGTGTTGAGCAGCGTGATATACCGAGACCGGTAATCCCACTCGTCGGCATCCTCCTCGGACTCGCCATAGCTGTTCGAGACGCACTGGATGTCGTCGGCCGTCCCAGGCGTCTCGTCCAGACCGTACGCGGCGTAGTCGTAAGCCGCCAGTGTCGAGGAGAAGTGATTCCAGTAGATGTCGGACATCGCCACCAACGTGGCATCGCGCGCCGCGCCCTGGACGATTCCCGCCCCATTCCCGGTTGACGTCTTGAAGGGGGGATACGCCCCACCGTCGATGTAGTAGTCGGACGGCCCGTCAGTCACACCCTGGCCGACGACGTTCGAGGCGCAAAGCGTCCCATGGCCGGAGTCGAGGTCCAGCGCGCCCATAAAGCTGACCATACAGCCAGCGGCGGGTGCGTCCGCGGGCGAGTCGATCATGAAGTCATAGCCCGGGGGCTGGTTGGTGCCATCAGAGATCCAATACACCATCCCGCCGGACATGTCGGCGTAGCCGTCACTGCCAACTGCGTTGGCGGCGCTATCCCAAAAGTCGAGGTAGGAGACAGGGTCCGGCTTCGTGCACCGCTTGTCGTCCGTGAACGCGTGCCCCATGTCGAGGTCTACATACACGGTGTCGTACACGCCCGCCGTGTGCTCGTCTGCGACGAGCACGGCGGGGAATCCCCCCCACCCGGCGTCGAGGTTCTCGTCCCACAGGTAGCCGATGTGATACGTCCCAGACAGGCTCGTTCCGGGGAGCACCCAATCAGACGAGCCGTCGAAGATCGGCGATGCCTCGGTTATAGTGGCGGAGCAATCCGTGAACCATGACTGCCCGTCGGCTACATATGACGTGCCGAACAACGCGTCATATGCATACAGGAGAACCGAATATGGGTCGAACGCCTCGGGCCACCCGGCGTACGGAGAGCCCGGATCGGTGACCACCGCCTGCGTGCCCATAAGATCGGGATGCGCGAAATCCACGCTGTCGTCCGCGACCGCCACACGAACGCCCGTTCCGTCGTAGCCCTGAGCCCACGCGCCTGCCGAGTCGTGACCTCCCGGTCCGACGTCCCACCAGCCGGTCGAGGAGCCGCCATCGCGAGGGGGGATGGTCATCGCAGTCATGCCGTCGAACTTCGCTGCGAACTCCTTGAGCACACCGGCATCGCGAGCCTGCTCCAGCCGCTTCTGGGTTGCCTGAGCGGCGGCGTGACGGGTGCTCGCCGATGGATGCGCCTTCTCGGGAATCGGGGGCGTCTCTCGCCGACCGTTTTCGAACACCTGAGAGACGCTCCTCTGCGACGCCATCTTCACCAGGTTGCCGACTTTGCCGCGACCCACCCAAAGATCGCTCGCCTTGGCCGCATGAAGCTTGAGCTTGATGCCACGCTCCAGCCCTTTGGGCGCGCCCGAGCCCCTCGCAACCAGCACAGCGACGTCAACATACTTCGCCTTCGCGGTCCTGTCCTTTGCGCCGGCAACAAGGTCGCCGAGGCGCGAGTCCATCTTCGCCCCGGCGATATCATTCGAGCCCGATGAGACCCTGGTGAGCGGGGCTTTCGGCACTGCTGCCGGTGTTGCTGGTTTGGCGATGGCCGACGTGTATCCCGACATGCTCGCGACAAGCGCGACACAGACCAGGATGCTCGACCAGCGACGTGACTGACGAGAACGGCTCCGCATGCGACCTCCCCCTTCAAACTCGGCCACCCGTAAGCAGCCGCATTTGGACGCGCCATGACACGAATCTGTCTTCACACCCTCGAATCCAATATGACCCTCAGGCCCCTCGGCTCGCCACACCCCGAGGCGAGTTCTTCGGGAAAATCATCGGCGGGCGCCGCCATGGTTAGAAGAGCCCATCCTGGCCAGGTGAAGCGGACGGCGCGCGAAGTCCCAGATGCGCGTACGCTCGGCCGGTCGCCTGACGGCCCTTAGGCGTGCGCATGATGAACCCGAGTTGCAACAGATACGGCTCGTACACGTCTTCGAGCGTGTCGGACTCCTCGCTCACCGCCGCCGCAAGCGTGTTGAGCCCTACGGCACGACCGCCGAACTTGGTGGTGAGCGTTTCGAGAATGGCGATGTCCATCCGATCGAGCCCGATATGGTCGACCTCGAAAAAAGCCAGCGCTTCGGCGGCGATGTCCTCGGTGATGCGACCGTCGTGCCGCACCTGCGCGTAGTCCCGCACGCGCTTGAGCAGCCGATTGGCCAGTCGCGGCGTGCCACGCGAGCGACGCGATATCTCATCGGCACCGTCGTCGGTGATCGGAACGCCCAGAATCGCAGCCGAGCGGCGGACGATGTCCGAAAGCTCCTCAGGCGTGTAGTAATCGAGCCGAAACGCCATGCCGAACCGATCGCGAAGCGGCCCGGTGAGCAGACCGGTCCGCGTGGTGGCGCCGATGAGGGTGAAGCGCGGCAGTTCAAGACGCAACGAGCGCGCCGCAGGCCCCTTGCCGATGATGATGTCGAGCGCGAAATCCTCCATCGCGGGGTACAGGACCTCTTCGACCGCCCGATTCAACCGGTGAATCTCATCAATGAACAAGACATCTCGCTCCTCGAGGTTCGTGAGGATCGCCGCGAGGTCTCCGGCGCGTTCGATGGCTGGACCGCTTGTGGTCTTGAAGCGCACGCCAAGCTCCGTGGCCACCACGCCGGCTAACGTCGTCTTGCCAAGCCCCGGAGGACCTGACAGCAGGATGTGATCGAGGGACTCGTCGCGGGCACGCGCGGCGTCGATAAGCACGCCGAGGTTCTCCTTCACGCGCGTCTGACCCAGATAGTCCTGGAGCCGCTTCGGTCGCAGACTACGATCGATCTCGAGGTCGTCTTCCGTGTGTTCCGCCGAGACGAGCCGCTCGCTCTCCGGTGGCGTCCATCCCTCGTCTTCCCAGACGGTGTCCATCACACACCACCGCCCAGTCGCCGAAGCGCATGTCGCAGCAGCGCCTGGCTGTCCTCCGGTGCCCCATCGTACTTGTCGAGGGCCGTGGCGACCTCAGCGGAGGAGAATCCCATGCCGAGCAACGCGTCACGGGCCTCCGTATGCGCCCCACTGCTGGTCCGCGCGCCGCCCGCAGGCAGATCGGGCACACCGAGCTTGTCCTTGAGCTCGATGATGATTCGCTGCGCGGTCTTCTTGCCGACGCCGGAGATCGAACTCAGCAGTGCGACGTCTTCTCGCGCGACCGCCTCCGCAAACGCCGTGGGGCTAAACGACGACAACGCCGAGAGAGCGACGCGCGGACCGACCCCGCTGACCGTGATCAGCCGTTCGAAGAGCGACTTCTCATCGGTGCTCGAAAAACCGTAGAGTGACAGCTCGTCCTCGCGCACCTGAAGATGCGTCCGCACGGTCACCGAGTCACCCTCGGCGGGAAGCGCGGCGAGCGCGCCGGTGGACAGAGCGATGTGGAGCCCGACCCCGCCGACGTCGAGCACGACATGCCCAGTGCCCTTCTCGGCAATGCGCCCGGTGACGTAGTCGATCACGGGGCCACCCTCGCGAGCCTCGCGCCTGAGCGCGCGTTCGCGTGACAGATGGCGGCAGCAAGCGCATCGGCAGCGTGGTCGGGTTTCGGTTCGTCGTCCAGGCCGAGTACCACTCTCACCATGTATTGCACCTGGTGCTTGTCGGCGTCCCCGGTGCCGACGACCGCAAGTTTTATCTCACCGGGACCATACTCCCCTACCGGGATCCCGCTCGCCGCGAGGATCGCCACGCCTCGGGCCTGTCCGGTCGCGAATGCCGTTTTTGCGTTGTTCGAGAAGTACACGCTTTCCACGGCGGCCTCTGCGGGCCGATAGCGATCGACCACACCACACAGCGACTCGTGGATCCGCATCAACCGGGCTGGCAGCGACATCGTGCCATCCGACCTGACGCACCCGTAGGCCACACAACGGAAGCGCGAGCCGGAAGTCTCGATGACGCCCCACCCCGTGTTCGCGAGACCAGGGTCGATGCCAAGGATGATCACGCGCGCTCCCTCTCCCCACGTGGCGAATCGAACATATGTTCAGGATACCACCACGGTCTGACAGCGTGAAGGAACTACTCGTCGAGGGCGGCGGCGATCTCCTCGGTCATCTCCATGTTGTGGTAGTCCTCCTGCACGTCGTCGTTGTCTTCGAGGACATCGACGAGCCGCGCGACCTTCCTGGCTGTCTCCACGCTCACCGGCAGCGGCGTCAGTGGCCGCATCGTCAACTCGGCACCCTCAACCTTCACGCCCGACGCCACGAGCGCGTCTTTGACCTTCATCACATCGGCCGGCGCGGTAATCACAACGAACTCGTCCTCGCTGTCCTCGATGTCCTCGCCGCCCGCTTCGGCGACGAGCAAAAGAAGGTCCTCTTCGTCCGGCGCGCCGTTCTTGTCCACGAATATCTCACCGGTGCGAGCGAACTGGAAGGCAACAGCACCGGTCGCGGCAAGGTTGCCGCCCGCGCGTGTGAACGCCGAGCGGACGTCGGCCGCCGTGCGGTTGCGGTTGTCGGTGAGCGCCTCGACGTAGATCGCGACCCCGTTCGAGCCATATCCCTCATAGACGATCTCTTCGTATTGCTCGCCCTCTCCCGCGCCAGCTGCCTTCTTGATCGCAGCGTCGATCTTCTCTTTCGGCAGACTGTAGGAGCGGGCCTTCTCCATGGCGGCCGCAAGCGATGCGTTGTTGGCGGGATCCGGCCCGCCGGTCTTCGCGGCCACATAGACGATGCGCGAGAGTTTCGAGAACAGCGCGCTGCGCTTCTTGTCCTGTGCGGCCTTGCGATGTTTGGTGGTCGCCCACTTTGAATGTCCGGACATGACGCTTCCTTTCGCGCTGTTTAGGCCCCGACCACGGAGTCAAGGAAGTATGTGTGGATGCGAGGGTCGCCGGTCAGTTCCGGGTGGAATGTCGTCGCCAACAGATCGCGCTGCCGAGCAGCCACGATATGGCCGTCGTGGCGCGCAAGCACTTCCACGCCATCGCTGACGGACTCGATCCACGGCGCGCGGATGAACACGCCACGAAACGGCCCGTTATCCACTCCGCGCATATCAAGATCGGCCTCGAACGAGTCGACCTGCCGACCGTATGCGTTTCGGCGGATGGCGATGTCCATCAGCCCGAGCGCCTCCTGGTCGGGCAGCGCGTCGAGCACCTCCTTGGCCATCAAGATCGCGCCGGCACAGGTGCCCCAGACCGCCATGCCGGCACCGTGCTGCTGGCGAATCGCCTCGTAGAATCCGTACGTCCTCATGAGCTTACCGATGGCGGTGGACTCCCCGCCGGGGATGATGAGACCGGTGAGGTCACCGAGCTGCTCGGGGAGCCTGACGGCCACGCCCGAGACGCCGAGTGCCTCAAGCGTCACGATGTGCTCCCGGAACGCCCCCTGAAGAGCCAGAACGCCAACCTTCACCCTACCAACCCCGCTCCTGCATACGCTCGCCTTCCGGAATGTCCGAGATGTTGATCCCGACCATGGCCTCACCGAGGTCGCGCGATACGCGTGCGATGATGCCGACATCCTCGAAGTGCGTCGTCGCCTCGACGATCGCCTTTGCCCGCTTCGACGGATCGCCGCTCTTAAAGATGCCGCTGCCCACGAACACGCCGTCGCAGCCGAGCTGCATCATGAGCGCGGCATCCGCAGGGGTCGCGATCCCGCCTGCCGAGAAGTTCACGACCGGTAGCTTGCCGTTCTCGGCAACCCACTTGACGAGTTCGTAGGGTGCCTGGAGGTCCTTTGCCGCCGCAAAGAGCTGCTCGGAACGGATACCCTTGAGCCACGCGATCTCGTCGGTGACAGTACGCATGTGACGCACGGCCTCGACGACGTTGCCCGTGCCCGGCTCGCCCTTCGTGCGAATCATCGCGGCACCCTCCGAGATACGGCGAAGCGCCTCGCCGAGGTTGCGGCAGCCGCACACGAACGGGACCGAGAAGTCCCACTTGTTGACGTGATGCTCCTCGTCGGCCGGCGTGAGCACCTCGGACTCATCGATGTAGTCGACGCCAAGCGACTCGAGGACCTGCGCCTCAACGAAGTGGCCGATGCGGCACTTCGCCATGACCGGGACCGAGACCGAGTTGATGATGTCCTCGACGATACTCGGATCGGCCATTCGCGCGACGCCGCCGCTTGCCCGGATGTCAGCGGGCACACGCTCGAGCGCCATGACGGCGACCGCGCCGGCGTCTTCGGCGATCTTGGCCTGCTCGGCCGAGACGACATCCATGATCACGCCGCCCTTGAGCATCTCGGCAAGACCGGTCTTGACTCGCAGGGTAGCGGTGGTTGTGGTGCGGGCCTGTGTCACGATTCTCGTCGCTCCTTGGTTCGGGGGTTCGGTCGCGCTGACGCGACCGGCTGGCGGTGTGACCTAAAGATTCTACCCGTGCGGCGGCAAGCGAACAACCGAACTGCCGGGTCGAGCATCACCTCATCGTGATGTTGACGCTTGGCTGAACGACCTGGAACCACGTGTTGCCGGGGCTGAGCTTGATGAGCGTGCCGTCCTGGGACCGGAACGCCGGCGGCTTGGTGCCGTCGGTCTGCCAGGTGCCGTCGAAGCGCTGCCCGTTCCGGAAGACCGCGCACTGCCCGGATCCCTTGAGCACGATCTCGTACGTCACAGAGCCAACCTTGTCCCTGCTGGCGGTCTTGTGCTGCGCCCACATGACGACGACGTTGCGCGCTGAGATCTGCTTGCCGGTGGCGGCGTCCGTGAACTTCTTGCCGTTGTTGACGCGCAGGTACGCCTTCGTTGCGGGGTCATACGTCCATGTGACCTTGTTCGCGGTCGAGAATGGGATGGAGACGCTTGCAATGGGGCTTGTGGTCTCGGCCGACGCGCGGTCAAACGCGAAGCCGGCGATGTCCTGCGTCTGCTTCATCTTTCGCTTGATGGATTCCTCCCGGAGTCTGGCGAGCGAAAGATACAGATTGTGCGGACGCGGACGGCTCGATGACCGCGAGAACGGGTACGAGATGCCGGCGTCCTCGCTGAGGTTGTCGATACCGCTCTTGTTGACGCGAGCGTTGACAGTACTGCTCGCGCCAGAGAACACGAAGAGCGCATTGTATTCGGGGACGATATACAGGTCCGAGAGCCGCGCGCTTCGCACCGGGCCGATGGTGCCGGGGCTTTGCGACTGGAAGATCGCGTTGAAACGCGTGATGCCGCCTTCGGTGACGCTCTCGTAGACCACATCTGCCATCTGCATGTTCGTCTGCGGACGCGCCTCGGGCGAGTTCTCGATCTTCACCGAGACCAGGCGAATATGCGTTGATTCCTCGCTTGGAGCATCCAGACCGGTGAGTGGCCAGCGTGGCGGCTCCGCAGGTTTGGCGACGACGCGTTCCTTATCGGCCTTCGGCCAGTACGAGACCAGCGCTTTGTCGCCGCCCTTACAGCCGCCGAGCATGCCGACCGGCACCAGTGCGACCGCAAGCGTGGCAGCGAGCATCCGGGTGCGCCGTTGATACATAAGGGACCTCCTTGGTCGCGACCAGTCTACGGACTCTCAGCCGGAGGGGTCAATCCGGCCACCTAATGTGTCACGTGAACGACACCGGTCGCGTGAAGGGCAGGAAAGCCGCTACAATCGTACCGAACCCGAGCGAAAGGCCGGCGCGTGCCCTGCTACCTGCTCCATATCCTCGAGCAGCCCGACGAGGAGCCGTACGCCGATCCTGATGTCAAAGACGTCCTCGGCAGATTGCCGCAGTTCTACTGCGCGTACTGCGATCCGCTCAAGCGGCTGCCCGCACCCGCAGGGTTCAAGTGCCTGCAGCGTGAGTCCCCCTGCTGGAAACCGGCCGAGAAGATCTGCGCGGCCGGGTAAGCGCTCAGCGCTCCGGCTCCTCCTCGCGCGGCGCCGCTGGCGCATCAGGCCGAGATCTCAGCGCTCGCCATACCACCCACACGCCAACAGCCAGCATCGGCACGCTCAACAGCTGACCCATCGTGAAGGGTCCGGCAATGAACCCCAACTGCACGTCGGGCTCCCGCACGAATTCCACCGCTATCCGAAAAGTCGCGTACAGCGTGATCAGCGTCCCGAAGAGCAGGCCATCGGGTCGCTTGCGTCTCGCCATCCAAAGCAAGACCGCGAACAGCACGAGCCCCTCCAGGAACGCCTCGTACAGCTGCGAAGGGTGTCTCGGCAAAGGGCCTGCGCCCGGAAACACCATGCCCCACGGCATCGTCGTGACCCGACCCCACAGCTCGCCGTTGACGAAGTTGGTGAGCCGGCCCAGGAGGAAGCCGATCGGCGCGCCCACGGCACCGAGGTCGGCAAGTCGCAGGAATGGGATGCCGACGCGCCGGGCCACGAGCCAGCCGGCGATCAGGATGCCCACAAGGCCGCCGTGAAACGACATTCCCCCGTCCCAGGTCGCCAGTATCCGCAGCGGCTCCCGGATGTATTCTGATCCGCCGTAGAACAGCACGTATCCGAGGCGTGCCCCGACGATCACGCCGATTACCGAGGCCAGCACGATGTCGATCTGCTGATCGTCAGAGAGACCGACGCCCCACACTCGGTTGAAGTGACGCAGGATGAGTGCGGCTCCGATGAACCCTGCGACGTACGCCAGGCCGTACCATCGAACGGCAAGCGGACCGATTTGCAGCGCGATCGGATTGAGTGAAGGATACGTCAGCATCGCAAGACTCATGTCACATCGCCTCAAGTCGACGAACGCGTTCTTCGATCGGAGGATGGGTATTGAAGAGCGAGTTCAAGCCCGCGCGGTAATCCTTGAGCGGGTTGTAGATGTAGAGCGACTCCGTCGCCTTGTTCGCACTGGCCAGCTTGTTGGAATCCGCTGCGATCTTCTTGAGCGCACTGGCCAATCCGTCCGGATAGCGTGTGAGCAGTGCACCGTTCGCATCCGCAAGATACTCGCGCTTACGAGACACCGCCATCTGGATGAGCACAGCGAACAAGGGCGCGATGACGGCGAGCACGAGACCGGCAAGCATGAAGATCACCTGCAACTGCGCTCCGCCTTGTCCGTCGTCTCGCCGTCGGCCACCGCCCCACCACAACGACCGAAGCATCCAGTCCGAAAGCAGCGCGACAGAGCCTGCCAGGACCGCAGCGAGCGTCTGCACGAGCGTGTCGTAGTTCTTCACGTGTGACAGCTCGTGCGCAATGACGCCTTCGAGTTCAAGCCGGTTCATCTTATCGACAAGCCCGGTCGTAACGGCGATCGCGGCGTGCTCGGGGTTCCGGCCGGTCGCGAACGCGTTCGGCGCGGGGTCGTCGATCACATATGCCTTCGGCACGGGCAGCCCAGCGGCGATGGCCAAACCCTCGATCGTGTTCACGATGTAAGGCTCGCGATCCCGATCGACCGGTCGCGCATGGCTCATCGACAGAACGATCTTGTCCGAGTACCAATAGGAGCCCCACGCCATCGCGAATGAAACGGCGAGCGCAAGCGCCAGACCCCAGTAACTCCAGTTCATGGCCTGCCCAAAGACATAGCCGATGAGTGCGACAAGCAGCACGAACACGCCCATGAGCGCCGCGCTGCGAACCTTGTTCGAAGTGATCTGGTCGTACACGATGTGATGTCTCGGCGCCTAGAACTGCACCTTGACGGGCTCCTTTGCAGCTTCTTCGATCTCGAAGTACTCGCGTTCCTTGAAACCGAACATACCAGCAAGGATGTTCGACGGGAACGTCTGCGTCGAGGTGTTGTAGGACATGACGGAGTCATTGTAGAACTGGCGGGCATAGGCGATCTTCGACTCGGTACCAGAGAGTTCTTCTTGCAGCATGAGGAAGTTCTGATTGGCCTTGAGGTCCGGGTAGCTTTCGGCGATCGCGAAGAGGTTCTTGAGCGTTCCGGACAGCGTGTTCTCCGCCTCGGCCTGCGCCGCGACGCCCTGCGCGCTCATCGCCATGTTCCGAGCCTCAACGACCTTCTCGAGCGTCTCCTTCTCGTGCGACGCATATCCCTTCACCGTCTCCACGAGGTTGGGGATGAGGTCGTATCTGCGCCGCAGCTGCACATCGATCTGCGACCATGCGTTGTCCACCCGGTTCCTGAGCGTGACAAGGCGGTTGTAGATGCCGATCGCGGCAACTACCGCCACGAGGAGCACCAGCCCCGCGACACCGAGACATGGCACGAGCATGTGGGCCTCCTTCACCTTCCGGAGCCGCCCGGCCTTGGGCGATTCCCATCTTGGAGAGTCTAACCTTTGGACAGCGGCCGGGGTAGTCATTGTGCGCTACACTTCCGTGAGCAGGAATCGCCAGACAACAATGCGATCGCCCGGAGGCGGCTCGTGATACCTATTAAGGACGACAATCCTACCAGGCGCTTGCCTGTCGTGACCGTAACGCTCATCCTCGCGAACGTGGCCGTCTTCTTGTACGAGATATCGCTTAGCAGTACCGAATTCTCTCGCTTTATCACCCAGTGGAGTGTCGTTCCGGCACGCTTTGTCGCCAACCCGCTCTCGCCACACGAGCTTGCAACGATCTTCACCTCGATGTTCATGCATGCGGGATGGCTTCACATCGGTGGCAACATGCTCTACCTGTGGATTTTCGGCAACAACGTCGAGGACCGGCTTGGCCGGCTCGGGTTCCTCGGCTTCTACCTCCTTTCGGGGGTCGTCGCCACCGTAGCCCAGATCGCTGCGGGCGGCGCCATCGACATCCCTTCGCTCGGAGCGAGCGGCGCGATCGCGGGCGTGCTCGCCGCCTATGCGGTGCTGTTCCCGGGCGCGGCGGTGCTCACGCTCATCCCGATCTTCTTCTTCGTGGAGGTCGCACGAATCCCCGCGGCCTTCGTCATCGGCTTTTGGTTCCTCCTGCAGCTGGGAAACGGCGTCGCATCGCTGGCCCCGGGAATCGCACAAACGGGAGGCGTGGCTTGGTTCGCGCATCTCGGCGGATTCGCGACGGGGCTGGTGATCGCGCTCGCGCTCAAGGCACGGACAACGACTCGCCCCCGCTACCGGGACGCTGGCTGGCGCTAGCGACAATCGATCTCTGCGAGCAAGTCGTCGACGCATTCCACATGCGCGAGCTGACGGCGGAAGTACTCGCAGTACGACTCCTCGATCCGCGCGCGCTCGGCTCGAGCTTGCTCCGCGGCGGCAGTCGTGTCCAAAGCGCGCCCGTCGCCCGCCTCGCTGAGAAGGTCGTCGTTCTCGGCGAAGTGAGAGAGTTCCATCGCCGCCCGAAGCATGTTGGGAACCTGAAGCGCAGCACGAAGCACCGCGCCGCACCGGGGACAGACGAACGCCACCTCGACCGTTTCCGAATCGCGGAACGCGACTGCGGTGATGTCCTCAAGTCCCACGTCGACCTGCCCGTCATTGGGGCATATCAGCAAGAATTCCACGTCCGCGTCACCTCTTTGACGTATCCATCGTTTCTATTGTACCGCGTCCGCCAATGCCCGAACCCTATGCTACGATGAGCGGCATGCTGGCATCTGAACCACAGCAATCGACGTGCCCGACCGCGCGCTCGCGCTTCTTTCGGGGCGTGCGACTGGGAGCGCCTATCTTCTTGGGGTACGTCCCGGTCGGCGCCGCATTCGGCATCCTTGCCACAACGCAGGGATTCACGGCGCTTCAGGCGATCGCGAACTCGGCGACCGCCATCGCCGGGGCCGGGCAGTTCATCGGGTTGTCGTTGATGCAGACCGGCGCAAGCGTGCTGACGGTGCTCGTGGCGACCTCGATCGTCAACCTGCGCTACGTGCTGTTCGGCGCGACTCTTTCGAGGCACCTTGACCGAACGCCGTTGATCGGTCAGGCGGCGCTTGCCTTCACGCTCACCGACGAGACATTCGCGATCAACATCGATGACCATCGTCGCGGCAGCGCAAGCGCGATGTCGATGGCCGGCGTGGGCGCCATCTCGTGGATGGGCTGGGTTTTCGGCACCGCGCTCGGCGCCACCGCGTCGTCGGTCATCGGCGACCCGTACCGCTTCGGCGTGGCCTTCGCCATGCCCGCGATGTTCGTGGCCCTGCTCGTGGCACAGACCGAGAACCGCGAGCAGGTCATCATCGCCGTCGTAGCCGCCGTCCTTGCGATCGGGTTCGCCGTCTTGCTGCCAGGCAAGTGGTATATCGTCGCGGCTTCGGTCGTCGCTGCCGCGATCGGAGCGCTGTTCTACCGATGAGATCGGCATACGTCTGGACGGTGATCGTGGGCATGGGCGTCGCCAACTACGCGCTGCGCTTTGTGCCGGTAGCGATGCTGTCGCGGCTGAGGCTTCCGCGCCCGGTCCAACGTTGGTTGTCGTTCGTACCAGTGTCGGTGATGTCCGCGCTGGTCGTCGGCGAGGTGCTCAGGCCCGACGGCCGGTGGCTGCCCCCTCTGCAGAACCCGTACCTGTTCGCGGCGCTTCCGACCGGTCTCGTATACTACAAGTGGCACAGCTTCCTCGGCACCACGATCGCGGGCATCATCTTCTTCCTGGTCTTCCGAGCGCTCCTCGGCTAGACTGTCGGCGCACGTACCCGCCGCTCTGCCGAGAGGACAGCCCGTGGCTTTCATCAGGCCGTTCGCAGCCACCATGTACCGGCACGAATCCGACCAGGACATCTCGACGCTCGTCGCGCCTCCCTACGACGTGATCGGGCCTGAGCTGCGTGCGCGGCTCGTTGCACGCGATCCCGACAACGTGGTCGCGGTCGATCTGCCGGAAGGCTCCTCCGATCCAATGGTTCCGGGGAACCGCTACCAGAGCGCAGGCTCCATCTGGCGCGCGTGGCGCTCCTCGGGTGTGCTCGTCGACGACCACTCCGACGCCTTCTATGTGCTCGAGCAAACCTGGGAGCACGCGGGGCGGCACGTCCGCCGACGTGCGTTCGTCGCAGCGGTCGAACTTCACGACTTCTCGGAGGGGGTCGTGCTGCCTCACGAGCGGACGCTGCCGAAGCACGTCGCCGACCGGCTCGACCTCACCAGAGCGTGCTCGGCGAACCTCAGCCAGGTCTTCGCGCTGTTCAGCGACCCGGCCGGCGAGACGGACGGCTTCTTCGATGCCGCCGAACGGGGCGACCTTCTCGTCTCGGCACGTGACGCTGAGAGCGTGGTGAGCCGCGTCTGGGCGATCCGTGATGCCGCGATGATCGCCGCGCTGCAGGAGCTCCTGGCCGCCAAGCAGCTGTTCATCGCCGACGGACACCATCGATACACGACGGCGCTGGCGTACCGCGATGAACGACGCGCCGCGGATGCGGCGGCCGGCGTATCACACGCCGAACGTCCCGACTACGACTTCACGATGATGGCGCTCGTGAACATGGACGATCCCGATCTTATCGTCTTGCCCACGCATCGCACCGTGCGTGCCGAGGGACGCTTCGACGCCTCCGCCTTCTGGCGCGAACTATCCCGCCACTTCGAGGTCCGCCAGCCGCCAGCGGGACACCCGGCGGCCGCGCTAGCGTCCGCCCCGGCGACGAGCTTTCTCGTGAAGACCGCCGACGGCACCACCCGGCTCGCAACGTTGCGGGCCGATGTCGACGTTGCAGCAGCCATTCCCGGCGCGGCGTCGCTTGCCTGGAAGAGCCTCGACGCGACCATCCTGCAGGAACTCGTCCTCGGGCCCATCTTTGGCATCATCCCGGACGAGATGCGCACGCTGGAGCGCCTGACGTTCGTGAAGGATGCGCACGAGGCTCTCAAGCTTCAGAATGCCGACGCCGCCTTCATCATGAACGCGACACGCATGGATCAGCTGCGGCACGTCGCGCTCGGCGGCGAGACGATGCCTCAAAAATCGACATACTTCTATCCGAAGCTGCTCTCGGGACTGCTCTTCCGCACCATGCGCTAGCGTTCAGTTCGCCGGACGCCGACGCCGCTCACCGTCCGCTCGATCAGCCGAGGACACACCCGGCCGAGACGGCACTCGTCACACGCCGGTCGCCGGGGACGACACGTCTCGCGACCGATCAGCCATGCGGGCAGGTCGAGCAGCCCTGGCTCACCGGGGGATGCCTCGGCGGCCGCACGCCGCACCTCGGCGAGCGTGTCGATGTCGATCAGTCCGCTTCGAAGGAAGACACGCCGGACGTGCACGTCGTACGCGACGCTCCCACACTCCATACCCTCAAGCCGGACTCCGCGGTTGCGGACCAGCAGCTCGACAGCCATCGCAGCCTTCTTCGGACCGATGCCGTCGAACTCGAGCAGCCGCTCCGTCACATCGATCACATGCGCGCCGTCCGGCCAGATGCGAGCCGCCTCGCCGTTGTACTCGCTTACGAGCCGCCGGGCGGCTGACGAGATCCAGCGTGGCACTGTGCGCACGAAACGATGGAGCGCCGGCGGTGCGGCGACGGCCGTTGCCACACGCTCAGGCTCCGAGCCGATCCTCGCAAGGTCGAAGTGCCCAAGACGCTCGCGCAGGAGATACGGCGCGGCCCACGCCCGCTCGGCGGCTATGCCCTGCGTGAAAAGGACGCCGAGAAGGAACGCCTCGGCAGACCGCTTCACGAACGCGTCCGCCGCCGGGTCGTCGGTGAACGCCTCCCCGACCTGCACGGTCCCCATCCGCGCAAGCTCATGAGCGTACCGTGCGAGTTCAGCGCCGACGCGGGCTCGCACTGCGGCGCTCACGCGCATGTCAGGCGCTCCTCGGCCCCCGGCTTAGGAAATGCTCGCAGTACACGCACTGCTGTTTACGCGCAGCGGAGCGGTCTACATTGGTATCGAATATGAGGGCCGGGTCCGATGTGGCTTTGTGCGTTGCGTTCCCGCATTTCGCGTAGAAGCACTCCACGGGACACTTCTCTTCGGGGTCGATCGCATGCGGACACCGCGACTGCATCTCGTCCACGCAACCCCGGGTCGACCAGCATCCCGTCACAGCGTCCTCCTCGTATCGCGTCAACCGTTGGTGCGAGCACATGCGAACCAGGGTACCATGCCCCGTCGGTCACAAGCGTGTGCTTGCGGGCACGCGAAGCGGCTCCGGTCTCGTTGACAACGCAGAGCCCTAGCGATGCGTGAAGCTGCGGCTCGGCGTCGGGTCGACCTGCCCCTGATATCGCGAGCCCAGTCCCGGCGTGCCGTACGGGCGATCGACCGGCGTGGTCATCTGTGTGAAGGATATCTGCCCGATCGGCATGCCCGGCGTCAGCACGATCGGCAGGTTGGCGACGTTGCTCAGCTCGAGCGTGAGCGTGCCATCCCAGCCGGGATCGACGTAACCGGCGGTCGAATGAATGAGCAGCCCTAATCGGCCAAGCGACGACTTGCCTTCAAGGCGTGCGACGATGTCATCAGGCAAAACGATTCGCTCGACCGTCGCGCCAAGGACGAATTCACCCGGATGCAGCACAAACGGCTCGCCGGTCGTGGCAGCAATGAGCTCCATGAGCCCGACCTGCTCATGGGAAGGATCGATGTACGGGTAACGCGAGTTACGGAAGACCTGGAACTTCGCGCCGAGGTGAAGATCGACACTCGACGGCTGGATGTCCTCTGGATCGAATGGTTCGACCCGGATTCGTCCTGTCATCATCTGTTCTTTGATCGATCGGTCTGAGAGGACCATGTCTGATGCCTCCGCTACGCGCACTTGCTGTAGCCGCACGTGCGGCACACAGCGCACCCAGACTCATGCTCGAGCGATCCGCCGCACTCGGGACACGCACCGGACAGATTGTCGAGACTGTCCGCGTTCTTCGAGACTGTTGTTGACGCGTGCCCCGTTTCGATCCATTCAAGGTAGTGTTCCATCGCGATACCCACCGCATCAGCGCATGACAGTACCTTGCCGCCCTGCGCCCACGCGGGGCTCGGGCACCTGATCCCGCGCAAGTGTTTCAGAATCGCCCGCGGATCGACACCCGCTCGCAGCGAGACCGAGATCATCCGCGAGAGTGCCTCTGACTGCGAAGCCGCGCAGCCGCCGGACTTGCCCATCTGCGTGAAGACCTCACACAAACCTGCCTCATCCGAGTTGATCGTCACATAGAGATTCCCACACCCGGTCTGGATCTTCTCCGTGTGTCCCATCGTCACGCTCGGACGCGGTCGAGGCTCTATCTCACCATGACGGCCTTCGACTTGCGCACCACCCTTCGCGGTCTTGCCGGTTGTGAGTACCTGGTTCTCCTTCGAGCCATCGCGATAGATAGTGACGCCCTTGACGCCAAGCTCGTGCGCAAGGTCATAGACCGTCCGCACGTCGTCGACGGTCGCTTCGCTCGAGAAGTTGACCGTCTTGGAGACGGCGTTGTCAGTGTGGTGCTGGAACGCGGCCTGCATGCGCACGTGCCACACGGGCTGAATATCATGCGCGGTCACGAAGACACGCCTGACATTCTCAGGCACCGCGTCGATGCCCTGCACGGTCCCATGTTCGGCGATCAGCGCCATCAGGTCCCGCGAGTAGAACCCCTGTTTGAGGGCCAAGTCTTCAAAGAGTGAGTTGACCTCAATCAACCGGTCGTTGTCCATGACGGTGCGCACGTAGCTCACGGCAAAGAGCGGCTCGATGCCTGATGAGCAGTTGGCGATGATCGAAAGCGTGCCCGTGGGCGCGATCGTGGTGACGGTCGCATTGCGAACGCGCATGCCACCGGGAGTGTCGAAGACCGAGCCCTCGAAGTTCGGGAAGACACCGCGCTCCTCAGCAAGACGCGCGGAAGCCTGCCTCGCCTCTGCTTGAATGAAACCCATGATCTTCTCGCCGAGTGCGACTGCGTCATCGCTGTCGTAGGCGATTCCCATCGTGATGAGCATGTCAGCCCAACCCATCACGCCGAGGCCGATCTTGCGGTTGCCTCTGGCAAGCTCGCCGATCCGCTCCAGAGGATAGTTGTTCATGTCGATGACGTCGTCTAGGAAGCGCACGCCACGATGCACCACGTCGGCAAGGCGATCCCAATCGACATCGGACCCGCTCTCGCCATAGCGAACGAACCTGGATAGGTTCACGGAGCCGAGATTGCATGCCTCGTATGGCAGAAGCGGCTGCTCACCACAAGGATTGGTGGACTCGATCTCGCCAAGCTGCGGCGTGGGATTGTCCCGGTTGATACGATCGATGAAGATGATACCCGGGTCTCCCGTGGCCCATGCCATCTCCACGATCAGATCGTAGACCTCGCGAGCGTCGAGCGTGCCGACTTTCTCCTTGTTGTGGGGATTCACAAGGTCATAGTCCCGACCCTCTGCGACCGCATCCATGAACTCCTCGGTCAGAGCGACCGAGATGTTGAAGTTGCTGAAATCACCCTCAGCCTTGCACTTGATGAAATCCAGGATGTCGGGATGGTCGACCCGGAGCACGCCCATGTTCGCCCCGCGCCGTGTACCCCCCTGCTTCACGGCCTCGGTGGCCTGATTGAACACGCGCATGAACGAAACCGGCCCCGAAGAGACCCCCTGAGTGCTCTTCACCGTGTCGCCCGCGGGACGAAGACGCGAGAAGGAGAAGCCGGTACCACCACCCGACTTATGTATGAGCGCGGTATCTCGAACGGCATCGAAGATCGACTCCATAGAGTCGTCGATCGGCAGAACGAAGCATGCCGAGAGCTGCTGCAATTCCCGGCCGGCATTCATCAACGTCGGCGAGTTCGGCAAGAACTCCAGCGTCGTCATGAGGTCATAGAAGTCTGCCGCAACGGCTTCGACCTGCTCCGGTGTCGCGCCATAACGGGTCTCAGCCGTCGCTATGTTCTCTGCCACCCGGCGGAACATGTCCGAAGGTGCTTCGGAGACATTGCCAAGTTCGTCTTTGCGAAGGTACCGCTTCTGCAGGACTTTGAGACTGTTCGAAGAAAGCACCTCGTCGATAATCCGCGGATAGGCGGTGGTCTCTTTCGCGTCGGCCATGACGGCAATCCTCCTCGGATGTAGTGCGCAATCGCAGGTAGTGAGTAAACCAACGCGGCAGCCACCAATAAACCCCCCGCTGCCACAACATGTTGCGTCCCATCAGTCTAGAGAACCAATATGTAGTGCGTCAACCAGATTGGGACAAGCGGTCATGTTTATCCTGCGACCGGCATTGAACCGGCCTCCGAACGCGCGTTGAACGCAGACGAGCGCCGTCCACAACGCAGACGGCGCTCGAGGTACTCTTCTTCAAGTCGAGATGCTATACCGCTTCGACGCGCTCGACCTCGGGGATCTGCTCCTTGAGAACGCGCTCGACGCCATTGGCCAACGTCAGCTGAGACATCGGGCAACCAGCACATGACCCAACAAGCCGAACCTTCACGACGCCACCCTCGACGTCCACGAGCTCGACATCACCGCCATCGGCCTGCAGCGCCGGACGGATGCGATCGAGCACCTCCTGGACCTGCTCCTTCACTGAGACTCCCTTCAGACCGCGGGCACCGTAAAGCGCCTCGCAAAACATACCGTACCCCGCATCGATCAGAAGACATGATAGTAGCACTAACCATGCCGAGAGAACCCGCTCACGCCAAGAGCCGTCGGATGTGTTCAGCGGCGTCCTACTCTCCCACCCTCTACAGGGCAGTACCATCGGCGCTGGAGGGCTTAACTTCCGAGTTCGGAATGGGATCGGGTGTACCCCCTCCGCCAAAACCACTGAACACATCCGACGGCTCTGCGTCGATGTGCGCGTATGCTCTTTTCAACGGGTGCGCTCGCACCCTGAGAGCTGTATAGCGATCTCGAGAATGTTGAACAGAAGATCAAGACCTCGGCCTATTAGTACTGCTCGGCTGAACACATTACTGTGCGTACACCTGCAGCCTATCAACCTCGTAGTCTACGAGGGGCCTTACCTGGTTAACCCAGTGAGAGACCTCATCTTGAGACTGGCTTCCCGCTTAGATGCTTTCAGCGGTTATCCATACCGAACGTAGCTAGCCAGCAGTGCCATTGGCATGACAACTGGTACACCAGAGGTTCGTCCATCCCGGTCCTCTCGTACTAGGGACAGCCTCTCTCAAGTCTCTTACGCCCACGGTGGATAGGGACCGAACTGTCTCACGACGTTCTAAACCCAGCTCGCGTACCGCTTTAATTGGCGAACAGCCA
>JAJFTE010000098.1 GCA_021373175.1 Actinomycetes bacterium
GTTCGACGAGTTGCTACGCTCCGATCAGACAACCGGTGTTGCGATGACCCCTTGAACCCAGGCTGCGACCCCCGGTCCGAGTGGTGGACGAGTCCCGAGGCGGCTCGCGGCGAGTGAGCGCCATCGATGAGCCCGAATCTCATCTGGTTCGATCGGTCTCGAAGACGACCCGCGACGAAACTCACGATCGTACCTCGGGCGATGGTCGGCGACTCCCGCACCCCGGTTCGTCCCGGGCGTGTCTGATGGCGCGAATTGTGCTACCGTATACCGCCCCTTCCTTCGACCTTCGGAGCCTCATGCGCGTCAACGACATCCGCAACATCGCGATCATCGCCCACGTCGACCACGGTAAGACAACGCTCGTGGACCGGCTTCTGCAATCGACCCATGTCTTTCGAGAAAATCAACAGGTCGCCGAGCGCGTCCTCGACTCCAATGACCAGGAGCGCGAGCGTGGCATCACGATCCTCGCGAAAAACATCTCCATCCGCTACAAGGACGTGAAGATCAATGTGATTGACACACCCGGGCATGCGGATTTTGGCGGTGAGGTGGAGCGCGTCCTCAAGATGGCCGACGGCGCCCTTCTCATCGTGGATGCGTTCGAGGGAGCGATGCCGCAGACGCGCTTTGTGCTGCGGCACGCACTCGAACACGGTCTTAAGCCGATGGTGGTCGTGAACAAGATCGACCGGCCTGGCGCGCGTCCGCACGAGGTGCTCGATGCGGTCTTCGACCTCATGGTCGACCTGGGCGCTAACGACGATCAACTGGACTTCCCCGTCGTGTACACGAGTGCGGTGAACGGCTACGCGCGTCTTGATCCGGATGACGAGGGCAACGACATGACGCCGCTTCTCGACGCGATCCTCGAGTACATCCCTGCGCCGGACGTCGACGTCGATGGACCGGTGGCCATGCAGGTCTGCACGATCGACTATTCGGACTACGTCGGACGAATCGGAATCGGCCGCATTTTCTCCGGCACGATCCACAACGGCGAGCGCATTCTCGTGATTAAGAACGACGGCACCCGGTACCAGGCGCAGGTCAAGCAGCTCTTCACCTTCGAGGGAATGGGCCGCCTCGAGGCTGAAGCAGCCCACGCCGGTGACATCTGTGCGGTCGTGGGCATTGAAGACGCGGACATCGGCGACATGTTCACGTCCCGGATCGACCCCGTCCAACTCGACCCGATTCATGTGGAAGAGCCGACGATGTCTGTTGTCTTCGCGCCGTCCACGAGCCCGCTCGTCGGTCAGGAGGGCACCATCGTCGGCGGCCGCCAAATCAAGGAGAGGCTCTTCAAGGAGGCCGAGTCCAACATCTCGATGAACATCATCGAGAGTGAGGACAAGACCGGCATGGAGGTCTCCGGTCGCGGCGTGCTACACCTCTCGGTACTGATGGAGACTATGCGCCGAGAAGGCTACGAGTTCCAGGTTGGCCGTCCGCAGGTCATCCTCAAGAAGGAGAACGGCAAGACCTTCGAGCCGATCGAGCAGGCCGTCGTCGACGTGCCGGCCGAGTATGCAGGCAAGGTCATCGAGATCTTCGGCTCCCGGTCCGGCGAGATGACCGACATGGTCCAGCGCGATCAGCACGTCCACCTCGAGTTCAAGATCCCGTCTCGTGGCGTGATGGGCTTGCGTACGCGCGTTCTCAACGCGACCCGCGGCGAGGCGACGCTCTTTCATCACTTTGCCGAGTACGGCCCGTTCAAGGGCGATCTTGGTGGTCGCATCAACGGATCGCTCATCGCGATGTCCACCGACAAGTCGGTCGCGTTCGCGCTCGATGCCCTGCAGACTCGAGGCACGCTGTTTATCGGCCCAGGGGTTATGTGCTATGAAGGCATGATCGTGGGGGAGCATGCGAAAGAGAACGACCTGGTCGTGAACGTGGCGAAAGCGAAGCAGCTCACCAACATGCGTGCAGCCGCCGCGGACAAGAGCATCCAACTTGCGCCGCCCGTGATCTTCACGCTCGAAGAGGCGCTCGAGTATATCGAGGACGATGAGCTCGTGGAGATCACTCCCAAGAGCATTCGCCTGAGGAAGCGCATCCTAAGCGCGACCGATCGCAAGAAGGCCGGTCGAAACGAGCGGGAATGAGGTCTGATGCCTGCAACCGTTGCGGTCGTGCGCTGTGACACCTATGACGAGTCCGACGTATTCGAAGCCGTGGGCCGCGGACTAGAGCTGCTCGGCGGCGCTGGTTCGTTCGTCCACGATGCCGAGCGGATCCTGCTCAAGCCGAACCTGCTCGTCGACTTGAACCGGTTGATCCATCCGAGGCTCGCGGTCACCGACGGCGTCATCGGCATGGAGGGCAACGGTCCTCGCGGTGGCGATCCGCGGCAGGTCGGCGTGATCATGCTCTCCAACGATCTGGTGGCGCTCGACGTCGCGGCCTGTCGAGTGATGAACCTCGACACAGCGCTTGTGGGCACGATCACCTACGGCGAAGCGTGGGGTCTCGGCAACGCGTCCGACATAACCTACGTGGGCGATGACATCGATCCCTTTGTGGTGCCGGACTATAACGTCAACCGGAGCCGTCAAGCGACGACGGACTCGGGAAGGCCAAAGGGGACGCTGGCCAAGCGACTTGTGGTGCCCAGGCCGGTCATCGATTCCGCCCGGTGCACGGCGTGTGGCACGTGCGTGAGCGTCTGTCCCGTCACTCCGAAAGCAGTCGACTGGCAAAACGGCAAGGGTGTGCCCCCTGTTCACGATTATGCGAAGTGCATCCGCTGCTACTGCTGCCAGGAGATGTGCCCCGAGCGTGCGATTGACGTGCAAATCCCGCCGTTTGGAAGATCCTTGCACCGCCGGTCGCGTTAGCCGTTCGTACCCGAGAACCGAGCAGCAGGGGACGCATGCCTCGGTCACAAGCGCAGCGAGCGCCGCTCGCGAACGCGCGCCCGTGGGAGCGAGCCTGCTCCACCCGGCGAGCACCATCACGCCCAGCGGCGCCACCGCGATCAGCGGCACTGCGCTAAGCCACCCCGAGCTGGTCCACTATGCCACCACCACGCAGCCGATGATTCCCAGAGGCGCGGTGAGTGCGAGGCCCTGCAAAGACCGGGTGTCACGCTTCCGGATCGACTCGGCCGCAACCGGAACAAGTGCGATAGCCGAGAGCAGCACCAGGTATGCCGCTCTGTTCGCACCGAACTGTTGGACCGATCCACCCAATGCGAAGACTCTGGCAGGGGGTATCAGGCAGGTCACCGGCACGAGTGCAGCGGCGAGCGAGCGCAGCCGACGGGCGAGTCTGGGCAGCGCAGCTACCAGGCCGAGTATCCACGCTGCGAGCGTCCAAACAGTGAAGAGCGCCAGGCGCGCGAAACGCAACACTGCTGCGATCTTCTCGTCCGCGAATGGTCTGGCACCTTGCGCGAGATGGAGTGTGATCGCCGCGTAGTGTCCCTCGTCGAAGAACGAGATGCCAAGGCTCGCACGATACACGCACATCGCACACACGCAAGCAACACGACGCCCGCGATAACGAGCGCGACGCGCCAGTTCCGCGTGCCAGTCCTCGGTCGCGCCTCCGCGCTTGAACCTGGCATCACGCCCCCTTGTGCATGCCCGATTGTACTGTACTTTCGGCAGCATCCATGTGTGTAAGTAATTGGAAGCTCGGGTATCTCTATTCGTCAAACACTGCGCTTGATTGCGCTGTCTTGCCACAGGGGCGCGTTGCACCAGGAACAGGGAGGGGAGCCGTCTTGCTCGATTGGAAGCGCGAGAACAGCGCGAGTGCCAACTTCATGCTATCGGCTGCGGTGTGGCTCATGATCGGCGTGACGTTCGGGCTGATCCTGGCAGTCGAGTTCGTATTCCCGGATTTCGCCAAAGGCGTGCCGTGGTTGGTGTTCGGCCGTCTTCGCCAGGCGCACGTGAATACCGTGCTTTTCGCCTGGCTTTCCGGCGCGATGATGGGTCTGTGGCTCTACATCGTGCCGAGGCTCACTGGTCGCAAGATTTGGAGCGAGCTGCTCGGCAACATCTCCGCACTCGCATGGAATGTGTCGCTCGTGATCGGCATCGTCGGGCTCCTTGGTGCGCATTCTCAGAGCCGTGAGTATGCCGAGCTGACCTTCGCGGTCGACGTCGCGGTGATGGTGGTGCTGCTGCTCAATCTCGTGAACATATGGATGACGGTCAAGAACCGGGTGGAGCCAAAGCTCTACGTGAGTCTGTGGTACATCATCGGAACCGTGATGTGGTTCCCCTTGCTGTACTTCATCGGCAACGTGATGTGGGCTCCTCCCACCGGCGCGCTTACGGGTGTGAACGACACGATCTTCAACTGGTTCTATGGTCATAACGTGCTCGGGCTGTGGTTTACCACCGGCCTTCTCGCGGTTGTGTACTACATCATCCCACGCGAGACACAGACGCCGCTGTACAGCCACTTCCTCTCGCTCATCGCGTTCTGGGGCATCGCGTTCTTCTATACCGGCGTGGGCGCGCATCATCTGCTGTGGGCGCCGATCCCGTACTGGTTGAAGACAGTGGCTGTGGCCGAGAGCTTCGGCATGGTGATCCCTGTCATGGCGTTCATGTTCAACATCCTGCTCACGATGCGAGGGAACTGGGGGAAACTACGCGTCAGCGTTCCGTTACTCTACGTCATCACTGGGTGGGCGGCGTACATCCTGGTCTCGTTCCAGGGCTCGCACCAAGCCATACGTGGCATCAACGAGCTCACGCACTTCACGCAGTACGTACCGGGACATGCGCACCTTGCGCTGCTCTTCTTCTCGTCGTCGGTGATCATGGGCGGCATCTACTACATCATCCCGCGCATCTACGAGTGCGAGATCTGGAGCAAGCGAATGGCGCGCGCGCAGTACGCGTTCCATCTGATCGGTTTCTCGGCGTTCTTCACGGGATTCCTCTTGACGGGCATCACGCAGGGCACGTCATGGGTGCATGCGGGACTGCCGATCTGGACGGTCCTACCGGGCTTGCGACCGTTCATGGCGCTGCGCGTGATCGGTGGGGTGCTGTTGGTGACAGGCTTTGTGATGTTCGCGGTCAACGTCTTTGCGACCGTTCGTGTGCGCCGCCATGTTGAGGCTCCCGGCGAGGTCATGCCGCACCTGGTAGCGGAGGTGGACGCATCATGAAGATGACGTTCAGGGTCATCGTGTTTGGAGGCTTGGCGGTGTTTCTGGCGGTTGTCGCTGTCGCTGTGTTCACACCGGTCGCGCTGTGGAAGCCGCCACAGACCGTCGTTGCGCATGAGTACACGGCCGAGCAGGCACGCGGGCGCGAGCTGTTCTACTCAAACGGCTGCAACTATTGCCACACGCAGTACGTGCGCGAGGTCGACAATGGCATGGGTCCGGTGTCCGAGGGCGGGGACTATACCTTCGACAATCCGATGATCCTTGGCTCCGAGCGAACGGGCCCGGACCTCTCGTACATCGGCCGCAAGCGGAGCATGAGCTGGGAGATCGAGCACCTCAAGGAACCACGGCAATACTCCCCGATGTCCATCATGCCAAGCTTCTCGTTCATGCCCGAAACGGATCTTCGGGCGATCGGCGAATACCTCTATGCGCTCGGCGACCGCAATGCCGCCGAGTGGATGGTGCTGCCACCTGCTTCGTATGCCGGAACGTCATCGCCCTCGATGGGTGAGTCCACGCTCCCCACGGGAGCGAATCCTGCCCCGCAGGGCTGGGACACCTTCAAGTCCTCGGGGCTCTACGAGGGCAAGCTCATCTACGTCTCCCGGTGTCTGACATGCCACGGATGTGCGGGTAACGGTCTCGGGCACTATGCCGGGACGCTCATCGTGACGCCGGCTAACTTCAAGGTCGACCCGTTCCGCACGATGCCCGACGCGCAGTGGTACTGGCACGTCTCGGAAGGTGTGCAGGGGACGGTCATGCCGCCCTGGAAGGAAAGCCTCACCGAAAGCCAGCGCTGGAAGGTGATCCACTACGTGCAGCAGATGTATGCGAGCACGTGGGAGCGCGATCCGGACGAGGGCGATGTGCCTGCGGCGTACAAAAAGACGAGTCCGCTCAAGGTGACGCTTGCGAACATCGACGCCGGCAAGCGTCTGTGGACCCGTGAATGCCTAGCGTGCCACGGGGACGCGGCCACCGGCGAAGGTCCCTACCGCGTTGGCATCGAGCCGGTGCCGCCGGACTTCTCAGTACGCGCGAACTATGCCGACTGGGCTGACGACGCATACTTCTGGCGCATCAGCGAAGGTGTGCCCTGGACCGCGATGCCCGCATGGAAGGTCTCCTATACTGAGGAGGAACGCTTCCAGCTGGTGCTCTACATCAGGACGATGTTCACGCAGACGGTGACCCCGCCGACGCGGCCTGCGGAGGCGGCGAGCTTCGACTTTCCCAAGATGATGCACTCGATGCGTATCCCGGCGTCTGCCGACTACAACACCGGTCGCCAGATGTTCCTGGAGCGGTGCGCGCACTGCCACGGCGTGGCCGGCGACGGCACCGGTCCCGCGGGCCAGTATCTGGGCACCAAGCCGGCCGACCTTCGCAAGACCGCAAGCCGCACATCGGGCGATACCTCTACCATCGAGGGTGAGTACCAGTCGAAGCTCTCGTTCGGTATCAAGGGCTCCGCGATGCCCGCATGGGGCGAGTTTCTCCCGCAGAGCGAGCGTTGGAACGATGTGAAGTTCGTCCTCGAATCGTTCTTGAACGGGAAGAAGGTCACGACAAGCCAGCACACGCCAGGAGCCGTGCCGACCGAGTACGTGCGGACGGACACCGGCATCTTCCAAAGTGAGATCGCGACGATCGACCCGGCTGCTGGAAAGCCGCTCTACGAGCGGTACTGCTCCCCGTGCCACGCTGCGGACGGGAAGGGCCACGGACCGGGCACGATGGGGTCCGCGAGTGGTTCGCCCGCGGCATTCCCCGCCGACATGGAAGACCAGTACGTCTTCTACCGGGTGAGGGCGGGCGTCCCCGACAGCATGATGTACGGATTCGAGCCCGTGTTGTCCGAGACGGACATCTGGAACGTGACCGCGTACACCGTCGAGCTTACCGGTCGAAAGTTCGGGGGGTGATGGCGATGCCGTTCGGGCTGTGGGTTGTCATCGGATGGATGATCTTCGTGTCCCTCTCGACGATCGTCATGATCGTGCGGGGTGCGATCACCGGCCAGTTTAAAGACATCGAAGCGGCGAAATACCGCATGCTGGAGGATCGCGAACCCGAGGAGTGGCCGGGCCGGGCGCAAAAGGGGGCCGGAAAGCATGCCTGAGAACGTGCTCAACGTCTGGGGCGAGATCATGGCGATCGGCATCGGCACGGTCGTGCTCGTGATCGCGGCGCTTGCGTTCTCGTTCAAACAACATGTCCGCACCCAGCCGGGAAGCAGGGGCCACCGGCCCGAAGAGGAGATCGAAGAGTCGGAGCGCGTAAGCCCCGACGGCTACATCGACAGCTTCGCCGGCTTGATCGAGGAGGCCGGTGGCAGTCTGCCACCGATCGGGTGGGTAGTCATCGGTCTCGTGCTGGTCTCGTACGTTGTGTATCTGGTGCTGTTCTGGAGTCCAGCGTGAGGGGGCGGCGCGATGGCGTACTTCTATGAAGTCTCGTTCGACCTTCAGAAAGATGAGATCGATGAGCTTGCAATGGGTCACTCGCTGCAGCGGGTCCTCGGCTTCCTGAAGGTGAACCTGCCCGGGCAGACAGGGCATGTGACCTCGTCCGCGATGTACTCGGTAGACGATCCGGAGAAGACGAGGATCGTGTTCATGAGCGAGTGGAACACCTGGGAAGACGTGGTGAACCACTGCAAATCGACGCTTTTCGAGGACAAAGTGCTTACCGAGTTCGGGCCGCAGATCACACCCGATCGCCTGGTGCATCGCTTCTACGCCGAGGTCGGGACGGAGACATACTGACCGTGGAGACGCAACAGGCCGAGCAGTGCGCCCTGTGTGGCATGGAGATCACGGGGACGCCGGTGGTGCGTACGATCCATGGCCGAGAAGTGCACTTCGACACGGATGGCTGCGCGCGTGTTTACGAGGTCGCGGACTCACAGGGGATTCTTGAGCAGGTGTTGAGCGACGCCGAGCCCAAGCACACGGGAGCTCTCGAGCGTATGAGATCGCCACATGCCACGGCGTTCATCGACCTCGGCGGCATGTGGTGCGCATCGTGCGCGACCTCTGCCGGGCGGGTGCTCGAGCACGCCGATGGCGTGGCGTCGGCCACCTTCAACTTCGCGATGGGCAAGGGTCGGGTGGACTACGATCCCTCGAAGATCGAGATCGACGAGATCCTCCACCGTCTCGAAGGCATGGGGTACTCGCCGCGCGTGACCGGCGAGACGGGCCGCAAAGACACAGGCCGGGCCGAGGAACGCATTCTCATTCAGGCTATCGTCGCGCTCGCGTTCCAGATGCAGGTCATGCTGCTGTACTTGGAGCGTCTGTACCCGCTGTACAGCCGCGGACAGTTCGCCTCGGCGGACGCGCATATGGTTGGCCTTATCGTCTGGGCGCTGGCGACACCCGCGCTCTTCTTTGGCGGGCAATCGTTCCTGCGTGGTGCGTGGCATTCCCTGCTCGCCCGCTCGGCGAACATGGACACGCTCGTGGCGCTGGGAACGCTGGCGGCGTACTCGTACAGCGTGTGGGCGGTGCTTGTCGGCGACCGGCCGGTCTATTTCGACTCCGTCGTGATGATCACCGCATTCGTTGTGGTCGGACGCTACCTTGAGACCGTCGGTGGCGCCCGCGCGCGCAAAGACGTCCGGGCACTGCTGGAGCTGCAGCCGGAGCGCGCGTGGAAGCAGGACAACGGCGAACTCACGCAGGTGCGCGCGTCCACACTCGTGGATGGCGACACGATCGTGGTCAAGCAGGGCGAACGCGTCCCGGTTGACGCGGAGGTGTGCGAAGGCGGCGGGGCCGTGAACGAGGCGCCGCTCACGGGCGAGGCCGTTCCCGTGCGCAAGGCGGTGGGTGACGAGGTGCTCGCCGGCACCATCCTCACGGACGGCTCGGTCGTCGCCCGCGTGGTGCGGGTGGCCGAGGAGACACGGCTTGCCGCCGTGCGGCATCTGGTCGAGGCGACGCTCGCAGCCAAGGCACCTGCCGAGCGGCTCGCCGATACCGCGTCGAAGTGGCTGACCCTGGGCATCATCGCGGTCTCGCTTGTCACGTTCGCTGGCTGGTCGCTGTTCTCGCGCTCACCGACCGAGGCGCTCATCGCTGCGGTCGCGGTTCTGGTGGTGGCGTGCCCGTGCGCGCTTGGCCTGGCGACGCCGCTCGCCGTGAGCGTCGCGTTGGGTCATGCGGCGACCGCCGGGGTGCTCGTGCGCAGCCCGGCGGCACTCGAGACCGCCGGGCTCATCACGCGAGCCGCCTTCGACAAGACCGGCACGCTCACTCGCGGTGAACTCCAGGTGGTCGCCGCCGTGCCTGCCGATGCATCTATCACGGGCGCGGAGCTGACGTGCATCGCGGCAGCCGCCGAAGAGCATTCAGAGCATCCACTCGGCAGGGCGGTCGTGCGCGCGTGTCCGGAAGCCAGTGGCGCGACCGATTTCACACCCGCGAAAGGCGAGGGCGTTGAAGCGGTGGTCGGTGGCTTGCCCGTTCGGGTGGGTCGCGACACGTACGTGCACGGCCAGGCGCCGGTGAGTCTGCTAAAGGTCGAACAGGACCACGCCTCCGAGGGTCGGACCGTCGTGTGGGTCTCGCAAGGCGAGCAGGTCATCGGGCTCATCGCGCTGCGCGATGAGTTGCTGCCGGGGGCTGCCGAGGTGATCGGCACCATGCACGGCATGGGCGTTTCGACCGCGCTCCTCTCGGGAGACAGCGGGGCCGTCACCGCCGCGATAGCAGAACAGCTCGGCATCGACGCCCATGAGGCACGGCTCACGCCGGAGCGCAAGGCCGAGGTCATCGCGGCGTGGCAAGGCGAGGGCGAGCGGGTCTTGATGGTCGGTGACGGCGTGAACGACGCTCCCGCGCTCGCACGCGCCGATGTGAGCGTCACGGTGGCGGGCGGAACGGACGTCGCGGGCGAGACCTCGGATGTGGTGCTCGCTCGGCAGGACCTGCGGCTTGTGCCATGGTTCGTGCGGCTCTCGGCGACGTCGCGCCGGGTCATCCGGGAGAACCTCGGGTGGGCACTGCTCTACAACGCGGTCGCAGTGCCGCTGGCGGCTTTCGGCATCATCTCGCCGGCGATAGCGGCGGCGACGATGGCGGGCAGCAGCCTGCTGGTCGTCGGGAACTCGCTGCGGCTTGGACGGGTCCTCACAGCCAGCGAAAGAAGTCTGCGTTAGGGGTGCTTCCCTTTCGCGCTGGTATTCGCTTATGATGCGGAGGGGTTCAAAGGTGGACCCAAGGCTTTGCGGCGTGACAGTCCGCTGTCTCGCGGATTGGTGTCACGCCGCTTTTGTTTTGCCCCTTTCGGGGCGGAAGGTGAGTTTGGAATGGCTAACGGTACCGTCAAGTGGTTCAATCCGGACAAGGGCTATGGCTTCATCTCGCGTGAGGACGGCGACGATCTGTTCGTCCACTTCTCCGAGATCCAGGGCGAGGGCTTCAAGACCCTCGATGAGGGCCAGGCCGTGGAGTTCGATGTGACCACCGGCCAGAACGGC
>JAJFTE010000108.1 GCA_021373175.1 Actinomycetes bacterium
GCTTCCCATGCGCTTCATCCGCCTCTTCAACGAGCCGGCGGGCAAAAAGGCCCTCATCGACGCGGGCGTGAACCCGGCCGTCGTCGAAAAACTCGACTGGCTCGGCATCTCCGGAGTCGGCAACCTCATCGCGGCGATCAAGTTTGCCAAGTACTACGAGCTCGGCGAGGACGACATCGTCTTCACGATGTTCACCGACTCGATGGCGATGTACCAGTCGCGCCTCGCGGAGCTCACCGCGGAGCGGGGTGTCTACGAGCAGCGCCAGGCGGACCGCGACATCGACAGGCTCGCGGGGCTCTCGGTCGACTACGTATTCGAGATGAGCCACGTGGACAAGCGACGTGCACACAACCTCAAGTACTTCACCTGGATCGAGCAGCTCGGCAAGGACCTCTCCGAACTGCGCGCACAGTGGGACGATTACCGCGCCTACTGGGGCGGCCTGCACGGTCAGGTCGGCGCCCTCGATGGTCTCATCGAGGACTTCAACGCGGAGGTGCTGAGGTGATCCTCCTCAAGGATTGCTTTGCCGCCGCGGTGCCGGCTGCGACGGGCACGATCAGCCGTGGCGCTGAGGCGGCGCCTGCTTCAGAAGGTGCCGGCCTCCGACGCTTCGACCTTCTGCGGGACGTCGACATTCTCGTAGACGGTAACCGCATCGCGAAAATCGCGCCGACCATCGAGGCTCCCGAGGGCGCTACGGTGATCGACGCCTCCCGCCACGTCGTCCTGCCCGGACTCGTCAATACGCACCATCACTTCTACCAGACACTCACCCGCAATCTGCCCGCGGTCCAGGACGCGAAACTCTTCGACTGGCTCGTCTATCTGTACGAAATATGGAAATACCTCGACCCCGAAGCCGTCTACTGGTCGAGCATGCTGGCCATGGCCGAACTCGCGAAGACCGGCTGTACGCTGACGACCGACCACCATTACCTCTACCCGACAAGTTTCGATGGCGACATCCCTTCGCTGCAGTTCCGCGCCGCGGCCGACATCGGCCTGAGATTCGCGCCGACCCGCGGCTCCATGTCTCGCTCGAAAAAGGACGGGGGTCTGCCCCCCGACAGCACGGTGCAGGACGAGGACAGCATCCTCGCCCACAGCGAGGAGACGCTGCGCCGCTTCCACGACCCGGCGCCCGACGCCATGCGCAAAGTGGCCCTGGCCCCCTGCTCCCCCTTCTCCGTGAGCGAACGGCTCATGGTAGACTCGGCCGCACTCGCGCGTCGGTATGGTGCCCGCATCCACACGCATCTCGCCGAAACGAGCGACGAGGACGACTACTGCGTGGAAGTGTACGGCCGCCGCCCCCTCGAGGTGATGCGCGACTGCGACTTCGTCGGACCCGACGTCTGGTACGCGCACGGCATCTTCTTCAACGACGAGGAACTCGACTTCCTCGCCAAGACCGGCACGGGTGTCGCGCACTGTCCCTCGTCGAACATGCGCCTGGGTTCCGGAATCTGCCGCGTGCACGAGATGCTCGGGCGAGGCGTGCCCGTCGGGCTCGGCGTCGACGGCTCAGCCTCGAATGACACATCGGACATGCTCGGCGAAGCGCGCCAGGCGCTCCTACTGCAGCGCATCAAGTACGGTTCCGCCGGGCTCACCGCCGGTGAGGCCATGCACATCGCCACCGCCGGCGGCGCGCACATCCTCGGCTTCGAAGAGGCGGGCGAGATCACAGAGGGAAGACTCGCGGACATCGCGCTCTTCGACGTCATGAAACTTGAATACGCAGGCGCCCTCTCCGACCCCCTCGCCGCCCTCCTCTTCTCCGGCTACAACCACGGCGTCGACCACCTCATCGTCAACGGCAAACAGGTGGTGCGCCACGGCCTTCTCTTGAGAGCCGACGAGGAGACGATCCGTCGCAACGCGCTCTCCGCCTGCGAGCGTATGTACAAAAAAGCGGGCATACTGTAATTCGACTGTCCGGAGGACCACATGAACGAAATCCGCTCATTGATCGAGAAGCTGCGCGCCAAGCGCACCGATATGGCTGGCAAGGACTTCGTCCTTACCTGGGAAAAGACTCAGGATGAAATCGAGGCCA
>JAJFTE010000124.1 GCA_021373175.1 Actinomycetes bacterium
GAAGGCAGCCGGACCGGTTCAAGACGATCACCGCCGACAACGGCAGCGAGTTCCACGGCTACAAGCAGATCGAGGAGGCGACCGGCGTGCCGTTCTACTTCGCCACGCCGCACCACTCCTGGGAACGCGGCACCAACGAGACCACGAACGGATCGATCAGGCAGTACCTGCCGAAGAGGATGAGCATGGTCGGGACCACGCAGGCCGACCTGGACGCCATCGTCGCGAGACTCAACTCACGACCGAGGAAGCGCCTCGGCTTCAGGACACCGGAGGAGTGCTATGTACAAGCCAGGTAGACGCGAGCGGAAAAGGACCAAGTGTTGCGTTTCAAACTTGAAGTCAGGCATGCCGTCGAAGTCCATCGCTACTTGGGCGAGACCGCCTCGACCGACAGAACACGCCAGCCACCCGCATCCTTATCCGGCGTCATCCGGACAAGGACCGCGAAATCCGCATCCGACTGACTGTGAACCTCGACGGTCGCTCCGCCATCGCCGGTCGGGTTATAGAACGTGCCCGAGTAGTCCCGAGGGTCGGAGGGCAGCTGCGAGGGCACTGCGTCGCCGAGCCTGCGCATTTCATCTGCGTCCGGGACTCGCCCAAGTCGGTACTCAAGCTCAGGCAGATCGTTTCCAGCGATAGCGGCGACCACCCCGACCGCCGTCTCGCGCGCCGCCGCGATATCACGCTGGACGGTCACGCGCGGTAGCCAAGTCACCAGCAGCCACATAGCAAGAATGAGGGCCACCACACTAGCCGCGATCGACCAACGATTCTGGAACAACAAGCCTCCCCGGCTATGGCTAACGTCTTGGTGCTTCAGCTGCGCGCCGAAGCCTGATACCCAGCCTACGACTTGTGCGCGTCAGCTGGAAGCACTTGTTAGACGGCAATCGCGAAGCGAGCAGCGACCCGCAAAGGACAGCACTTACCTTGTCTCCTTCGCGGCGACGGGCGCGCAGGTGACGGCCCCGGCGAAGGCTACGATCTGGCTGCGCGCACCTCCCTGCCCGAGAGCGTGGCCGAGGAGATGCCGGCGCGCAGATGAGCCGGGAGTCGCGGAGTCCAGAGGCTGCCGCTGCCCGGATATGTGGATCGCCCCTTCCGCGCCGACCCGCGGCACCGGCTTGATGGGAGCGTCCTCCCCGGACCGTGTTTCTGCCGAGGAGATGGCGGCGAGGCGTGGGCACGCCGAGGAGTGAGGAGTCCGAGCCGGATGGAGCTTTGGAGCGCAGACGATGGCGTGATGGCTTCCGTGCCCCCGATGGGAGACAGCTTGCCGGAGTACCGAGGAGCCTGCCCGTCTAACGTCTTGGTGCTTCAGCTGCGCGCCGAAGCCTATCCACCCAACCTACGACTCTGACGCGTCAGCTGAAAGCACTTGTTAGGTTGCTGCCGAGCGTCTGTCAGCTCGACTCGTGCGGCTCGACGTAGAGCGGAACCACATTGTCCACATGGTCCACGACATCCAGTTCCGTCCAAGCGTCCCCGGCCTTCCCGTAGAAGTCGAGCTGCGCAAGCCGACCGTTCTCGACGAACAGCACAACTCCCATGGGGAACTCGTGATCCACCAGCCAGATGTCTGCGTCGGCGCCGGCGATGTAGTCGGGGCGCACCGGCGGAACGGTGTCCGGGACGGAGAGCGTCACGAAGAACCCGAGGCCGTCGCCCTCAACGGACTTCACGCGAGACGCAGCGAACTGCTGCCGCAGGACGACCTTCTGGGGCTCGTCACCAGCAAGCAGCTGCGGGACCAGCGTGGCCGTGAGCTCGAGAATCTGCTGCGGAGCCTGCAATCCCAACGACCCTCCCTGCAGCCAACCTAACGTCTTGGTGCTTCAGCTGCGCGCCGAAGCCCTCTCTTCGTAGCCTACACCGTGACGCGTCAGCTGGAAGCGCTTGTTAGGCACACCCGGCACCCAGCTCCGCCTCAATCTCGAACGCCTTGTTCGCCAGTATCGTCCCGCACGGTGCGTCGTCCGCGAACGGAAGACCGAGTACGTACTCATGCGGCACGCCTTCGTAGGACAGATCAGGGAAGGCGCTGAAGCCGAAACGAGAGTAGTAGCCTGGGTCGCCAACCAGGACGCAGCCGCTCGCGTGTCGAGTTCGCAACTCCGCCAGCCCAGATTCAACCAGCGCCGAACCGATACCCTGGCCCTGCAGGCCGGGCAGAACGGCGACGGGGCCGAGCAGGAACCAGCCGGACTTCGAATCACCGACGGCGGCCCGTGAGAAGGCGATGTGTCCGACCGGTCGACCCTCGCTGAAAGCGACGAGCGACACCTCCAGCGCGCCAGTTTCACGCAACGCATCGACGATCAGATGCTCGGTCTGCCGACTGATTGGATGGTCGCGAAAGGCTTCGACATTGATCTTGCGGATGTCGCCAATCTCACTCACGGTCTCGGGACGTATCTCGAGTCGAGCCAACGGTACCCCCAAGGTTGTGTCTAGTCACTATGAGATGGCCGGCCCAATCCGGTGTATACGTGGATCGTCCCCAGGGAACAGGCCCCGGGGCGCCGACAAACGGAGGGACCGGCCATGAACCAGACTACACACATCGGACTCGACGTGCACAAGGACTCGATCGCCGTGGCGGTGCTGCGCCCCGGCACGACGGAGATCGACGAACGAGTGATCCCCAACACCCCTGAAGCGATCCGACGGCTACTTTTCCGCCACGATCCTCTCACCGCACGCCTATGCTACGAGGCCGGACCGACCGGATACGACACACACCGCCTCATCTCCGACCTCGGCTTTCACTGTGATGTCATCGCTCCTTCGATGATCCCGCGCAGAAGCGGTGTGCGCGTCAAGACCGACCGTATCGATGCGCGAAACCTGGCTCGCCTGCACCGCGCCGAGCTCACGAGCGTGCGCGTTCCCGACGGTGCCGAGGAGGCAGTGCGGGACCTCATCCGCGTGCGCGAGGAGGTCAAGTGCGACCGTCGGATCGCCCGACAGCGCATCCGCTCCTTCCTCATGCGCTACGGCAAGCGCTACCCGGCGGGCCCGGACAGGTGGTCTCGTCGCTTCGAGACCTGGGCACGTGCTTTGAAGTTCGACGAGCCATGCGCCACCGAGGCTTTCCAGCATCTGCTTGCCGCCTACTTCGTGCGCGACGCCCGACTCGCCGAGATGGGCAGGCGCATCGAGGAGCTCGCGAAAACGGAGCCCTTCGCGACAGGCGTGGCGCGCCTGTCGGCGCTCCGGGGCATCTCCACGCTCTCCGCGATGACCATCCTCGCCGAGACGTGCGACTTCACCCGCTTCCCGGATGCGGGAAGCTACATGGGCTTCACGGGACTCACGCCATCCGAGCACTCGAGCGGCTCCTCACGGCACCAGGGCTCGATCACCAAGACCGGAAACCGGCACATCCGCCGCGTGCTCGTGGAA
>JAJFTE010000129.1 GCA_021373175.1 Actinomycetes bacterium
GCAGGTCTCGGCCGCGCACACCGACGCGCAGCTCGACCGCGCGGTCGCGGCGTTCGAGCGCGTGGGCAAACAGTTGGGCGTGATCGGCTAGCTACTCGCCCGCCCACACGTCGCCGAAGACCTCGTTGCCAAGAAGCCAGCCGCGCTCCGTGAGCCGCCAGCGATCGTCGGCGCGCTCGACGAGTCCGGTGCCGACGAAGTGCTCGAGCACGCCTCCGACCCTGGCGCCCTCGACGAGCACGACATCGACGCCACGCGTGAGGCGCAGGCCGAGCATGACGTCTTCGCGCGCCGCCTCCTCGGCAGTGAGCGTCTCAACCTCCACGCGCGGCACGGACTGCAGGCCGCGCTCGAGCTCGCACGCGATCGCGTAACGCACGCGGGCCGCGCTCTCGGGGACGACGAAGCCGGAGGCGCGCGCCGTGGTGGCCGAAAGCATGCCGTGCGCGCCGGGTCCCGCGCCGAGATACTCCTTGCCGGTCCAGTACGCGGTGTTGTGGCGCGACTGCGCGCCGGGCTTGGCGTAGTTCGCGACCTCGTAGCGCTCGAATCCGGCGGCGGCCAGAATCTCACCGGCCGCGATCATCATGTCGGCCGCGATGTCGGGGTCCGGCTCGGCAAACCTGCCGAGGAGCACCTCGGCTGCAAGCGGCGTTCCGGACTCGAGCGAGAGCGGATACACCGAGACATGCCCGGCGCCGGTGGCGATCGCGTGCTCTACGCTCGCGAGCCACGAGCCCATGCTCTGACCCGGGATGCCGCACATGAGGTCGATCGAGAGGTCGAGGTTCCACTTGCGCACGGAGCGCGCCGCCGCGATCGCGCGCGTCGCGTCATGCGCGCGGCCGAGCGTGCGCAGCACGTCATCGTGGAAGCTCTGCACGCCGAGGCTCACGCGCGTGACGCCCGCCTCGGCCAGAAGCGCGACGAGCGCGTCGTCGAGCGAGTCGGGCTTGGCCTCCACGGTCACCTCGGCGCCGGTCGCGACGCCGATGTGGGTCGCGAGCGCGTCCACCAGGCCGGCGAGCGCGGGCCCGAGCATCGTGGGCGTGCCGCCGCCGATGTAGAGGGTTTGAAGCGGCCGAAGCGCGAGGCCCCGCTGGGCCCAGGCGAGCGTCTGGCCCACGAGCGCGCCGGTGAGCGCGTCGACGCAGAGCGGCAGGTCCGCCTCGGCCACGGAAAAGAAGTCGCAGTATGCGCACTTGGTGCGGCACAGCGGGACGTGCACGTAGAGGTGCTCGGGCAACGCGGGGATATCGGAGGCGCTAGTCATCGACTTTCAGGATGGCCATGAAGGCTTCCTGGGGAACCTCGATGTTGCCGACGTTCTTCATGCGCTTCTTGCCCTTCTTCTGCTTCTCCAGAAGCTTGCGCTTGCGTGTGATGTCGCCGCCGTAGCACTTGGCGAGCACGTCTTTGCGCTTGGCCTTCACGGTCTCACGGGCGATGATGCGCCCGCCGATGGCCGCCTGGATCGGCACCTCGAACAGCTGGCGCGGGATGATCTCGCGGAGCTTCTCGGTCAAGATCTTGCCGCGGGCGTACGCCTTGTCCTTGTGGACGATGAAGCTCAGCGCGTCCACCGGCTTGTTCGCGAGCAGGACATCGAGCTTCACCAAGTCGCCCGGCCGGTAGCCGATGTACTCGTAGTCGAGGCTGGCGTAGCCCTTGGTGCGGCTCTTGAGCTGGTCGAAGTAGTCCATGATGAGCTCGGAAAGCGGCATCTCGTAGTGCAGCTCTACGGTGGTCTTAGACAGGTACTGCATATCCTTGAACGACGCGCGGTGCTCCTCGGCAAGCTCCATGACGGCGCCGATGTACGCCGGCGGCACGAGCACGGTCACCTTCAGGTACGGCTCCTCCATGTGATCGATCGTGCCGGGGTCGGGCATGTCCTGCGGCGAGTGGATGAACTCGCTCGTGCCGTTCGTTTTGAAGACGTGGTACTCCACCGACGGGGCCGTGGCGAGCAAGTCCAGGTCAAACTCGCGCTCCAGGCGCTCTTTGACCACCTCCATGTGCAACAGGCCGAGGAACCCGACGCGGAAGCCGAAGCCAAGCGCGTGGCTGCTCTCGGGATCGTAGATGAGCGCGGGATCGTTCAGCTGCAGCTTGTCAAGCGCATCGCGCAGCTCGGGATACTGGTCGCCGTCGATTGGAAAGAGGCCGGTATAGACCATCGGCTTCACTTCTCGGTAACCGGGGAGCGGGTCGACGGTGCCGTGCTTGGCGAGCGTGACGGTGTCGCCGACCTTCACGAGCGACGGATCCTTCAGGCCGGTGATGAGGTAGCCGACCTCGCCCACGCCGAGCTCGTCGACCGGGACGTTCGCGGGGCGACGGACGCCCACTTCCTCGACGTCGGTGACGGTTTGCGTAGCGAGCATCCGCACCTTCATGCCCTTGCTCACGCTCCCGTCGACCACGCGGATGAGCGCCACGACGCCACGGTACGCGTCGAAGTACGAGTCGAAGATGAGCGCCTTAAGCGGAGCGTCGGGATCGCCTGCGGGCGCCGGGATGTACCTCACGACCGCCTCCAGCGCGTCATGCACGCCCTCACCCGTCTTCCCGCTGGTGAGCACCGCTTCGTCGGCGGGAATCGCGAGGCCTTCCTCGATCTCGCGGCGAACACGCTCGGGATCGGCGGCTGGCAGGTCGATCTTGTTGATGAGCGGCACGATCTCAAGGTGTGCGTTCATCGCAAGCTGCGCGTTGGCGACCGTCTGCGCCTCAACGCCCTGGGTGGCGTCCACGACCAGCAGCACGCCTTCGCACGCCGCGAGCGAGCGCGAGACTTCGTAGGTGAAATCCACATGCCCCGGGGTGTCGATGAGGTTCAGCTGGTATGTCTGACCATCCGATGCCTCATAGTACAGGCGTACCGCCTGCGCCTTGATGGTGATGCCGCGCTCGCGCTCGATATCCATCGAGTCGAGCACCTGCTCCATCATGTCGCGGTCGGCGATGGTGTGGGTGACCTCCAACATGCGATCGGCCAGGGTCGATTTCCCGTGGTCGATGTGCGCGATGATCGAGAAGTTTCGTATGAGCGTGGGGTCTGTCATCGGAGGGTAAGGATAGCAGGGCGTACCGCTCACGAATACCCCTGTTGGCGACGCCCGATACCGTGTGTTAGTATCTCAGGGTTCGTCTGCACCCCACTGCGACGGGCATCATCCGAATCTGGAGGGACCTGAGAACGTGGCGAATATCAAGAGCCAGAAGAAGCGCGTGCTGACCAACGAGAAGGCGCGCATCCGTAACAAGGCCGAGAAGTCGGCGCTCAAGACCGCTGTCAAGCATGTGAGCGAGGCAGTCGCCGCCGGCGACAAGGCCGCGGCCGTCGAGGCAGCCAACAAGGCGAGCAAAGCGCTCGACCACGCGGCCAGCAAGGGGATCATCCACAAGAACCAGGCCGCCAACCGCAAGTCCGGCGTGCTCAAGAAGGCTAACTCGCTTCAGGACTAAGCCCTCCGGGTGACGGTGCGACAACTTCGGTCGCAGACGGACACCACCCAGCGTTCGAACACGAGCCGGGGTTCTCCCTGGCCCGTCTTCATTTTCCCCTCGACCTCTGCCGCCCGGCCGAGCGCCGTTACCAGCTCCTCCTCGCGGAACCGCTCGGCCTGACGCGCGAGGTTGCGATACTGCCAGTCAGCCAGCTTGAGCGTGCGCGCAGCTTCGCCGCTGCTCATGCCGCGATCGCGCAGCGACACGATGCTAATGAGTGAACGCACGTGCCTGAGCGTCATCGCGTGGATGCCGGGCAGCGTCTCTCCGCTCTCGATGAGGTCGCCGAGCAGTCCGAGCGCCGACGCCGCGTCTCGCGCACCCAGCGCATCGAGGAACTCGAAGATGGAGGTCGGCGCCGTCTCGACGACGACCGCTTCCACGTCAGAGCGCTCGAGTTGTGCCTTCTCCCCCGCATACGCGATGACCTTGTCGGCTTCGCTGTCGAGCCGCCGCAGGTCCTTGCCCACGGCGCGCACAAGTGCCTCGGCACCGTCGCGCGAGATCGTCCTGCCCTTGGCCGAGAAGAGCTTGGACACCCAGCCCGGCAGCTCGGACTTCTTGGGAGCGGCGTATTCCGACACGCCGCCGAGCGCGTCGACGGCCTTGTAGATGCGCGTGTTGCGAGCGATCGACGTCGCCGCGAGCACGAGCGTGGAGACCGGCGAAGGGTTCTTGGCGTACTCGGCGAGTATGCCAAGCTGCTCGGCGGACATCTTGTCCGCGTCGCGCACGACGATGAGCCGCTTGGGTGCGATGAACGGCAGCGTGTTCGCGGCCGCGATCACATCGTCGGCCTTCGCGCTCTCTCCGCTGAAGGCATCGAAGTCGAAGTCGGGGTCACCCTCCGCTGCGACCATGTCGCGCAGACGGCGGAGCGCGCGCTCGAGCAAGAGTTCTTCCTTGCCGAAAATCAGGTAGACCGGCAGCAGCGCTGCCAGGTTCGACGCGGCCATCGTGCTCCTTTACGAGAACGGGCGGTGCGAGCGCGGCGCTCGCGTATGCGCGCACCGGCACAGCTATTGTCGCACAGGCCCGAGCCGCCCCTCCACGCTTGGCGGGTACGATGCGGTAGCCGCGCGTTGTGACCTTGATCCGCACGTCCCCGTACTCGTCGGTCCGCCAGACCCGCGAGCCCGCGCGTCGCAACATCCCGAGGGTCTCGGACGCCGGATGCCCGAAGTCGTTGCCGGCCCCCACGCTCACGACCGCGTCGGTCGGGCGCCACACCGCGAGCGCGTCTGCGGTAAGCCCGTTGCTGCTGCCATGGTGTGGCACCTTGAGCACGCTCACCCGCCGCAGCTCTCCAAGCTTCGCCATGCCGCTTTGCGCGGGGCCCTCGGCGTCCCCGGTGAGCACGCACGAGAACCCGCCGCAGCGCACCAGCAGCACTACGCTGGTGTCGTTGGCCGTCAGGCCCTCAGGCGGCGCCTCGGGCGGCCACAGCACCGTCACCTCGGCGCGTCCGACGCTCCAGCGCGCTCCCGCGTGCAGCAGCCGGGTTTCGACCCGGCCGCGAGGCGTCAATCGCGGCGTCGCAGCACGCACCGCGCCGAACCCGCCGTCGCTGGCGGTCTGCGGAAGCCCGACCCAACCGACGCGTACCACGCCGCTGAGCCCGCCGAACCCACCGATGTGATCGTCGTGGTCGTGGGTGAGCACGACCGCGTCGAGCGATCGCACACCCGTGCGCGCGAGCGCCTGTCGCATGACGCCGCTGCTTGGCCCGGTGTCCACCAACAGCGCTCGCGGACCGTCGCGCACAAGCACCGCGTCGCCCTGCCCCACGTCGAGCACGGTTACCTCAACACCCGACGGACCCCTCGGCCCGATGCCGACGATAAGCGAGCCCACGAGCACCGCCGCCAGCCCCAGACGCGCCGCGGCGGCCGAGCCAGGGCCGGGCCATCGCGCCCAGAGCCCCACACACCCGGCCGCGCCGAAGGCGAGCACGAACGCTCCCGGGCTCCCGACGCTCACGGCCGCGCCTGGCATGGAAGCAAGCACCGCCGCCGAGGCCGTCACGAACCTCAGCACGAGGCCGGTGCAGCCCACGACAAACGCGCCGCCTGCGGCCCATACCCCGCCGAGAGCTGCGCCCGCGAGCCCCATGCAGATCGCCACCTCGGCAGGCGGCACCACAACGAGGTTCGCGAGCGGCGCGGCAAGTGACAGCGTCCCGAACGCGCTCACCACGATGGGCAGCGTGCATGCCTGCGCCACGAGCGTGCCGCCAAGCAGCGAGCTCACCTTCGGCAGGCGCCCGGCGAAAGCAGCGGCGACCCATTCGATCCCGAGGTCGCCGAAGACGAGCAGCCCGGCGACAGCCACCACGGAAAGCGCCAGACCGATATCGAAGACGGACCACGGCGTCCACACGATGAGCGCGACGACAGCCAGCGAGAGCGTGGACGTCCCGTCCCGTCTGACGCCAAGGCATTCCCCTGCCGAGCTCGCGCCGAGCATGATCGCCGAACGGACGGCCGAAAGCGCCATGCCGGTCAGCACGGTGTAGCCGGACGCGACCGCAACGACGATCCCCAACAGCCAGCGACGACGCATCTGCAGCCGCGTGCCGAACGCGAGCACGACCCCGCACACAACCGCAAGGTGCGATCCGGAGACGGCGACCACGTGAGACAGCCCGAGAACGCGAAAGTCCTCGTCCACCGCACTGCCGGTGAGATCACGCCGGTCGCCCAACACCACCCCGCGCAAAAGCGCGCCCGGGTCTCCCGCTACCTCTTTCAAGCGCTCGGCCGCCGACGCCCGCCACGCGAAGAGCGCGCCGGGGACCCCGCCAGACCAGCCGACGTCGGCGACCGACCACGCGCTCGCGGTCGCGTGCTCGCCGCCGCGCGCCGCC
>JAJFTE010000130.1 GCA_021373175.1 Actinomycetes bacterium
ACTCCGTTCGCGAAAGCCGGCGCCGCACAGCGCATCGGCCTCGGCACCCATGAGCTCTTCGGCAAAGACCTTGAGCATCTCGCGCATCAGGTCGATGTCGGCGTCCTCAAGCGTCTTGCGCAGCCACGTCAGTCGGTCCATGTTGTCCTTGGTCACTGTCTCCTCCTCGGTCTCGGGCTTCAATCACCCTCGAGGATGGAGCAGTGGCCGCCTCATGTCAGGCGGCCGGGCCTTCGTACACCACTTCCGGGGACGTTAACAACGGATATCCGGCTGATCTGACCGATGCCCAGTGGGCGATGCTGGAGCCGCTTCTTCCGCAGCCTTGGACGGGACACCCTAGAACTCGGGATCTGCGGCAGATATTCAATGGCATCCTGTATGAGCTTCGCTCGGGGTGCGCTTGGCGTCTGGTTCCCAACGAGTTCGGTCCATGGGTCACTGTCTACTACTACTTCAGGAAGTGGCGGGACGACGGCACGTGGGAGAGACTGAATTGAAACGCCCCGGGGTTGACGGAGGCAGGAGTCCGTGACCCGATGCCCAGACCTTCGAAGTATCCGCCCGAGTCCTGCGAACGCGCGATCCGCATCTCGGGGGAGTCCGACCGACCGATCACGCAGGTCGCACGCGATCTCGGGATCCACCCCGAGACCCTGCGGGTCTGGGTGCGCCAGGACGAGGCTGACGACGGCCGAGCGCGAGGAGCTTTCCGCACTGCGCAGCGAGAACCGCGACCTGCGGCGCCCCAACGAGATCCTGAAAGCCGCGAGCGTGTTTTTCGCCCGCGAACTCGACCAGCCCCGTCCGAGGTGAGCGCGTTCGTCGACACGCATCGCGACCCCGTCGGGGTCGAGCCGATGTGTCGGGAGGTCGAGGCATCCGCCTCCGCATACCGGGCAAGGCGCACCAGGCCGCCGTCGGCCCGGGCCGTGAGAGACGAGTACCTGCTCACCGAGATCGAACGCGTGCATGCCGGATCCGATGGCATCTGCGGGCAGCTCAAGATCTGGGACGAACTCAGCGATGAGGGCATCACCGCCCGTTGCACGGTCGAGCGCCTGATGCGCAAGAACGGTGTCGAGGGCCGCCGCAACGGGAAGACGCAGGTCACGACCGTGCCCGGCTCGAATCCCGGCGCAGCCGGCGGTCTCGTGCGCCGTGACTTCACCGCGAACCGTCCCGACGCCGCGTGGCTCTCGGACTTCACCGACATCCGCACGTGACAGGGCTGGGCCTATCTCGCGATCGTCCTTGACGTGTACACGAGGCGCATCGTGGGCTGGCAGCTCGCGAGCCACACGGGCCAGTCGCTCGTGACCGACGCACTGGACGTGGCGCTGGCGTCGAGGTAGGAACACGAGGGCGGGCTGGTCGCGCACTCCGACAACGGGAGCCAACATGCGTCCTACGAATACACCGAGCGGCTGGTCAGGGCCGGGATCCCTCCGAGCCGCGGTCGCCCGGGAACCGCTTTGGACAACGCGATGGCGGAAAGCATCATGTCCACACTCAAGCGCGAGCTGACCAAGCGCTGCACATGGAGGACGCGCCTCGATCTCAAGCTCGCGCTCGTCAGCTACATCGGCTGGTACAACGCCCGGGGCCGACACCTCTCACCCACCGTCGTGGAGAACGGGAGGATCAGGCGTCTGGCACCGCTTCAGGTCCTCGACCGCTACACAATCAGGAAGTCGCCCGGGAAACCGTGGCTTCCACGTGATCGAGCCGACGTGGAACCCGGGGGTTTCACAAGCACAATCAGGATTCGAATTCCCTTGGGGACACCAGGACTCACCCAGGGCCCGCGCATGCGGGCCTCTGTGCATCCCGGGGTATGAACCCCGTATGACCGAACATGCCGAAATGAAACAGGATCACGCCCCCGGATCTGGGCCGTCCGCACGGGGCCACCGTGGATGCCTCACGGTGGTGCTCGGCGTGCTCACTGTGCTCGTCGGCATCCCGATGCTGGTGTGCCCCGGTCCCGGCATGGCGGTGATCGGCGCCGGTATCGGCACGATCGCGGTCGGTCTCGGCGTCCGGACGAAGGCGAGGCCGTAGTGCAGGCACGGGCGAGCGTGCTCGTCAACTGTCCCGTCGAGATGGCGTTCACGTTCATCGCGGACACCGCCAACGATCGCACGTGGCGGAGCCACCTCGATTCCTCGCGTGGGCGCGCCACCGCGGTGGGCGACCGCATCACGCAAACGTACTCGTACCAGGGCACGAGCAAGTCCATCGAACTCGAGGTGAGCGAGTTCGAGCCACCCGAACGGCTTGGCTACACCATCAGCAAGCCGGCCCGGGCGCGGATGTCCTTTCACTGCCGGGCGGACGGCGTAGGCACCCGCGTGAGCGTTGCGATGTCCGCGAGCCTGAGCGGGCCGGCGGTGCTCTTCGAGGGCCGGGTGCAGGCCGAGGCGGACAAGCTGCTGACCGCCGACCTCGATCGGTTCAAGCGGGCGCTCGAACGGACATGAACGGGACTCAGATGCAGGCGGAGGAAGGTGCAGGCACCGGATCCGGGCGACATCTATGATGAGTCAACGAATGTGGCGTTCGACGACATTCTTACGTGAGGCATCGGGGGCACTCGCTCGAGTACCCTTTATTCTGAGGCATCACGCAAGCGCGAGCGCGCCGCGTGCCGACAGCACCCCCTGGCGCGTCGGCCTTGTCGCGCAGCACGCCCTCCTCGACCGCGGAGAGCGACCCCGTCGATCCGCCCCAGGCTCGGTAGGCCACGGCGTTCGCGTCCTTCCCGTCTTTGCGGGCTTCGCGAGACGCGTCTTCGCCAAGGAAGAACTCAACCGGGTCGAGCGAGACACTTCTCTGGCTTGCGTCAAGGCTGACGACCTCGCAGACAAAGCACCGAGAGGCTCCACCGGCGTCTACTGGGGGACCACTTGGGTCATAGCTGGACGTGATCGCACCTCGCGTGGCTGCACTCATGGCCTCGGCGTAGGCAGTCGCCGACACTGAGCCCTGCTTCTCATCCGAGGTCTTCGCAGGAAGAGCATTCGAATGAGGCTCGCTTGCATCCTGAGCTGTGGAGCAGCCGAGCAGCATCAGGCAGGCAAGTCCGAAGACAGCGAGGAGTACCACGCGGCTCGTCTTGGTCATCAGCAATGGCCCCTTTCGACTGCGATTCTCATCGTGCTTTCAACCCCGAACGACGATTCCCCTCTACAGCCGTCCCCGCGCCTTGATCTCCAGGTAGTGGTTGACCACCGTCACCGAGAGCTGCTCCGGCTCCACGTCGAGCGCGAGCGCGCCGCGTGCCGAGAGGACCCCGAGCGCCTCGGCCTTGTCGCGCAAGACGCCTTCGGCGACCGCGGACGCGTACGCCTCGGCCTCGGTCGTCACGTCCTGACGCGCACGGGCCTCGATGACGCGGTTGCGCTGCGTGAGCACGAGCGGCAGGTGGCGCGGCGCAAGCCCGCCGAGCACGCCGAGCAGGCGCTTGGAGGGCTCGGTGCCGAGGATGTCGGTGAACAGCACGATGAGCGAGCGCTTGGAGAGGCGCGCCGCCAGGTACGTGAGCGCGCGGGTGTAGTCGGGCTCCTCTACGCGTCCCTCGGCGCAATAGAGCGCCTCGAGGATCGCGAGGAACTGCCGGTGGCCCTTGCGCGGTGGCAGGTACGTGACGACGTCTCGGCCAAAGACGAGCAGGCCGACGAGGTCGCCGGCCTCGGTGCCGAGATACGCGAGCAGGAGCGCGGCGTTCACCGCACGGTCGAGCTTGCTCATGCCGCCCACGAGCGGCGTCATGAGGCGCCCGGTGTCGACGGCGATCACAACCGTCTGGGAGCGCTCGGCTTCGAAGCGACGGATGACCGGCGTACCTCGGCGCGCGGTGGCTTTCCAGTCGATCTCTCGGTACGCGTCGCCGTTCTGGTACTCGCGCAGCGACTCGAACTCGGTGCCCACGCCCGCGTATCGCGCGGCCTTGATGCCGAGGTCGAGGAGCGCCCCGCGTCGCGCGAGGAGCGCGTAGCGGCGGACGGCCGTGATGTCGGGGTAGACGCGGCAGGTCTCGGCGATGGGGACGGTGAGCTGCCTGCCAGCCAGGCCGAGCGGCCCGATCGCGCGCACCCCCACGTCGCCGAACCGGAACTCGCCGCGGCCGGGCGGCGTGAAGGCGAGCGCGAAGCTCTCCTCGGCATGCGGTGCGAGCGTGACGGGGCCGATGACGCGCTCACCGGTGAAGCCGACCGGCGGCGTCTCCCGCACGGTGAGTGTGGCGACGTAGCGCGAGGCGTTGCGAACGGTGAGCGTCACGGGGTTGGCCGCGCCGATCGAGAGCTTCTCGGGCAGCGTGCGCACGATCTCGATCTCGCCTGCACGCGGCGTGGCGCCCAGGTCCGCGCGCACGAGGAGCGCGACCACGAGCAGCCACGCCACGAGCGCGAGCCACGCCCACGGTCCGGGCACGAGCGGCAGGAGCAGCACCGGGGCAGCCGTCACGAGCGCCGCGCGTGGCGTCACGTGCGGCAGCTTGCCGATGGCTGTTGCGAGCCGTCCGCTCACCGTGGTACCGGCACCTGCGCGAGCACGTCGGCGAGCACGGCGTCGACGCCGGTGCCCTCGATCTCGATCTCGGGGCGGAGCAGGATACGGTGGCGCAGGCACGGCAGGCACGCCGTCTTCACGTCATCCGGCGTCATGAACGCGCGGCCCGCCAGGAGCGCGCGGCCCTTGGCGGCCACGAGCACGCTCACGGCTGCACGCGGGCTTGCGCCGAGGAAGACGGCCGGGTGCTCGCGCGTAGCACGCACGATCGCCGAGACGTACCCGACGACGCCTTCGTCCACGACGACGCGATCAAGCTCGGCCCGTGCCGCAAGGATGTCGGCCGCCGAGGCGACCGTGCGCAACCCGAGTTCGTCGAGCGAGGTCATCTCCATGCCACCGACGTGGCGCGAAAGGATCTGCGCTTCCTCCTCGGCGGAAGGATAGCTCACGAGGACCTTCTGGCCGAAGCGGTCGAGCTGCGCCTCGGGGAGCGGATAGGTGCCCTCGTACTCGACGGGGTTCTGCGTGGCGACCACCAGGAACGGCTTGGGCAGTTCGTGCCCCACGCCGTCGATCGTGACCTGGCCTTCCTGCATCGCCTCGAGGAGCGCCGACTGCGTCTTGGGGGGCGTGCGGTTGATCTCGTCGGCGAGCACGATGTTCGCGAAGACCGGGCCCGTGCGCAGGAAGAACTGCTGGCGCTCCAGGTCGAAGACGTTCGTGCCGACGACATCTGCCGGCATGAGGTCGGGTGAGAACTGGATGCGTTTGAACGACATGTCGAGCGTGTGCGCGAGCGCGCGGGCCAAGAGCGTCTTCGCGGTTCCTGGCACGCCTTCGAGCAGCACGTGGCCGCCCGTGATGAGGCCGACGAGCAGCGCGTCGACCGTCTCGGCCTGCCCCACGACCGCCTTGGCGACTTCAGCACGCACGTCCGCCGCGAGCTTCTGGACCCTCTCGGTGTCAGCCATTGATACCTTCGACCTCCCGTCGCGCGCGGGCAAGCATGCCCGCGACCTGCACGAACTCTTCTTCTGCGATGCTCTCACGGCCGAGCAGGACCTGCGTCCGCTCGAGCGCAACGCCAGCCGAGGGGTGCCGCTTGCGCCCCATCACCGGCGATCCATACCGTCGTATGAGCGCCCGCGTGAGCCCGTCGGCAAGCGCCTGCAGCGCCTCTCGGCGAGCGCCGGCCTTGCGGTAGAGACCCGCGAGCGAGTCGATGTATGCCGAAGTCCGCGCCACGGGCGTCTCGGCGACGCCGATCGTGGGGCCGAGGCGGCGCCCGTACGCGACAAGCATGAGCGCCACGCCGATAGCGAAGACCAGGAGCGCGGATTGCCCACCCGCGCCGAGACGCTCGAGGATGCCACCGCCGCGCGCGAAGCCGTGATGGTACTCGTCGAAGTAGACCGGACCGCGCGAGGCTGCGACGAGAACCGCAAGCTGCGCGTTGTCGGCCTTCGCGATGCCGTCGTTGGACAACGCGTACGAGTCGGCCAGCCACACGACCTCACCGGCGCCCACGCTGCGCACCATCATCGCGGAACCGTTGCCGTCTTTGAGGATCTCGGCCCAGCGGCCGTCGTTGGGCAGCAGGCGTGCCGAGCCGGGCATCACCGCCGTGACGCCGCGCACGTAGGCCGACGGCATGATCGGCCGAAGCTCCACGTCCTGCCCGAAACGCATGTCCGCCGACGCGTCGAGCGCGCGTGCGAACTCCATCACGAACGGCCCGGCGAACACGGCGCGGCCACCGCCGCGAACCCACGAGGCAAGCACGCGCGCCTCGCCTGCCGTCACGGGCTTGGCAAGCGGCTGGCTTGTGGCGATGAGCACAGTGCCCGTCTCGGGCATGGCCTCGAACTGCTGCAGCGTGCGCGGCCCGTAGCCAAGCTCGTCGAGGTAGCGGTAGAGCACCTTGTACCCGGCGGGTGCCGAGGAAAACGTGGTGGCGTCGTCCAGACCCGACTTCACGGAGCGGCTCGCGCCCGCCACAGCGAACGCGTACAACACGACGATCGCGAGCGTGACGGCAAGCGCGGTCGCCAGGCGCGAATCGATGGGCAAACGGCGCTTCACGCGGCCTCACCGGCCAGAAGCGCCATGAACGCGGCGTACACGCCGCGCACGGCGCGGTAGCCTGCCGCGCCGGGATCGATGTGCCCGTACCATGCGGGCTCGAATGCTCCGGCAAGCGTGGCGAGCGGTGCGCGAAGCGCGGGCCGCGCGGCCGTCACGTCGGCAAGCAGCTCGCCGTCGGTACGCGTGCGCGTCCTCGGCACGACGCCCCGATCCACAAGCTCGCGAGCCGCACCGCCGAAGAGCGCTCGCACCGCGTCGCGGTAGCGTCCCACCGCAGCCTGCGCGTCGGCGAACGCGAGGGCGTCGTCCGGCAGGCCCTCGGCCGCGGCGATCACCGCGCCGCCCGTGCCGGCCGCACCACCGCCGTCCCCGCGCTCGAGCGTCGAGCGCACCCTGCGCACGAGCAGCGAGACGATCCACGCGACGACGAGGGCGCTTACAACGAGCAGCACGTAGAAGATCACGCGAACCGACGTCTGGGCGGACTTCGCCCCCATCACTTTCTCGAGCCAACCGGCAACCGCCTGAAGGAGCTTCTGCATCGTCTGTTGCAGCCATTGGCGAGCGTCGAACGTCGCGCCGACGCTCTCCTCGGCGATGATGCGTTCGAGCACTGCCCTGTCGCCTGCGGGTGCCACGCCCGGGCTGCCGAGCGCCGACTCCTCCGAACGCAGATTGCCGAGCACGGCGGCCCCCGCGATCGCGGGGGCGAGAAGCGCGAGCGCCAGAATCAACGCCGCTATGCCGCGACGGACGGCCCTCACGGCGCGGGGGTCAGCTCCCGCGCGCGCATGATGATGTCCATGCCCTCGTTACGCGATCGCAGGTCGAGATACAGGCTGAAGAGCGCAAGCGGCGTGAACGCGGCCGGCAGGGTGATAGCAAGGCCGAGTGCGAGCCCCTCGGCCACCTTCCAGGGGATGGACAGCGGCTGAAAGATCGCGTCGGGATTCTGCGCGCCGGCAAGGATCTGACGGATGATGACCGGCGAGCCGAGCGCGCCCTGGAACGCAGCGGTGAGCGCCGCCACCAGCAGCAGATAGCCGATCACGCGCCAGACGTTGCCCTTCACGAGGGCGACCGAGCGCTTCACCGCCACGATAGGGTTGGCATTCTCGACCACCGCGATGACGCCCGCAAGGCTGAACG
>JAJFTE010000132.1 GCA_021373175.1 Actinomycetes bacterium
TCGGGAAGACGCACATCATGGCCGATGGCGCCTACTTCATGATCCACAACGCATGGACGATCGCGCTCGGGAACGCTGCGGAGCTGCGCAAGACCGCCGGCCTGCTCGATGCGATCGACGCCGACAACGCGGCGCTCTACCAGGCGCGGAGCAACAAGACCATCGACGAGGTGAAGGCGATGATGGCGGAGGAGACGTGGCTGACCGCCGAGGAAGCGGTGGCCATGGGCTTCGCCGACGAGGTCGAAGAGGCCGAGGCGATTGCCGCCCTGGCCGATCTTTCGAAGTTCAACTACCAGCACGTTCCGAAAGCGGTCATGGACCGCGTCGAGAAAAAGGAAAATCCGCCGGCGACGGCGCGCGACTTCGAGCGGCTACTGAGGGATTCAGGCTTCAGCCGCAAGGTGGCCGCCGCCATCACGGCGAATGGTTTCGCCGCAGTCTCCCGTGGGACACAGGGAGAGAAGGACTCGGGGAACGAGTCGGCCGAGGATGCGGCCCCGGTCATTCTTCATTTCACCGTCGAAGAGCTGAATGCCATGGATCAGGAATTCGACTTCCTGAGCATGACAAGCTGACAAGGAGACAAACATGACGAAGCTTGAAAGGCTGCAGGGGGAGTTCGTGGCCATCGAGGCCAAGGCGAAACCCCTGCACGAGAAGGAGTCTCGCACCGATGCCGAGGCTGCCGAGTTCAAGGATCTGCTCGCCCAGATGAAGGCGAAGAAGGCAGAGATTGACCTCGAGGTCGAGGCGACGAGCGCGTTCTCCTCGCTGCCCGGCGATCGCGTGGAGGTGCACGACGTCGCCGATGAGGCGCCCTACGCCATGGGCGAGTTCCTGCAGGACGTCGCCTTCGAGGCGCGCACGCATGAGAAGCGGCCCCGCCTGGTGCGCCACCAGCAGAGGAACCGCATCATGGCCGCGGCCTCCGGCATGAACGAAGGACTGCCTGCCGAGGGTGGTTTCATGGTCGGCACGGACTTCGCGTCGGGCATGGTCCGGCGTGTCTATGACAACTCGCAGGTTGTCAACCGCTGCTCGAAGCTGACGATCTCGGGGACCTCGAACAGCATCAAGATCAACGGCATCGACGAGACCTCCCGCGCGACCGGCTCCCGCTGGGGCGGCGTGAGGGGATACTGGATCGAGGAGGCCGGCACCCTGACGGGCTCGAAGCCGAAGTTCCGGCAGATCGAGCTCCTGCTCAAGAAGCAGGCGGTGCTGTACTACGCGACCGACGAGGTACTGCAGGATGCCACGGCCCTCGAGCAGAACGCGAACATGGTGGTCTCGGGAGAGATCCAGTTCTTGCTCCAGGACGCGATCATCAACGGCAACGGCGCGGGGAAGCCCCTCGGGATTCTCCAGGGGCCATGCCTCGTGTCCGTCGACGCGGAGCCCGGCCAGGAAGCCGACACCATCGTCTTCCAGAACATCTCGAAGATGTGGGCGCGGTGCTGGGCGGGCAGCCGGGCGAACTCGATCTGGCTCATCAACCAGGAAATCGAGCCCCAGCTCGACCTGCTTTCGATCCCGGTCGGGACGGGTGGGGCGCCAGTCTACATGCCGCCCGGTGGTCTCGCGGATTCCCCCTACGGCCGCCTGAAGGGCCGCCCGGTGGTTCCCATCGAGCAGTGCGCCGCGCTGGGCGACGCGGGGGACATCATCCTCGCGGACCTCGGCCAGTACCAGCTCGCCGACAAGGGGGGCGTGCAGATGGCCTCCAGCATGCACGTGGAGTTCCTCACGGATCAGATGGTGTTCCGCTTCATCTACCGGGTGGACGGACAGCCGCTCTGGCATTCGGCCTTGACGCCGTACAAGGGCGCCGGGACGCTCAGCCCGTTCGTGACCCTGGCGGCTCGGGCGTAAGAAGAAAGGAGACAGGACACATGAGAGCGATTGATTCTGTGCACGTGGTTCCGATCCTCGCCCCGGTGTCGATCACTGGTGCGACGAATACCGACGTGGTGGGGCTGAAGGAGTACCACGCGGCGAAGTTCCTCGTGCCGTGCGGCGCCCTGGCGGTGGATCTGACGGTGACCGTGCTCAAGGGAACCACGACCGTCCCCGGGGCATCGGCCGCCATCGCCTTCCGCTACCGGAAGAGCTCGGCGGTGGGCACCGACAGCATGGGCGAGTGGGCCTGGGCAGAGACCACGGGCGTCGCGCTGACCGGTACCACGGACAACGGGAAGATGCTCGAGATCCTGGTGGAGAGCTCGGAGCTCAAGCCGGTCTCGGGCACCGAGTACCCGTACGTCATGCTGACGCTCACGCCTGCTTCGGGCAGCGCGTGTCTCGTGAGCGCGGTCGCGGTCCTCGAGCCGCGCTACGCGCAGGCCGTTCCGCCCTCGGCGGTCGACTGATTTCTGATCGAATGACTTCTGTGCCGGGCGGGGTAGACTCCGCCCGGTGCTCATAAGGAGTGCAGAACATGGGCAAGACGAAAGCGAAATACGACTACCAGAAGACTGGCCGTCTCGCCTTCTTCGATGGTTCCACCCACGAGACGCTGCTGACCACGCACCCCGTGGTGCTGTTCGACGACTTCCTCCACCCGGCAACGGATGCGACGAACGACTGGACGGAGAGCGACGACAGCGGAACCTCGGCGGCCGGCGACATCGTGGCCGGCATCAACGGCCTCTACCAGATCGACACGGGGACCGATGCCGACAAGTTCCGCGCTATCTCGAGCGAGATTTGTTTCGAGGCGGCGAAGGCCTGCGGCTGCGAGGTTCGTCTCGCTACCACGACCGCGGATGCCGCGCTGATGCTCTGCTTCGGCTTCTCGGATGCGAAGGTCGAGAGCACGGGCACGCTGGCGTTCAAAGATGCGGCGCTCGCCGCTGCGACGATCGATGCGAACGCCGATGATGCGGTCATGTTCGCCGTGCGGGCGGAAACCAGCGACAGCGTGTATGCGTGTTCCGTGAAAGCGGCCGGGACTCCCCAGTCGACCGACACCGGCACGGACATCGTGCTCGACACCTATCACATCTACCGGATCCAGCTCGATGCCTCGGGGAATGCGCGGTTCTTCATCGACGGTGCGCTCGTCGCGGAGCACCTGCTCGCGGTGACCGCCACCGACGACCTGTGCTTCACCCTGCAGGCGCTCATCACCGCGGGATCCACTGCCGACTTCGTGAACATCGATTACATCAAAGTGTGGCAGGAAAGGAGCTGAGCATGATCCAGACGAAAGTGATCAAGAATGCGCTCGTCTACTACGACGACCGCTACCCGAACAGGATCATCGACGCCGTCGGCTCCAACGTGGTGAAGTGGGAGCTGCCGGTCGGGGTGCCGAAGGATGACACCACGAACGATCCTTCCGGGCTGGTGAACAATGAGACGGGCACGAACACCGTTCTTTCCTCGACCACGGCGGGCGACAGGCTGATCATCACGACCGGTGCCAGCGAATACAACGGCGTGAACCTCCAGGCGCATGGCTCGGCGTTCAAGATCGAGGTGGGGAAACCCTGCTACTTCGGCGCGCGCGTGTCGATGCAGAACGGCGTCGGAAAGGGCGACTACCTCGTCGGCCTGTGCGAAGTTGACACCGCGCTGCTGGCGACGGGCACGGCGCATGCCCTGGCCGTTACTGACGACGGCATCTACTTCCACCAGCTCCAGGCGGCGACTGCGTGGACCTTCGTCAACGAGCTCGGCGGCACCGAGGGCGCGATCGCCTCGGGCGTCACCACGGGCAGCGGGACGAAACATGATCTGGAGTTCTGGTACGACGGGGCGACCCTGTACGCCTACGTCGACGGGACGGAGATCGGGTCTGTCACGGCCGGCCTGGCCGACCAGGCGCTCACTCCCTCGATCAACGTGAGGGCCGGCGACGATGGCGCCGAGATCATGTACGTCGAATGGATGAAGGCGATCCAGATCCGGTAATCGCGACCAAACGAAGTGACGGCCCCCGGGAAGCTGGGGGCCGTCACTTTTGGAGGACAGAACATGGCGCTGACATGGGGCGATAGCGGCAACTGGGTCAAGATGACCGCCGCGAACGATGCAATCCGCGGCGACCAGCGGGTGAAGAAAATCCGATGGTACGCCACGGGAGCAACGGCCGGCACGACCCTCATGCTGCTCAACGAGACGAAAGGCGGGGCGCCGCTCTGCGAGGCAGTCGCGGAGGCGGCCCAGTTCACCAAGGACTACGAGGCACCCTCGGGGATCATCCAGGGTTTGACCCTCGCAACGATCACCGGTCACATCGTCGTCTTCTTCGAGGAACGGCTGGGGATCAGCCCGAAGAAACTGCACGACGAGACCGAAGCGGCAGCTGAGTAAGGAGACACCATGGCAGGACTGTCGAGATACGCGCAGCGCGAGCTGCTGGACCACCTGATGAAGGTCGGGGCATACACGGCGCCGACGCACATCTACGTGGCGCTCCTCACGGACGCGAGCACGGAGTGCACGGGCACGGACTACGCGCGCGAAATTTGCGACTCGTGGGACGCGGCGACCGATGCCGACCCGTGCGTCGTGGACAACACCGGCATTATCGACTTCGGGACGGCCGGGTCGGGAGGCTGGGGGACGATCACGCACTTCCGGCTGAGCGACGCGGCGAGCGGCGGGACGAACTGGCTGACGGACGCGACGGCGCTGTCGATCGAGAAGACGGTGAACGAGGGCGACCCGGTGACGTTCCCCGCGGGCGACCTGGACATCACGCTGGACTGACGGGGCCCACTCGTGGCGTGGACGTATGTAGCCGAGGCGGAAGGGTACTCATACAGCTCCGTCTCTATTCTCGATGCCGGAAGCACTCTGCATTTGGAGATAGGTGACGTCCTCTGCATCTATGCGGGGTACATGGGGACATCGACGACGGTAGCGGTGGCCACGACCGCTCCGGCTGATTCGTTCACGATGCAGACGGTGAACCAGTATAGCACGCGCAACGGTGCCTGTATCGGTCACGTCGTGGTTGGTACGCACAACGCGAGCGCCACGATCCGCGTGACGCTGGGGGCCGCACGGACGGCGGTCGCGTTCGTGGTTATGCAGTACCGGCCTGATGCTGGCGATGAGGTATCCCTCGTGGCCGGACCCGGTAGCGCAAGCTCCGGAAGCGGAAACACTCCGCAGAGTCAGAACATCTCTCCGCAAGGCACGGACCTGCTCGTGTTCGCCGGGATGTATAACGCCGCCGGGATGGGCTACGGCACCAGTTTCCAGATTGGCGACACGGCCGCCGATGGCTACAACGAATCGAACCGGTGCGGCGCTTGCTATAGTCTCTTCACGTCGAACCAGACGAACATCCATGGGCAGGCGACATTCGGAGACAATGACTCATGGACTGCCGACATCATCGCGCTGGAGTCTGCTGCCGCCGGCGGCACCCCACAGGAGCTCGCCGGCAGCGTAGCGGTCACCTCGACCCTCGCCGGCGCCCTGCGGGTCCAGAAGCCGCTGGGGGGCTCGGTTGCCTCGTCTTCGACCGTGGCGGCGGCGCTCCGCGTGGACAAGATGCTCGCGGGCATCATCGCAGCCACGTCTGCGCCTGCGGGGGCGCTCCAGGTGGAGAAGCCGCTCGCCGGCAGCGCTGCGGCCCAGGCCACACTCGCCGGCTCGCTTCGGGTCGAGAAGCTACTCGCCGGGGCGGTCGCCGCAGAATCGGCGCTCGCCGGCGCGCTGAACGTAGCGAAGCAACTCGCGGGGGCGATCGAGGCATCGTCCGACCTTGCCGGATCCCTGCTGGTCCTGAAGGAACTCGCCGGCCAGGTCGACGTCGTCTCTGCCCTGGTTGGGAATCTGTCTGTCGGGAGCACGGTTGAACTGGCAGGCGTCGTGGCCGCGCAGGCCACCCTGAGTGGCAGCCTGCACGTCGCGAAGGAACTGGCGGCCTCGGTAGCGGCGCAGTCCTCCCTCGCCGGCGTCCTCCAGGTGCTCAAGAATCTGTCGGGGAGCGCTGCCGCCACCTCGTCGCTGTCCGCAACGCTCGAAGTAGCGAAGCGGTTGGCGGGCGGGATCGAAGCCCTGTCCACGCTAAGCGGGGAGCTGACCGTCGCGAAGGAGCTCGCGGGGGCGGTCGCTGCGGAATCAGACGTCGCGGGGCAGCTCGAGGTCCTGAAAAACCTCGCCGGCAAAATCGATGCGGTGTGCACGCTGGTCGGAAGGCTCGCTGGGGCGACGATCAAAGGGTTGATGACCATCACCGTCGCCGCGAGGCAGCCCGGCATTTCCGCCTCGACCCGCATGCCGTCCGTTGAAGTTGCCACGAGGAAGCCGAGCGTCGGTGTCTCGGCAAGCACATGAGGTGAGCCATGGCGATCAAAACGCGGGCGACCGTCAACGAAGACGGGACCATCATCATCGATGTCGCGTTCTTCGACGAGGATGAGGTCGCCTGCATACCCGAATCTGCCGCATGGTCGCTCTATGACGACAACGGGACGATCATCAACTCACGGAGCGATGTAGCGATTTCTCCCCTGGCGGACACCGTCCACATCGTGCTGTCGGGCGACGACTGCCAGGTCCTCGGCTCCGCCGATTCGCTGGACCGCATCCTGTTCATCGAGTGGACCTACAACAGCACGCTCGGGTCCGACCTGACGGGCACAGAGGAAGTCCTGTTCTCCGTGAAGAACACGATCCACGGATCGTGAGATAGGAGGGGCGATAGATGCTCGGCGCACTGCTGAAAATCCAGTACACCGGCGCGAGCGCGAGCTGCGTGCTCACCGCCAGCGCAACGGGCCCGACCCTCTCCTCGGCCATCGGGGCCGCCGGGGCTGAGGTTGCAGATGCGGCCTTTGGCACTGCGGGCACGATCGACCTCACCGGGGCCACCGTGGACACCATCGAGGAGCTGGCCGCGGTCATCGATGGGTATGCGAACTATACCGCCTCCGTGCTCTACGGCGAGGGGCTGGACACTTCGAACATCCTCGATGCAGTGGTCCAGGCAAAGACGCCAGCCGCCTACATCGCCTTCGACGCCCCGTCGATTCTCAGCGCCTATTCTCTGGTGAGCTGGGAATACGCGAAGCTGATGCTCGATCTTTCCCCTGACGACCGGTCAAAATCCGAGTTCATCCTCAACGCGACGACCGCCCAGGGCGAGCACATCGCAAAGCGGCAGCTCGCCGCGCGGTACGTGACGAAGGACCTCGACGGCACCGGCACCCCGAAACTCATGCTGCCGGTCTGGCCGATCAACTCCGTCTCGCGTGTGAACATTGACAGCACCGGGACCTTCGATTCGGCCGACGACCTCGACACCGACGACTACCGCATCTACTCGGATGAGGGGTACATCGCGCTGGTTTCGCGGACGTTCCCCGCGGGCTTGCAGAACGTGCGGGTGGCGTGGGGTGGCGGGTTCTCTCCGATCCCTGCGGACCTGCAATTCGCCGCGATCGAGTGCTTGAAGTGGAATCTGCTGCGCCTGGCGGGCGAGGCGATCGGCGTGAGGAACGTGATCTCCTCCGATGGCGTCAACACCGGCATGGAGATCACCATCCCGACCTCGGCGCGGAGGGTCTTCGAGAGCTACCGCGGGGGGCTGTGATGGCGAGCAAGATGAAGCTCGAGGCC
>JAJFTE010000139.1 GCA_021373175.1 Actinomycetes bacterium
GCAAGAAGTCCGAGAATGGTTAGCGCTGGTTCGGTGTTGGTTTAGAACTGCCGTGTACAGTGAATCTCGGCTCGGTCATCCGGGCGGGTCGGGGCAGGCGGGTTCGATCGGTTCCCGAAAGGGCGATGCGGTTCTTGCGGCGACTGGTGAGGAGACGGGAGACTCCTGAGGGGCACCGGGCAGCGGCGAGGTCTCGAACCGATGGGGCACGTGCGTCCGACCGAACAGGGGAGCGGCTCCGGGAGCGTCAGAGCCCGGTGGCCGCTCCCCTCATCCCGTTGCCAAGGCGGTGCCCGAAGCGCAGGTCGCGTGCGCATGAAGAAGCGGCGCCTGTGCTAAAATCAGTGTGCTTTTTGCCCCTAGTCTAGAATTCGCGAGGTCACGATACATGGCCAACTTCCTTACGAAGATCCTCACCGTGGGTGAGGGTCGGCAGATGCGTCAATACGAAGGAATCGTCGAGCAGATCAACGCATTCGAACCTTCAATATCGGCACTCACAGATGAACAACTCCAGGCGAAGACGCCTGAATTCCGCGAGCGTTTTGCTGACGGCGAGACGCTTGAGGACCTGCTCCCCGAGGCGTTCGCGGTGGTGCGCGAAGCGTCCAAGCGCACCCTCGGCATGCGACACTTTGACGTGCAGCTCATCGGCGGCATCGTGCTGCATCGCGGGATGATCGCCGAGATGAAGACCGGCGAGGGCAAGACTCTCGTTGCCACGCTGCCGGTATACCTCAATGCCATCGCGCGCCAAGGCGTCCACGTCGTTACCGTGAACGATTACCTGGCCAAGCGCGACAGCGAGTGGATGGGCCGCGTCTATCGGTTCCTTGGCTTGGACGTGGGTCTCGTGCAGTCTCAGCTAGATCCGGAGGACCGCAAGCCGGCGTATGCGGCAGACGTCACGTACGGGACGAACAGCGAATTCGGCTTCGACTATCTGCGCGACAACATGGTGACTCGTCCGGAACTCCGTGTGCAGCGTGGTCACAGTTTTGCGATCGTTGACGAGGTGGACTCGATTCTCATCGACGAGGCGCGCACGCCGCTCATCATCTCGGGTGCCGGCACAAAGTCCGCCGACCTCTACAAGCAGTTCGCGAAGGTGATCCCGCGGCTCAAGCCGGAGGAAGACTTCGAGTTCGACGAGGCCAAGCGCACCATCGCTCCCACCGAGGACGGGGTTCGCAAGGTCGAGCAGTGGCTCGGCATCGAGGATCTGTACTCGGATCCCTCCGGGCAGCTCGTCAATCACCTGCAGCAAGCGCTCAAGGCGCAGTTCATGTTCAAGCGTGACGTTGACTACGTCGTCAAAGACGGCGAAGTCCTCATCGTCGACGAGTTCACGGGCCGCATCATGTACGGTCGGCGGTATTCCGAGGGCCTGCACCAAGCGATCGAGGCCAAGGAGAAGCAGCACGTCCGCGAAGAGAACCAGACGCTTGCCACCATCACGCTGCAGAACTTCTTCCGCATGTACGTCAAGCTAGCCGTCATGACCGGTACGGCAGTGACCTAGGACCAGGAGTTCCGCGAGATCTACAAGCTGCCCGTCATGGTCATCCCGCCGAACCGTGAGATGATCCGCGACGACCGCAACGACCTCATCTACCGCAGCATCGAGGCGAAATTCGGGGCCGTCGTCGAGGAGATCGTCCAGAGGCACGACAACGGGCAGCCTTGTCTGGTCGGCACCATCTCCATCGAGAACTCCGAGCGCGCATCCAGGATGCTGCAGAAGCGCGGTATCGCGCATAACGTGCTCAACGCCAAGTTCCACGAGCAGGAAGCACACATCATCGCGCAGGCGGGTCGCCTCGGCGCGGTCACCATCGCCACGAACATGGCAGGCCGAGGCACTGACATCATCCTTGGCGGCAACCCTGACTTCCTCACCGATGAGATCTTGCGGGAACGCGGTATCGGGCCCGAGGAGGCCACCGAGGAGCAGCAGGCCGAGGCGCTCGAGCGCGCCAAAGAGACCTGTGCCGAGGAGCATAAACGCGTCGTGGAGGCCGGCGGCCTCGCTATTCTCGGCACGGAGCGTCACGAGTCGCGGCGCATCGACAACCAGCTGCGTGGTCGCGCCGGTCGCCAGGGCGATCCTGGCGCGTCGCAGTTCTACCTGTCGCTGGAAGACGACCTCATGCGGCTGTTCGGCGGAAATCGGATGGAACGCGTCTCGGCCCTCATGACGCGGACGGAGATCCCTGAGGACATGCCTATCCAGGCGGGCATGGTGAGTAAGGCGATCGAGAGCGCGCAGCGCCAGGTAGAGGCCCAGAACTTCGCCGCACGCAAGTACGTTCTCGAATACGACGACGTCATGAACACGCAGCGCCAGGTCATCTACGGTGAGCGGAACCGCATCCTGGACGGCAAGGACATCCACGGTCGCGTGACCGAGATGATGGGAGAGACGATCTCTCTCATGGTCACGGAGTACTGTCCCGAGAAGTCGTACTCCGAGGAATGGGATTGGGACGGTCTGACCGAGGATCTCAAGGGGCTGACCGGCCTGAGCCTGGTAACCCCTGAGCTCAAGAGCACGGTCGAGAACCCGTTCGAACTCACGGATGAGCTCACCGAGGCCGCGCTCAAGGCATACGGCCGTAAGGAAGACGAGCTCGGTGCTGAGAACCTCAGGGAGCTCGAGCGGCAGGTGATGCTGCGTGTCATCGATACCCGCTGGATGGACCATCTGCTTGAGATGGACTACCTGCGAGAGGGCATCGGTCTGCGAGCGATGGGCCAGCGCGATCCGCTCGTGGAGTACAAGTCTGAGGCGTACGAGATGTTCAAGTTCCTCGTGGACGAAATCAACCACGACTTCCTGCGCACGATCATGCACATCCAGGTGATGCGGGAAAGCCCGGCGCCGGAGATTCTCGGCCGTCCTATCAGCTACACCGCGCCGACAGAGCAGAGCATCTTCGCGGGCGCGATGCAGCAGGCTGCGGCGTCGGTGGAAGGGCCGTCCGAGGACGCCATCGCACAGGCGGCGGCTGTTGCCGGCAAGGGTGGTCCGGGCCGCACGCTTGAAAAGGACAAGACCGACCCGTTCGCCAACGTCGGTCGCAACGATCCCTGCCCCTGCGGCAGCGGACGCAAATACAAGCACTGCCACGGCGCCAACGGCTGAGCCGGGCGGCTCCGGGGCGCACGTGCCGGGCCGCAGCGAGTCCTGTCCGCGTCGATCGAAACACGGTTCCCGATGATCGAAGACCGCACGCAACAGATCCAGGCGATGCGCGAGCGAGTGACGCGTATCGACGAGTACCTGCACCTCGATGCCAAGCGGGCCGAGGTGGAAGCGCTCGATGAACGCGCCGCCTCGCCAGGGTTCTGGGACGATCCTTCGGCCGCCCAGGGCGTTATGTCGAAGGCTGCGGAGCTGCGCGACGAGATAGGCGCGCACGAGGCGATCGTCGCCGACCTCGATGACCTCGAGGTCACGAACGAGCTTGCTGTGGCCGAGGAGGACGACGAGCTCGCCGCCGAGGCAGCCGCCAGCGAGAAGGACCTTCAGCGGCGCATCGACGATCTGGAACTCGCGTCATGGTTCACTGGCGAGTTCGATCACGGCGACGCCATCGTCACGATCATCCCCGGCCAGGGCGGCCTCGAGGCGCAGGACTGGGCCGAGATGCTCATGCGCATGATCACGAAGTATGCCGAGCGACGCAAGTGGAAGGTCGACTTGCACGATGCCCCCGCCGGTGTCGAGATCGGCATCGACCGCGCCGTGTTCACCGTGCACGGGCGCAATGCATATGGGATGCTCCAGTCCGAGGTCGGTGTTCACCGGCTCGTGCGCATCAGCCCGACCGACGAGAAGAAGCGGCGTCAAACGACCTTCGCGAAGATCGAGGTGCTGCCGGTGCTCCCCGAAAGCGTGCAGGTCGAGATCCGTGAGGAAGACCTGCGCATCGACGTCTATCGCTCAAGCGGACCGGGCGGTCAGTCGGTCAACACGACCGACTCGGCGGTGCGCATCACGCATCTGCCCACCGGCCTTGTGGTGACGTGCCAGAACGAGAAGAGCCAACTCAAGAACAAAGAGACCGCGATGACGATCCTGCGGTCGCGGCTCTATGAGCTCGAGGAAGAGAAGCGCCTGGCGGAGCTCGACGCGCTGCGAGGCGAGAAGATGGACATCTCCTTCGGCAGCCAGATCCGCAACTACGTGCTGTACCCGTATCAGCTGGTGAAGGACGTACGCTCGGGCGTGGAGACCAGTCAGGTCGACCGGGTGCTCGACGGCGAGGTCGATGAGTTCGTCGTCGGGTATCACCGCTGGCGCGTCGGACACGAGACAGCCGCGGCTATGGCCGGGGGCGCGTAGATGCGTCTCTTGGCGGACCTGCATACCCACACGGTCGCATCGGGTCACGGGTATTCCACCGTAAGCGAGATCGCGGCATCGGCAGCGGCACGCGGCCTCGAGCTTGTCGCGATCACCGACCACGGACCGGCGGTGCCCGGTGGCGCGCACCTCTGGCACTTTTGGAACATGAAGGTCATACCATCGATGCTGGGCGGCGTTCGTCTCCTGAATGGTTGCGAGGCCAATCCGTGTCTCGGCACCGACAACGGGATCGACCTGCCCGATCAGATGCTTGAGATGCTCGATTTCGTCGCCGTCGGTCTGCATCCCGCATGCGGCTTCGACGAGAGCGACCGCGTCAAGAATACCGAAGGCCTTCTGCGCGTGATCGCGAACCCGCTCGTTGACATGATCACGCATCCGGGCAACGAGGACGAGTTCCCCGTCGACCTGGATGCCGTCGTGGACGCCGCCGTGCGGCACAACGTGATCCTGGAGCTCAACAACTACTCGTTCGACCCTCGTAGCGGCCGTCATGCGTCGTTCGCGCGCGAGCGAGCGTTCGCCGAGGCGGCCCGCGACACCGGAGCGCGGATCGCGATCAACTCAGACGCGCATTTCCACCTGCTCGTAGGCGAGTTCGACCACGCGCTTGCCATCGCCGAGGAGATCGGCTTCCCCGAGGACCGCGTCGTGAACCGCGACGCCGCGTCCGTGCTCGACTTCCTCGGCCAGAAGCGTGACCGGTTCATGATCGATTCGGGAGGGGTGTGGTAGCGGTGGCGTCGCGTGTGCTGTCCAGGGTCACCCCGCAATCGGTACTCAAGAGCCGCCGTGTCCGGGACTACCTGTTCATGACGATCGGCATCATCATCACGGCGTGGGGGCTGGACGCCTTCATGATCCCGAACAAACTCGTGGCGGGCGGCGTGTCCGGTCTTGCGACTGTGCTCTACTACACGCTTCAAGACCGTGGGGTCACGCTGCCGGTCGGTGTCCTCATGCTCGCGATGAATGCGGTGCTCCTGGTGGTCGCGGTCTCGTTCAAGGGCTGGCGGTACGGTGCCAGGACCATCTATGGCATGGTCGCTCTGTCGGTGGCCGTAGACGTGCTTGCCCGGTTCACACGGCCGCTGGCGGTGAACGACCATCTGCTGGCGGTGCTGTACGGCGGCGTCGTCACCGGCATCGGCATGGGTCTGGTCTTCAAGGCGCGAGGCAACACCGGAGGCACCGATATCGTGGCGCAACTGCTCGCCGATCACAGCGACTTCGGCGTGGGTCAGATGATGCTTGCCGCGGACGCTGTGGTCACGCTCACCGCGGCGCTCAAGTTCGGCCCGAACCTCGCGCTGTACGGCGCCGTCGCCATCGTGGTCATGGGACGCGTGATCGACCTCGTTCAGGAGGGCCTCTCGGTCGAGAAGGCGGCTTACATCATCTCTGAGCATTCAGACACGATAGCCGAGGCGATCTTGTCCGAGCTTGGTCGCGGAGCCACCGGCCTCAACGGCCGGGGGCTCTACTCTGGCTCCGAGCGAGAGGTCATCTTCACGGTGGTCTCCCGTCGGGAGATCGATGCGCTCAAAGCGTTGGTGCGCGCCGCTGATCCCGGGGCGTTCATGATCATCGCGGATATCCACGAGGCGCTGGGAGAAGGTTTCAAGGAGATAGGAGTCTGAATGCGCCCGGTCCGCACACCTGGACGGCATGACGAAGCCGACGGTGTACTGCCCGCTGCGACGGCGAGCTGCAGGAGGGCGAGGCCTGGGAGGCGGCGATGTTCGTGGCGCATCGAGGAGCTCACCGCAGCGCGACACGCATTCACCGGCTCCTTCGCGGCCTTTGCGACCGGGGGTGCGTACGACCAGTGTGTAACACCGTGTGCTACTCTGAGTTGAACGTGAAGCTGTGCCCGACGCATTCGGGCATCGCGGTGGGACCCGACGGCGGGAGCCACCAGATGCTCGAAGACATCGTGCTCATGCGCGTGTTGCCGGGCATGCGGGTCGTCGTGCCCGCCGATGCGTGCGCAGCGGCCGCTGCGATCCGCGTTGCGGCTGCTACGCCAGGCCGGTTCTACGTTCGGCCCGGCTGCGCGATCGTCCTGCGTGTGGGCACGGACGTGACGCTCGCCGCATGCGGCGTGATGGTCGAGCGCACGCTGGGAACAGCCGAGCTGTTTGCCGCCGAGGGTATCTCGGCCGAGGTGATCGACGTTGCGACCATCAAGCCCATCGAGGTCGAGACGATCGTGGCCTCGGTCGCCAAGACCGGCGCTGTCGTCATATGCGAAGCGCACTCGATCATCGGCGGGCTTGGCTCGGCGGTGGCCGAGGTAGTGTGCGAGCACATGCCGGCGCCACTGCGTCGCGTCGGCGCACGATATGATCGCCGCCCCCGGTGAAGACGGTGTGAAGTTCGCGAAACGCCGGAGGCGTGGAAGCGGCGGTACGGCAGCCGTTTTGCTAGAATCGACCGGGAGCCGTTGCCAACAGATGGAGCACTCATGATATCGATGCGGAGCGTCAGCAAGACTTACGGTGCTGACAAACCCGCTCTTAACGACGTGAACGTGGAGATCGAGCAAGGCGAGTTCGTCTTCCTCGTCGGGCACTCGGGTTCTGGCAAGTCCACGTTCATCCGCTTGTTGCAACGCGAGTTGCTGCCGTCGGAAGGCGCCATCGTCGTCGCGGGTCAGGATCTTACGCATATGAAGAACTGGAAAGTGCCGTACTTGCGCCGGAACATAGGCTGCGTCTTCCAGGACTTTAAGCTTCTGCCGAACAAGACCACGTACGAGAACGTCGCGTTCGCGCTTGAAGTCATCGGCCGCAGCAGGCATGTCATCCGAACGCAGGTGCCGGAGGTGCTGCGACTCGTGGGGCTTGAGGAGAAGATCAACAGCTATCCTGACGAGCTGTCCGGAGGCGAGCAGCAGCGCGTGAGCATCGCTCGCGCCTTCGTGAACAGGCCGCCCCTTCTGCTCGCGGACGAACCGACCGGCAACCTCGACCCGGCGACATCGCTTGGGATCATGAGCCTGTTCAGCCGCATCAACAAGACAGGCACGACGGTGCTTGTCGCGACGCACGACAGGGAGATGGTCGACTCGATGCGCAAGCGCGTCATCGCGCTTGAGAACGGCCGCATCATCCGTGACCAGGATCGCGGGGTGTACGGCTATGGCGATTAATGCAGGCTATTTCGTTCGCGAATCGCTTCAGAGCTTTCGCCGCAACTGGGTTATGAGCCTGGGCGCGGTCATCACGATCTATCTGTCGTTGTTGCTCGTCGGGGTCTCCATCGCCAGCAGCATGATCGTCAGTCAGGTCGTGCGCTCGGTGGAGGACAAGGTCTCCATCCGGATATTCCTCAAAGACGGCGCGGCGACCGCCGACGTCGATGCGCTCAACAAGACGCTCGTCGCGGACGCGCGTGTGAAGAACGTGAAGTACACGTCCAAAGAGGAGGCGCTCGCAGAGTTCAAGAAGACGATGGTGGACAGTCCTGAGATCGTCGATCAGCTTGAGGTGAACCCGTTGCCCGCGTCTCTCGACGTGAACCTGAAGAAGCCGCAGGACGTCACAGTCCTCGTCGAGACGATCAAGAGCGACCCGAGCTTCATTAAGGTGGCGGACCGTCCCGACAGTCCAGAGAAGTCACTCAAGTACGGCCAGCAGATCGTGAAACAGCTGTTCGCCTTCACGAGTGCACTACGCGTGGTGGGCGTGGTGTTCATCATCATGCTTGCCGTGATCAGCTTGATCTTCATCAACAACACCATCCGGCTCGCGATCTATGCACGTCGCAAGGAGATCGGCATCATGCGGCTGGTCGGTGCATCGAACTGGTTCATCCGCACGCCGTTCCTTCTCGAAGGGATGGTGCAGAGCCTGCTCGGCGCCCTGCTGGCGCTTCTGACCTTGGGGTCGATCCAGTGGTTCGTCATGCCCCGGTTGAAAGGCACGATTTCGTTCCTGCCAGTGTCGCTATCGGGCGGTAGCTCAGCACAGATCTCTCTCATACTCATTGTGAGCGGCGTGATCATCGGTCTTGCCGGCTCCGCCGTCGCCTTGAGGCGCTACCTGAAGGTCTAACCACCATGAGCAGAGTCCTGAAATACGTCATCGGCGCGGTACTGGTGCTGGCGCTGGCGGTCGGAGCGTTCGCAGGCGGCGTCCTGTTCGACCGTATGGTTCCTGTGGGCGGCGCGATTCCCGGCGTGCCCGAGACGACCGCCACGCCCGAACAGGCCGCCTCAGAGGTGCAGCGGATCATCAATGCCGAGGCGCTGAAGCCGAGTGACGAGACGTCACTCACCGCCGGCGTGATCAAGGGGATGCTCGAGTCGCTGGACGATCCGTACGCGGCCTACTTCGACAAGCAGCACTACCAGTACTTCAACGAGCAGACGAGTGGCGAGTTCTACGGCATCGGCATCACGATCTCCGACAAGGAAGGCCGTGCGTACGTGGTCACCGTGCTCGACAAGACGCCCGCGAAAGCCGCCGGGCTTAAGGCGGGCGACGTCATCGTCTCGATCGACGGCGTGACCCGCGACAAGTGGGATGTCGATGAGGTCGTGAAGCGCGTTCGCGGGCCAGTGGGCACGACCGTCAAGCTTGGCATCGAGCGCAAGGGTTCGGCGAAGCCGATCGTCTTTTCCATAAAGCGCGCGAAGATCGACGTCCCTAACGTCGAGCAGGCTATGGTCGGCAAGGACGTGGGTTACATCAGGCTCTATTCGTTCAACCAGCGCTCGGGCGGCGACGTCGCCAAAGCCATCGAGGACCTCACTAAGAAGGGCGCGAAGGGCTTCGTCTTCGATTTGCGCGATAATCCGGGCGGCCTTCTCTCGGCATCGGTCGATGTGACGTCGCTTTTCGTGAAAGATGGCGTGGTCGTAACGGTGGACGGCCGTGCGGCCGGCACCGACGAGACGTACCGGGTGAGCGGCGATGTTGCCACCAACGCGCCGCTCGTGCTGCTCGTGAACGAGAACTCCGCTTCCGCGAGCGAGATCGTCGCCGGCGCGCTGCAGGACTACAAGCGCGCGACGATCGTCGGTGTCACATCGTTTGGCAAGGGCAGCGTGCAGCAACTGGAGAAGCTCTCGTTCGGCGGCGCGGTGAAGCTCACGATCGCGCACTACCTCACGCCGAAAGGCCGCGTCATCGACAAGAAGGGCGTCGTGCCCGAGATCGTTGTGAAGATGGACGCCGCCAAGCAGGCCGAGAAGGCCACTGACACGCAATATCAGCGCGCGATCGAGGAGATCCGCACGAAGCTCTAATCGTCGTCCTCATCGTCGTCGAGCGTGACGTATGACTGCGGGTCAAACACGATCTCATCCATCAGCCTGATGGCGGGCCGGCCTTCGCGCAGGTCAGGTTCGTCGAGCGGCTCGAGTTCGAGGACCACGCCGTCGCCGTGAAGCGCGATGCTCGACACGCCATCTTCGGTGGTCTCGAAGTTGAGATAGCGAAAGCTTGCCACGTTGAGGAACAGGCAGCCGTTCACGAGCAGTGTGGACGAATCAGGGTCAGCCATGATCTTCACCAGCGTCGCCCGGCCCTCAGAGATCGGCTCGTCATCAACGACGTACTGGTAATCGAACGTCTCCACGGTCTCCATGGCTCGCACCATGTCGCGAAGGCTTGTGAGGGTGCCGGTCCCGATGAGGGTCGGCGTGAGATCTCGCGGGCGTTGCATGTGCTCTCCGAATGCTCAGGTGTAGAGTTGCACCATACAGAGATTGTACCACCGCGACAAGCTGCGTCTGCCACATCCGGCGCCACCCTCCGGCCGTTCGTCGGAGCACAGCCAAGGAGGTCCCGTGCGTCCTGACAAACTCGTCCTCAAGGCCCTACGTGCTGGCTCGGGCAAGCCGATGGCCGCCGCCGAACTTGCCGCCACGCTTGAAGCCGACGGCTTGACCGAGGCGTGCGTCGCTACCACGCTGAGCGCGCTCGTGCGCTCCGGCGCGGTAGCCGAGGGACCCGGTGGCACGTACGTCGCGCTCAAGGAGCGCGGCCTGCTCGTCGGTCGCGTGAGCATGAACCGGCGAGGGTTCGCGTTCGTGGCAACGCCTGTTGGCGAGATCTACGTCGGCCGAGGCGACACGAACAACGCGATGCACGGTGACACCGTCACGCTTCGGCTGAACACCCGGCGCTCGCGTGAGGGGCGTTCGGGCGCGATCGTGCAGGTGTTGGAGCACGCCGTCACTCGCGTTGTGGGGACGTTCGAGCGTCACGGTGCGCTCGGTATCGTCACGCCGACTGACCCCCGCATGCGGTCCGACGTGTTCGTGAGCGTCTCGGGCGACCTCGTGCCGAAGCCGAACGATATCGTCGTCGCGCGCATCACGCGTTACGCGACGCAGCGCGACGCCATGCAGGGCGTGATCGAGGAGATTCTCGGCCCCGCAGAGGCGCCTGGCGTGGATGTGGAGATCGTGATCCGCGAGCACTCGCTGCCCGCGGCATTCCCCGAACCCGTTGAG
>JAJFTE010000091.1 GCA_021373175.1 Actinomycetes bacterium
GCGCTCGAAGAGAGCGGCTTCGTGCGCTCGCCGCACGTCTCGGCGGGGCGCGTGCCCACCGACATCGGCTATCGCGCGTTCGTCGACGACGTCCACGAACGCATCGGCGCCCTCGGCCTGTCTTCCGAGGAGGTCGGCAGCATCCACACCGCGTACGACGCGCTCGAGCACGAGATGGCCGACGTCATGCGCGAGACCTCCGTTCTGCTGTCGCGCTTCACCAACTACGTCGCCGTCGTGGCGGCTCCCGCGCTCAGGCGCGCCCGGATCCGTCGCGTCTCGGTCGTTCCGCTTGCCGAGCGGCGCGCGCTCGTCGTGGTCGTCACGGACTCGGGACAGGTCGCCAACCGCACGCTCGACTTGCAGGTCTCGGCCACCGACACGATGCTCGCCGAGGTGGAGCGGTACCTGACGGCGATCCTCGAGGACAAGGTCGGCGATCAGGTGCTCGGCATCCGGGACGACGCGTCGGCGGCGAGTGACGCCTTCGCGCGCGTCACGCTGCAGGTGCTCGACGAGGTCGTCGACTGCCTCAAGGAAGCCGATGAGGACCGCGTGGTGACCGGCGGTGTGGCCGCGCTGCTCTCGCAGCCCGAGCTTGCGGACCCGGGCGTCGCGCGTCCGCTCGTGGCGCTTCTGGAAGACGGCCTCACGATGCTCAAGGTCCTCTCGGATGTCATGCAGTCCGGCGGTCTGGCGGTGCGCATCGGCCACGAGAACCCCGTCGACGCGCTCGGCTCGATGAGCTTCGTTGCCAGCCCGTACGGCAGCGCGGAGCGAACCGGCGTCATCGGCGTCATCGGCCCCACCCGCATGAACTACCCCCGCGCGATCACCACGGTGAAGACCGTGGCGGACTCGCTCACAGACGTGCTCGGATAAGTAAGGAGAACCGTGGCTACCATCGACTACTACGAGGTCCTCGGCGTCGCCCGCGACGCCTCGGCCGACGAGATCAAGAAGGCGTTTCGCCAGAAGGCGCGCGAGACGCATCCCGACGTCTCGGACGGCGAGAATGCCGAGGAGGAGTTCAAGCGCATCAACGAGGCGTACGAGGTGCTCTCGGACGACCAGAAGCGCTCGACGTACGACCAGTACGGCACCGCCGACCCGCGTCAGGCCGGTTACGGCGACGTGGGTGATGTGTTCAGCGGCTTCGAAGACATCTTCTCGGTGTTCATGGGAGGCATGGGCGGCGGTGGTCAGCGGCGCGTGCAGCTCGATGGCCGAGACATGCGCGCTCAGACCGTGATCACGCTCAAGGAAGCGGCGACCGGCGTTGAGAAGGACGTGCCGCTCACACGGGTCGGCCCGTGCCCGACGTGCAATGCCACCGGCGCCGCTCCTGACGGCAGCGTCCAGACCTGCCCGGTCTGCAACGGCGCGGGGCAGCGCCGGACGCAACGCAGGACGCTCCTGGGCGTGATGGAGTCCGTGACCACATGCGAACGGTGTGGCGGGACCGGCAAGATCGTCGACCCGCCGTGCCCCACGTGCGGCGGCGAAGGGCGCGCGCGTGTGTCCGAGACCGTCCGCGTGACGATCCCAGCCGGCATCGACGACGGTGCCACGCTGCGTGTGAGCGGCAAGGGCGAGGCGGGCGTTCGCGGCGCGCAGTCGGGTGACCTGCTGCTCACTGTGCGCGTGAAGGAGCACGACTACCTGCACCGCGAGGGCGACGACCTGCACGCGATGGCCGCCATCAACATCGCGCAGGCGGCTCTCGGCGGAACCATCAGCGTGCCGGGACTCTTCGGCGATGAGCCGGTGGAGTTCGGCGCGGGCGTGCAGAGCGGGGAAACGGTGCGTCTCAAGGGCAAAGGCATGCCGAGGATGCGCGGAGGCGCGGGCGATTTCATCGTGCACCTGCGGGTCGACGTCCCCAGAAAGCTCAACAAGAAGCAGCGCGAACTCGTGCGTGAGCTCGGCGAGTCGTTCGGCACTGGCAAGGGCGGCCCGACCAAGCTCGAGCGCCTGAAGGACTGGCTCGGCGCGTAGATGACCGCGCACCGCTTCTTTCTGAGAGGTCCGCTCGTGGCCGAAGGCGCGCTCGCGCTGGGTGCGGAGGACCTGCACCACCTGCGCGATGTGCTGCGCCTCGGCACCGGCGACGAGATCGTCGCCGTGGGGGCTGAGGGAGCGGCCGCGCGAGTGCGGCTCACTGCGGTGACCGCCGAGGGCGCGAGCGGCATCGTACTCGAGGCTGTCGAGGCGTACCGCGTGCCGCGGGTGTGGCTCGCCCAGGGGCTCGCCAAAGGCGAGAAGATGGAGCTCGTCGTGCGCATGGCGACCGAGCTTGGCTGCGAGCGCATCGTGCCGCTTGTGACGGCGCGCTCCGTTGTGCGGCTGGAGGCGAGCCGCGCCTCGGCGCGTGTGGAGCGCTGGCGGCGCATCGCCGCCGGTGCCGCCAAGCAGGCGCAGCTCACGCGCGTGCCCGAGGTGGCGTCGCTTGCCGACGTCGGCAGCCTCACGGGCGCGCTCGTGGGCGCCGCGCTCGTGCTCGTGGCGTGGGAGGACGCCGCCAGCGCGCCCGGCATCTCGGCCGCGATCGCCGACGCGGCGCTGCCCGCTGACGCCCCGGTCGCGGTGGTCGTCGGCCCCGAAGGCGGCTTCTCGGCCGATGAGGTTGGGGTGCTCGTCGCGGAGGGCGCGCAGGTGGTCTCGCTCGGCGACACCGTCTTGCGCACCGAGACCGCTGGCGTTGTCGCCGTCGCGCTCGCACTGGCAGCTCGCGGAGGTCTCGGTGGCGCGTAGCGCGCATCGCGTGGCGATGAGGACGCTCGGCTGCAAGGTCAACCAGGTTGAAGCCGAGACGATCGCCGCCGCGCTTGTGGGCGCGGGCGTGGAGCTCGTGCCGGAGGCCGAGGCCGACGTCGTGATCGTGACGACGTGCACGGTCACCGGCGAGGCCGACCACAAGGCGCGCAAGGCCGTGCGGCATGCGCACGCGCTCCCGCAGGCGCCGGTGGTGGTCGTGACCGGTTGCGGCGCGGCCGTCGACGACGGGACGCTCGTCGCGCTCGGAGAGCGCGTGGTGGTCGAGGCCGACAAGGCCGCCGTCGCCGGGCGTGTGGCGACGCTCCTCGGCACGCGGCTTCAGGAGCCGCCACGCCCCGCAGAGCGCACCGGCGCGGGCTTCCATATCCGCCCGATGGTGAAGGTCGAGGACGGCTGCGACAACGTCTGTGCCTACTGCATCGTGCCGCGCGCGCGTGGCGTGCCCCGCTCCACGCCGCTCGCAGACGTGGTGGCCGAGGTGAGCGCGCTTCGGGACGCGGGTGTGCGCGAGATCGTCCTCACCGGCATCAACGTCGGCCGCTACGACGACGGCGGCGTGCGACTGCCCGCGCTCATCGAGGCGGTCGGCACCACCGGCAACGAGCGCATCCGGCTCTCCAGCATCGAGCCCGAGCACGTGGACGAGGCGCTGCTGGCGGCCATCGCAGCCACTCCGGCGTTCTGCGAGCACCTCCACGTCCCGCTGCAGTCGGGCGCCGATCGCACCCTTGCCGAGATGGGCCGCCGCTACGACGCCTCCACATACGCCGCCATCGTGGCGCGCGCACGGGACGCGGTGCCGCACCTGGCGCTCGCCACCGACGTCATCGTCGGCTTCCCCGGCGAGTCCGACGCCGACGCTGCCGAGACGCTCGCGTTCCTCGAGCGCGTCGGCTTCGCGAAGCTGCACGTCTTCCGCTACTCGGCGCGCTCGGGTACGCCCGCAGCCGCTCGCGAGGACCGCGTCGCACCCGAGACGATCGCGGCGCGCGCGGCCGAGGTGCGCGCGCTCGGCGATCGCATGCGGCTCGCGCACTTGCGCGCGCAGGTGGGACGCGCGCTCGACGTGCTCGTGGAGCGAGCGGGCGAGGGCGTGGCGCGGGACGGCTCCCGCGTGCGCTTCGACCCGGCGTTGGCGGCCCCCGGCGACCGCACGCTTCTCACCGCTACCGGCGTCGATGAAGCGGGATTCGTCCTCGGCGCGTGGTAGAATCAGCCCTGTCAGCCCAAGGAGGCGAGCGTTAGCGTGACCAACCCCACCCAGGTCCGCCTGGTCGTTCCACCTGAGATCAACATGGTCGATCTGCTCGGCGAGGGAGACCATCTTCTAAAGCTCATCGAGGATCAGTTCGAGTCGGATATCTCCGTTCGAGGCAACGAGGTCGCCATCTCCGGAGATGTTGCAGAGGCGCAGGCCGTCTCTGCGCTCTTCGGCGAGCTCATCTCGCTCGTGGGCAAGGGCGAGCACCTTACGCCCGACAGTCTCGACCGCGCGATAGATATGCTCAAGCGCGGCGAGTGCAGCCCCACGAGCGTCTTCAGCGACGTGGTGCTCACGCATCGCGGCAAGAGCATCCGGCCCAAGACCGCTGGCCAGAAGCGCTACGTCGACGCGATCCGGAAGAACACCGTCACCTTTGGCATCGGCCCCGCCGGTACCGGCAAGACGTACCTGGCGATGGCGATGGCGGTCGACGCGCTTCGCAAGAAAGAGGTCGGGCGCATCATCCTCACGCGCCCGGCGGTTGAGGCGGGCGAGAAGCTCGGGTTTCTGCCAGGCAACCTCTACGAGAAGGTCGACCCGTACCTGCGCCCGCTCTACGACGCGCTTTTCGACATGATGGATATCGAGCAGTCCACGATGCTCACCGAGAAGGGTGTCATCGAGGTGGCGCCGCTCGCGTTCATGCGCGGTCGCACCCTGAACGACAGCTTCGTCATCCTCGACGAGGCGCAGAACACCACGCCTGAGCAGATGAAGATGTTCCTCACCCGTCTGGGCTTCGGCAGCAAGATCGTGGTCACGGGCGATATCACGCAGACGGACCTCATCGGCGGGCTTTCGGGTCTTAAGCAGGTCCGCGGCATCCTTCAGAACATCAACGACGTGGCCTTCGTGGAGTTCTCGTCACGCGACGTGGTCCGGCACCGGCTGGTGCAGCGCATCGTCACCGCCTACAGCGAGTTCGAGGAGGCGAAAGCGGCAGCGCGCGATGCCTAGTCTCCTCGACAGGATCGTACGGCTCTGGCCTGCCGAGGGTCCGCTCTCGACCCCTTCGGGCCAGCGTGTCGCCTTGGGTGTCGCCATAGCGCTGCTCGCGTCAGTGCCCCTGGCACTTTCGCGCACGAGCATCGCCGCCGGCGTCGCTGATGTGGTGCTTGTCGCGCTGCTCGTGCTGGTAAGCGCGGTGTATCTTGCCCGCGACGAACAGGACGTCTGGGAACGCTTCCGCGACGTGGCGATTCTTGCTGCGCTTGTCCTCGGCGTGGTCTACGCGACGTGGCTCTTAGGGCTCATCCTGCCAGGCGTGCCTCCGTATCTGTTGCCGATACCGCTCGCGCCGATTCTGGCCACGCTGCTGCTCAATGCGCGCGTGGGCATCATCGTGGCGGTGGTGGGTGTGTCCGTCGGCGTGCTTTTCGGCGTGCTTTCCGGGGCGCATGTCGTCGGCTCGCTTCTCGCCTGCGTGGCTGGCGTCACGGCGGTGAGCGTCATCGGCGAGCGCTCGCGGCTTATCTCGGCGGGGGGACTGGTTATAGCTGTCACGGGCGGCGCGGCGTTGGGCAGCACGCTCATTGAGGGCGGTCTGTGGCGTGAATCGCTCGCTGCGGGAGGGCTCGGGCTGCTGGGCGGCGCGCTTACGGTCGTGCTCATGCTCGGGTTGCTGCCGGCCTTCGAGCTCGTCTTCGGCGTCACCACGGACGTCCGGCTTCTGGAGCTGGCGAACCCGGCGCATCCGTTGCTCAAGCGGCTCATGATGGAGGCGCCCGGGACCTACAGCCACTCGGTCATCACCGGGAACCTGGCCGAGTCAGCCGCGCTGCAGATCGGAGCGAGTGGCTTGCTTGCACGCGTGGGCGCCTACTACCACGACGTGGGCAAGATCCGGCGGCCGCGCTTCTTCGTAGAGAATCAGGCCGGCGCCCAGAACCCGCACGACAATACGTCGCCGTCCCTCTCGGCGCTCATCATCACGGCACACGTGCGCGAAGGCGTGGAGCTGGCCGAGGAGTACCGGCTGCCGCAGGAGATCGTGGATATCGTCCGGCAGCACCACGGCACCTCGATGGTGACGTACTTCTACAACAAGGCGGCAGCAGCTGGCGGTCCCGTTTACGAGGCCGACTTCCGCTATGCCGGCGAGCGCCCGCGCTCGCGGGAGGCCGCGCTTGTCATGCTTGCCGACAGCTGTGAGGCGGCGGTGCGCTCAACCACGAAGCCCACGCCGCCGCGCATCGAAGAGGTTGTGCGCAAGGTCGTCTCGGGGAAGCTCGCCGACCATCAGCTGGACCTGGCGAATCTCACGATTGCGGAGATCGAGACCGTCATCGGCGTGTACACGCGCATGCTCGCGAGCGTGTACCATCCAAGAGTGGAGTATCCGGACGTGGTGAGTGGGAGGGATAAGCATGCAGGTCAGCGTAACGAGCCATCGCGAGCCTGAGCCGCTGAATTTCCAAGCGTTCGAGCGTCTTGCGTACTTCGTCCTGAAGCTCGAAGAGGCGCCGGAGCTCTCGGAGCTGTCTATCGCACTCGTCGGCACCGACGAGATGGCCAACCTCAACAGCCGGTACCGGGGGGTCGAGGGTCCGACCGATGTCCTTTCATTCGGCTGTGACGACCCGTGCGTTGCGGTCAGCGATGAGCCGATAACCCTTGGCGACGTCATCATCGCGCCTGACATCGCAGAAGCGCAGGCCGCTGACCGTGGCGCCACCGTGGAAGCCGAGCTCAATTTGTTGCTGGTGCATGGCATCTTGCATCTCCTCGGCTATGACCACGAGAGCGACGAGGACGCGGCGGTGATGCAGGCGCGCGAAGCCGTCCTGCTCGAGGCGTACGCCGTGGAGTAGCGGATGCGAAGCCGTTCGATCCTCTGGAGCTTCAACTACGCGATCGACGGGATCGTGTACGCGTTGCGCACCCAGCGCAACATGCGCATACACGTGATCGCGGCGGCCGTGGTGCTTGTTGCGGCGCTCTTCTTCCGGGTGAGCCGCGTGGAGTTCCTGATTCTCGTGCTGACGATCGCGTTCGTCATCGGCACCGAGCTTGTGAACACCGCGATAGAGGCCACGGTCGACGTGGCGACCCAGAGCTTCGACCCCATCGCGAAGGTCGCCAAAGACGTCGCCGCCGGCGCGGTGTTCGTGAGTGCCGCGTCAGCGCTTGTGGTGGGCTACGTGCTCTTCTTCGCGCGCATCGCGAACGCATCGACGACGCTGCTCGTGCGCGTCCGGCAGACGCCGGCGCACATCACGGTGGTCGCGCTCGCGCTCTCGGCGTTCGCTGTGCTGGGCGCCAAAGCGCTGAAGCGCGAGGAAGGCACGTGGCTACGCGGCGGCTGGCCGTCGGGGCACACGGCGCTTGCGACGGCGGGCGCCGCCTCGATCGCGTACATCACCGGCAGTGCGGGCGCAGGCGTGATCGGGCTGTTCATAGCGGCCCTGGTGGCCCAGAGCCGTGTGGAGTCCGAGACACACACGGTGTGGCAGGTCCTGTGGGGAGCCGTCCTCGGTTTGCTCATCACCACCGTCATCTTTCAGGTATTCTGGTTCTAGTCGTACCAGGGAGGGCCGGAGCCGGACCCCATGATCGCACTCATCCTTATTATCGACGTGCTCCTGCTGGCGCTGCTGGCAGCTGGTGTGGGCGTGCTGTCCGCTGCCGAGGCCGCAGCCCCGCATATCTCGCGGAGCCGCTCCAGGCGACTCGTTGAAAGCGAGCGGCGCGGAGCGCCTGCGCTTGACGCGCTCCTCGAGCATCCCGGGCGCCTCGTGGCCACCTCGGCACTGGTGCGCGGTGTCGCCTACGCGCTTGCCTCAGCAAGCGTGAGCTGGGTTCTGCTCAACGTCACCGGGATGCCGCACGTGTGGCTGACGCTGCTCATCGGCGCGGTCCTGGGGGTTGTGGTGGTCTTCGCGTTGGGCGAGGCGTTGCCACGGACGCTCGCGGTGCACAACCCCGAGAGCGTCGCGCTCCTGTCGGCCCCGGTGGCTGCGCCCCTCACCGCTGTGGTGTACCCCATCGCCAAGGGGCTTGGAGCGGGATGGACGGCGCTCATCGGTCTGGTCGCCAAAGAGCAGATCACCGACGCCTGGATGACGCCCGACGAGCTTCGAAGCGCGGGCGGCGGCGATGACGACGAGGCCACGCGCGACGAGACCGAGGAAGCCATCATCGATGCAGTCTCGGACTTTGCAAGCAAGATCGTCCGCGAAGTGATGGTCCCAAGAACCGACATCGTGTGCCTTGAAGACACCGCCAGCGTCGATGACGCTCTCGACCTCATCGAGGAGTCTGGCGTGTCCCGGCTGCCGGTCTACCACGAGACGGTCGACGATATCCTCGGCGTGCTATACGCCAAGGACCTGCTGTTGTTCCTGGGACGCGGCAGCCACGACGTGGAGCTTGCGAAGATCGCGCGGGAGCCGTACTTCGTGCCCGAGACCAAGCCGGTCGAGGAGCTGTTGATTGAGATGCGCAGCAAGACGCACATCGCGATCGTCGCCGACGAGTACGGCGGAACCGCCGGGCTCGTGACCATCGAGGACCTGCTCGAAGAGATCGTGGGCGAGATCTTCGATGAGTACGACGTGGCCGAGCAGATGATGGTCGATCTGGGCGATGGGCGTATGCTGGTAGACGGACGCACGCCGATAGACGACCTCAATGCGGTGTTCGGCACGGATGTTGAGCTTGAGGCTGACTCGGTCGGCGGGCTGTTCATCGAGATAGCAGGCCGCATCCCCGAGGCGGGGGAGTCGATCGAGGTCGAAGGTCTTCGCATCACCGCACGAGACGTTGAAGGCAACCGGATCCGGCAGGTGGTCGTTGAGCCGGCAGCCACACCGATCGAGAAAGGGGACGGGGATGACTGAGGGCATCACGCAACCCGATCTTGCCTTGCTCGCCTTCGCACGTGAAGTCCGCTCGAAAGCGTACGCGCCGTATTCCGCTTTCCGGGTGGGCGCTGCGATCTTCGCGGGCGGCGAGATCTTCCAGGGCGTGAACATCGAGAACGCCGCATACGGCTCTACCATCTGCGCCGAGCGCGCCGCGGCAGCGGCCGCCGTCACAGCCGGCTACCACGACTTCGACGCGATCGCCGTGGTCGGCGACTCAGACGCGCCGACCGTCCCGTGCGGCGCGTGCCGGCAGTTCCTGGCCGAGTTCAATCCCGAGATGCGGGTCATCCTCGGCGGCAAGTCCGACGCGGTGGAGGTCACCACGCTCGATGCGCTGCTCCCGGACGCGTTCGTTCGCGGGTACCTCGACCAGGACGACGGCGAGGACGAGGAATGAGCGCACCCGCTCTCGAAGTCGTGAAGAGCGGCTTCGTGGCGCTGGTGGGGCGGCCGAATGCCGGGAAGTCCACGCTCGTGAACGCGCTCGTGGGCGCGAAGGTGGCCATCACGTCGAATACCCCGCAGACCACGCGCCATCGCCTGCGCGCCATCGTCGATCAGGACGA